>JAXDDP010000175.1:0-21194 GCA_034676785.1 Anaerolineae bacterium | reverse complement strand
TCCCGGCGACACCCTTCTGCGGATCGCGGTTGCCTACGGGACGACGACAGAATCGCTGATCGCGCTGAATGGCCTGGCCAACCCTGATCAACTGGTCGTGGGACAGACACTGATGGTGTCGACGGCGTCGGAGTACACGGGACCCGAGTCGATCCTGGTGCCGGATAGCGAGGTGGTCTATGGCCCCGGCTATGCGGACTTCGACGTAAGCGCGCAAGTCCAAGGCCATCCCGGGCTGTTTGCCCAGTATGCTGAAGTCGTCAACGGGCGTGAGATGAGCGGGGCGGAGATCATCCAGCTCGCATCACAGCAGTACAGCGTTGGACCGCGGGTGTTGCTTGCCTTGTTGGAGCTCCGCGGTGGCTGGTTATCCAACCCGGCACCGGGACCGGCGCAGCAGACGTATCCCCTGGGCTACAACCGGGCCACCTACTGGAATGGGCTCTACATGCAGCTGTGCCAGGCCGCCAATGCGCTCAACACGGGCTTCTACGGCTGGTACCTCGACGATCTCTGGCTCATCCAGACGCAGGACACCTCGTTCATCCAGTATGCCGCGGGGCTCAACGCGGGCACCGCTGCGGTGCAGAAGGTACTGGCGGATACCGCTCCAGACTACGAATCGTTCCTCTCCGACGTCGAACGCTTCGCCAGCGTCTACCGTGAGCTGTTCGGCGATCCCGGCGACTATGCCGTAGAACCCCTGCTATCGGCCCGTGAGCAGGCGCCGGAGTTGACGTTGCCGTGGGCTTCAGGTGAGACATGGTACTATACCGGCGGGCCGCACGTGGGGTGGGGAACGCTTGGTGCCCTTTCGGCTGTCGACTTCGTCTCCGATGAGCGCAATATCGGGTGCGCGATCAGCCAGCGCTGGGTCACGGCAGCCGCCGACGGTCTCATTATCGCCAGCGACGGCGGCATGGTTCTCCAGGATCTCGATGGAGACGGGTTTGCGGGGACTGGGTGGGTGGTCCTCTACATGCATATCGCGGGCGATGGCCGGGTAGCGGTTGGGGAGGAGGTGAAGGTCGGTGATCCGATCGGGCACCCCTCGTGTGAGGGCGGCGTTTCGGACGCCTCTCACCTGCACCTGGCACGCCGGGTCAACGGCGTCTGGATCGCAGCGGATGACCCGAACTGGCCGATGTCGCTCTCTGGCTGGGTACCTATTGCCGGAACTGAGCAGTATGAGGGAACGCTCGAGAAGGCCGGAGAGACGCTGACGGCGTGCGAGTGCTGGGAGCCGATTAACGGCGTAACCCACTAACACTATCCCCGTGCCGGGGACTTTTCGCAGTCCCCGGCAGCGAAGACCTCTGCAGTGCCTGGCGCTTCTTCTTAGTCCGGTTCCGTCGCTAGCGCGATGCGCACGTCGACGGCCCATGCGCCTGTGCCCTCCTCGCCCACCATGAGCGGGTTGACATCAAGCTCGGAGATGCACGGGAAGTCGTGGGCCAGTTGGCCAATCCGGAGGATGGCATCGACCAGGGCGCGGCTGTCACCCGGCTCTGCGCCTCGCACTCCCTGCAAAATGCGCCCCGCTGCCGTCTCTGAGATCATCGCCAGCGCGTCTCCGCTACTCAGCGGCGCTAACCTGAAAGCAGCGTCGTGCAACACCTCAACCAGCGTGCCGCCCAGGCCGGCCATCAATACAGGGCCGAACTGCGGATCTGCCTGAACGCCCACGATCATCTCGTGCCCTGCGGGTACCATCTGCTGGAGCATAACGTGCCAGTCGGGGTGGCCGGCAACCATCGCGGCGAATGCGGCTCGCACGGCGTCGTCGTCCCGGAGGCCGAGCCTGACGCCCCCAACATCGGCTTTGTGGATGACCTCGGGCGCATGGACTTTCATCGCCAGTGGATAGCCCAATTCCGACGCCAGGGCAACGGCCTCATCAGCTGACCTCGCGATAGCCGCGCGCGGCACACGGATCCCGTACGCCGCCACGACCTCGGCGGACTCTGCGCCATCGAGGAAGCCTGCTCCCGCTTCCGCCCAATGATGCCTCAGGACAGCGTGAGCCCGGCCAGCGTCAATCCCATCTGGGGGGGCGGGTGCTTCGAGGGTACGTGCGCGCAGTTGGGCATACTGGGTAAGCCCTGCGAGGGCTCGGCTGGCCCGGTTGGGGTCCTGGTAGAACGGCACACCTGCCTGGTTGAGCGTGACGATCGACTCCGTGACGCTCTCGCCCCCAACGAGGCAGCAGACGACGGGCTTTGTCGCGCCCTTGGCCATCGCGATCACATTGGCGACCACGTCGGCGACGGGTGTGATGGCCTGGGGTACGAAGATTGCCATCACCATGTCGACGCCGGGGTCCGCCAGGAGAGCCTCGCCTGCGCTCAAGTACATCTCAGCGGCAGGTCCCCCCAGCATATCGACTGGGTTGGCAAGCTGCGCACCGCGCGGCGTGACCTCAGCCAGTCGCGCGATCGTCTCCGGCATCAGGTTGGCCATCACCAGGCCGTATCGATCCAGCTCATCGGCAGCCAGGGCAGCGGGTCCACCCGCATTGGTGAGAAGCGCAACCCGGTTGCCAGCCGGTTGAGGCTGCGTGGCCAGGGCAAGGGCGACATCGTTCTGCTCCTGGAGCGAGTCGACGACGAGGACGCCCGCACGATGACACGCTGCAAGGTACGCCTGCTTGTTACCAGCCATCGCGCCGGTGTGCGAGGCGACAGCGCGCGTGCCCGAGGTCGTCAGCCCGGCCTTCAGCATGACAATCGGCTTGTGGCGGTAGACGCGGGCGGCGGCGTCCACGAACCGGCGCCCGTCGGGGAGTCCCTCGGCATAGACGCTGATCACGCGGGTGTTGGGGTCCTCTTGCATCATGGCGATGCCATCGGCGATGTCCACGTCGAGCTGGTTGCCGAGACTGGCGATGCGACTGAAGCCGACCCCCATGCTGCGTGCCCAATCGACAGTGCCGCCACAGATCGCGCCGGAATGCGATACGAAGCCGATATGACCTTTTGGGGGCATGGCAGTGATGAATGTCGTATCGAGAGGGAGATGCGCATCCATCACGCCTACGCAGTTTGGACCAATGAGGCGCATACCAAAGCTGTCGGCGATCTGCTTCAGGTGCTGTTCGAGCGCTGCCCCATCGGGCCCCGCCTCCCTGAAACCACCGGTGATGACGATGGCTGCCTTGAGGCCACGCTGCCCACACTCGCTAAGGGCGTCGGGCACCAGCGGGGCCGGGATCATGATCACGGCCAACTCGACCGGGTCGGGAACGTCCAGAATACCTGGGTAGACCGGGAGTCCCAGGATCTCGCCACCTTTCGGGTTCACGGGGTAGATCGGTCGTGGGTAACCGCCGTTCCTGAGATTCCGCACGACCCCGTGGCTGAGCTTACTTGGGTCGGAGCTCGCCCCAATCACCGCGACGCCGTCCGGGTTGAAGAACAGGTCCTGAAGTGTCGCCATCGGTTCCTCCACCGTCTGATTTCGCCCTGGATGGTGATAATAGCGGGGGTGTCCAGTTTGTCCACCGCAGTGCTGCGCACCATGCCGCGGCCTGTGCGAGGCTGCACCCGTTGCGTGCCCTAACCGCGTACTGCGCGCCAAACCCGGAATTGCGGCGTCTGATCGGCGACGGTCACGGTGGCGAAGGAGTCTGCTAGCCAGGGTCGGTAGGCCAGGAAAGCGTTAGCGACCAGGAACAGGACGCCGCCAGGTCTCAGGACCCGGGCAGCTTCCAGGACGAACAGCCTGGCGACGTCGAAGTCGACGCTATGTCCACGATGAAAGGGTGGATTGGCCAACACGGTGTCCACGCTCGCTGCGGGGAGCGGCGTGGCGCCTATACAGAGGTGGACCGTCGTATCCGCGAAGCCGTTGGCCTGGTGGGTCCTGTGGGTTGACGCGACGGCGCGAGCCGAGACGTCCGTGGCGATGATCCTCGCCCCGCGCCGCCGAGCTGCCAGTCCCACCAGCCCCGTCCCACATCCCAGGTCCAGAACGACGGCGCCGGCCTGCAGCGCCATCGCCTTGATCAGAGCCGCGGCGCCGCCGTCGAGGCGATCACGCGCGAAGACGCCTTCGCAGCTCACGAGCGCGGTCGTTGTGCCATCGACGACGACGTTGGATGTGTGCCACACCAACTCGGGTATCGAAGGCGGCCCACAGGGAGGGGCGTCCGCGCCTGCGGAGGCAAGGGCCGCGTGGTGGCTGCCCTTGCGGCTCACCACTGCGGCAAGGCCGAAGATGCGGCGCGCCTCCTCGACGGCAGCCTTGACGCCCTCATCCCTGGCACCGACGAAGGCCACCCTGCCCCCGGGTCGTATGACCGCGGCGCAGGCGCGGAGCAATTGCCCCTGCAGGTCCCGGCCACGGGGAAGGTGCAGGAGGACCAGGTCAGCCGAATGTGCCTGTAGCGGGCCGAAGTCCGGGGTGTTGTGTGCTTCGAAGGAAGCGATGCCATTCGCGTGGAGCGTATCCACGGTCGACAGATGCTCGGCGGCGCTATCGTTCCAGGCGATCACGTGGGCGCCCGATCGGGCCGCCCAGAGCGCCGAAGCGGCGCCTCCCGGTCCCGCGACGAAGACCGTGCCACCATCGATGTGTCGCACGGCATCGAACAGAGCCTCGTGCCCAGGGCCTGGACCATGCGCTCCCGTGTAGACGAGGAGCGAGGCTGGCCCGTTGGGTAGGTCGCACACCTGTTCCACGCGCCAGTCTGTGGCCTTTGAGCCTGAATTCGCGGACTGAGCCTCTGGAATCGGCCGAGACTTTGTGCTATAGTTGTCTGATATATCAGGTGGCTGCTGGCCCATGACTGGCTATAATAGCATATCGACACCATTTCGGGCCTGGCAGTTCCCTGTACGAGTAAGGAGACGCGGAGATGCTCAACGTTCAGGACTTCAGTCGCAAGCTGGCGGCAAACATCGAGTATGTCATCATCGGGAAATCCTCCGTGGTGCAGCTGGCCATCATCGGCCTGCTGAGCCGGGGACACCTGCTGATTGAGGATGTGCCCGGCGTCGGCAAGACCATGCTGGCGAGAAGCCTGGCCCGGTCGTTGGGGTGTAGCTTCAGCAGGATCCAGTTCACGCCCGACCTGCTTCCCAGCGACGTGACGGGCGTGTCTATCTACAACCAGTCGGCGCACGAGTTCGAGTTCCAGCCAGGGCCGATCATGTCCCAGATCGTGTTGGTGGACGAGATCAACCGCGCCACCCCGAAGACGCAGTCGGCGTTGCTTGAGGCGATGGAGGAGCGTCAGGTCACGGTCGATGGTGTGACCCACGTCCTGCCGGAGCCCTTCATGGTGTTGGCTACACAGAACCCGATTGAGTATGAGGGGACCTACTCCCTGCCCGAAGCGCAGCTCGACCGGTTTCTCATGCGCATCAATCTGGGCTACCCGTCGCTGCGCGACGAAATCGAGGTGCTGGATCGCCAGCAGTACCACCATCCCGTCGAGGACCTGCAGCCGGTCATCTCTGCTGAGGAGCTCCTGTCTGCGCAGGAGGCGATCAAGGGGATCTTTGTTTCGCCGGCGGTGAAGGAGTACATCGTGCGTCTGGTGCAGAACACACGACAGCATGCCGATGTCTACCTCGGTGCGAGTCCCCGTGGTAGCCTGACGCTCTACCGCACTGCGCAGGCGCGCGCGGCGATGCTCGGTCGCGAGTTTGCGCTCCCCGATGATGTGAAGTTCATCGCTCCCTATGTGTTGGCGCACCGCATGATCATCAGCCCGGCAGCCAGACTGCGCAACGTCCAGCCGCAGCAGGTGCTTGAGGCGATACTAGAGCAGCTGCCGATGCCGGAGCCGGTGCGGCAGCCGGCGCGAAGCGCGAGAGGCGCCTAGGGGTTGCTTGGGCCGATGCGGGGTTCGTCTGTGCAACTTCGGTAAGAGGTGAGTTGTGGGAGATCGGCAGGGGGAGGCAAGAGTTCTGAAGCCCAAGTGGTCCCTGCGTATGGGGCTGCTTCCGGTCTTGGTGGTGGTTGTGATCGTGACTCAGATCCTGGCACCCTACCGGGGATGGCGCATCCTCATCGTTGGACTGACAGGTGCTCTGCTCCTGAGCTGGTTCTGGACGCGGTCGCTCGGGCGGGGCCTTGACCTGACGCGGCAGATGCGCTTCGGATGGGCTCAGGTCGGTGACCGCCTGGTAGAACGTTTCACGGTGTACAACAAGGGCTGGGCGCCGGCGGTCTGGGCCGAGGTGGCCGACCGATCGACGCTGCCCGGATATTGGGTCAGCCGTGGCACCGGGATCGCTGCTCGTGATGTCATCCGCTGGCACACCGAGGCGGTCTGTCTGCGGCGTGGCTTATTTACGCTGGGTCCGACGCAGATTGTGTCGGGAGATCCATTTGGTGTTTTCACGGTGACACTGGATTACCCCGCGTCGCTACCGCTGCTGGTGTTGCCTCCCATCGTTCCCTTACCGAGCATCGATGTCGCTCCGGGAGGACGCCTGGGCGAGGCTCGGCCGCGGTCGAACCTCGTGGACCGGACCGTCAGCGCCTCGGCGGTGCGTGAGTATGCCCCTGGAGATAGCCGGCGTTGGGTCCACTGGCGTACCACCGCGCGCCGTAACGAGCTGTTCGTGCGCCAGTTCGAGAGTACCCCGTCTGGCGACTGGTGGATCCTGCTCGATATGGACGAGCACGTGCAGGTCGGCGAGGCTGACGAGGCGACTGACGAACACGGGATTATCCTGGCGGCATCGTTGGCAGACCGTGGCGTCAGGGCGCGCCGTGCCGTCGGCATCGTGGCCCAGGGAGCGGACCTCGTGTGGATGGCGCCCGCGGAGGGCGAGGGCCAGCGATGGGAGATCCTGCGGTCGCTCGCCCTCGTGTCCCGAGGCTCGAGGCCTCTGGCAGAGGTCCTGGCCCGCGTGGCCCCCAGCATTGGCAGCCGTGCCAGCTTGATCGTGATAACCCCATCCCAGGACACGTCCTGGGTCGAGTCCCTGGTGAGCTTTGTCCGTCGCGGTGTCATCCCTACAGTGATGCTTCTCGACCCCGTCTCCTTCGGTGGAACGGGTTCCATGGGCGGCGTGAGCATTGCCCTGCGCAACCTGGGGGTCACCAGTTACGACATCACCAAGGACCTGCTGGATCGGCCCGAGGTAAGGCCTGGCCGGCGCGGCCACACCGAGTGGCGTGCCCTGGGCACCGGTAAGGCGATCGCGGTCAAGCAGGATGAAAGCGTTGCCTGGAGGAGTCTGGCATGAGATTCGAGCATGGACGCCGGCCGGGGCTGCCCCCGAAGGTGAACGTCACCCCCCGGTTGTTGGTGGCCTGGGCCGTGCTCGTGGCAGTCGTGGTGAGCATGGCAGGCGGGCTTGCTGGTGCGGTGGAGGGCCTTCAAGCGGGCCTGGTTCTGACTGTGGCCGTCGTGGCGATGAGTCTGGGGTGGGTGCTGGCCGCGCTCCCGATGCGGCCGGCGTTCGCCGCTCTGCTCGGCGTGCTGCTGGGCATCGAGTACCTCCTCGTCAGGGTGGGGGTACTCTGGCAGCGTCTCCTCGATATCGGCCTGGCGGCTGCCCGGTTTGTCTGGGAGATCCTCATCTGGTACTGGACAGCGGTGACGCCGGACTGGGCGCCTCTCGTTGACCACACCCTGGAGCTCTGGAACGACATGGGCGTGCTCATCACCCGCACTGTCCTCTGGCTAGCGGATCTGCTGGCAGGTGGGACCATCTACGATGTCGTTGGGATGGCTCTGGTGTGGGGGCTCGGCGTCTGGTTGATCAGCATCTGGGCTGGTTTCGTGGTACGGCGTACGGGGCGTCCGCTCCTGGGCGTGCTCCCTGGTGGGATCCTGCTGAGCTTTGTTCTCTCTTACACCGGTAAGAGCCCCTACATACTGCTGCCGCTGCTCGGCGGGACCCTGGTTCTGATGGGAATGATGGGGCAGGGCGACCGCGAGACAGCGTGGGCGTGGCGTGGCGTGGACTACTCACAAGGGCTTTGGGGCGATGTTACGCTGCTGTCCACCGGTCTGTCGGTGGCCCTCGTCGTGGTTGCAGCGATTGCTCCCACGTTCTCCGTCCAGAAGGTCGCTGAGTGGGTACGGGAGGTGACAGAGAGCGAGGGCCAGTCCAGAACTGAGCGGGTGGCCGAGGGATTGGGCCTGGAGCAGCGACCCGAGCCAAGGCCGGTCCGACCGATTGAGTCGATGCTGGCTACGACTCTGCCGCAACAACACTTGATCGGGTCGGGACCCGAGCTGTCGAGGCTCGTCGTGATGGTCGTCGAGACGGGGGAACTGCCCCCGATGGAGATCACGTCGGAGATGGTCCTTGAGACCGTGCCCCGACACTACTGGCGCAGCCTGACGTACGACCGGTACTTTGGCCGCGGTTGGGCGACGAGCAGCGTGGTGCCGCTGGCCTATGAGGCCGGTACCCCGATCACGGTGACCGAAACCTTGAACGCCCGCACACTGCGGCAGACGGTGCGGTTCATCGGCGATGGGGGCGTCGTTTTCGTCGATGGCGCGCTGGTATCGGTCGACCAACCCTTCAGTGTGGAGTGGCGCTCGAACGACGAAATGTTTGCCGCTACGACGATCGAGCGCCAGTACCGCGCGGACTCCGTGGTGAACACGCCTACGGAGGAGGAGCTGCGAGGGGCGACTCTGGATTACCCCATGTGGATCCAGAGTCGGTACCTGCAACTGCCCGATTCGGTTCCGGATCGGGTCCTCTCGTTGGCCCCAAACCTGACGGCAACGCAGCCGTCTGCGTACGATCGTGCCCTGGCGATACAGAACTACCTGCGCGAGTTTGAGTATACGCTGGATGTCCCGATGCCAGGTGCCAGCGAAGACATCGCTGACTACTTTCTCTTTGAGCTCCAGCGCGGCTACTGCGACTACTACGCGACGGCGATGGTCGTGCTGGCGAGGGCGGCAGGCCTACCGGCACGTCTGGTGATTGGTTTTGTGGGGGGAACCTACGACTTCGCGCAGGCGCGGTACGTCGTGACTCAGGCCGATGCTCATGCCTGGCCCGAGGTCTACTTCCCCGAGTACGGATGGATCGAGTTTGAGCCCACGGGTGGGCGCCCTGCCATCTTGCGGCCTGGTGCGTCCAACGTGGCAGAGGAGGAATCACGACCGCCGCTGGCGCCGCTGATGCCGATCGAGACGGACCAGGCGCGCGGGCTGACGGTCGTTCACTACGCGTTGATGGGGATCGGTGGGATCGCTGCGGTCGTTGCCCTTGGCACCGGCGTCGATGCCCTCAACTTGCTGTTCCAGCGTCCAGAGCGGATGGTGACGCGGCTTTACCGGCGACTTGGGGCGCACGCAAGGCGGCTACGAGCCCATGTGCGCCAGGGCGACACGCCAGCCGAGATCGCCGAGTCGGTCGCCAGTCGCGTGAAGGAGATCAGCGAGGCACACGGTTTCACCGGAGTTGAGGTCGTCGAACCTGCTGGCGACGAGGCGCGTGAAGTTGTCGCTATGTACGTGCGGACGTGGTACAGTCCTGAGTTGGGCATCAGCCCGGAGCAGCGCCGTGAAGCGGTCTGGCTGTGGTGGCGCTTGCGCTGGCGGCTGTGGCTGGCCTGGTTGTGGCGTCGGACTGGGGATACCAGGCGCGACGGTAGATAGACCCTCGGCCCTTGCGCGAAACAAAACGAGCGCACCGCCAAAGCGGTGCGCTCTTGTGTTGGAGCGGGTGAGGGGATTCGAACCCCTGACATTCAGCTTGGGAAGCTGACGTTCTACCACTGAACTACACCCGCGTAGCCTCGACACTCGTTATTATAGCATAGGGCGTCTATTGCGCAAGATGCGTGTGGGTATAGGGCGCTCGCGGGCGCCGAGGCGGCAGGGGAAAGCGCCCTGTCAGGCGGGCCGCGAGGCCGGTGTTGCGTCGCACGATCTGGTTGTTGTGCACAGCGATGGCGATGGCGCGGCGGTTTCCCACCAGCACAACGAGCTCCCGGGCCCGCGTGATCGCCGTATAGAGCAGGTTGCGCTGCAGCATCATGGCGTGCTGGGTGAGCATTGGAACGACCACGGCAGGGAACTCCGAGCCCTGTGCTTTGTGGATGCTGACCGCGTAGGCGTGCACGAGTTCGTCCAGCTGTGACACTTCGTAGACGACGGGTGAACCGTCGACGTCGACGGTGACGATCAGATCCTCGAGGTCGATCGCAGTCACGATGCCCATGTCCCCGTTGAACACCTGTCGATCGTAGTCGTTACGCACCTGCATCATGCGGTCGCCGACGCGGATCACGCGTGACCCGTGGACCATCGCCGTCCGACCCGGCGTATTCGGGTTCAGTCGCTGCTGAAGTTTCAGGTTGAGCGCCGAAACGCCACAAGGCCCACGGTGGATCGGGCAGAGGACCTGAATGCCTGTGATAGGGTCGAAACCGAAGCGGTCAGGTACCCGGTGCGCGACGATGTCGACGATCAGATCGGCTGCAGCTTCAGGCTCAGGCTGTTTGAAGAAGTAGAAGTCCGTTGACTGTCGCGTGAAGAGGGGGAGCTCACCACGGTTGATGCGGTGTGCATTGAGCACGATCGTGCTGCTCTCGGACTGCCGGAAGATCGTCTGCAGCCGGACAAGGGGGACGGTGCCACTGTCAATCAGATCGCGGAGCACGTTGCCGGCGCCGACGGAAGGCAGCTGGTCAGCGTCGCCCACGATCAGCAGATGCGTTCCCGCCTCGATGGCTTTGAGCAGGTGGTTCATGAGCAGGATGTCGATCATAGAGGCTTCGTCGACGATCACCAGATCGGCATCAAGTGGGTCCTCGGCATCGCGGGCGAACTGGGTCGCCTGGCCAGGTCTGAACTCCAGAAGGCGGTGAATCGTCTTTGCCGGCCTTCCCGTGGTCTCGCTGAGGCGCTTGGCGGCCCTTCCGGTTGGCGCTGCCAGCAGAACGGTCTTGCCCTTCGCCATAAGCAGATCG
Organism: Anaerolineae bacterium; assembly: GCA_034676785.1. Classification (GTDB taxonomy): domain Bacteria; phylum Chloroflexota; class Anaerolineae; order B4-G1; family SLSP01; genus PWVB01. Next base: position 10,289 of record JAXDDP010000175.1, on the reverse strand, counting down.
ATGAGGCTGTCCATGATCGTGCTCTTCCCGGTACCCGGGCCGCCGGTGAGGATGCTGACGCGTTCGGTGAGCGCCATGCGGACGCCAGCTTGCTGTTCTTGCGTCAGGCGAAGGGGTTTGCTGGTCGCAAGCCAGGCAAATGCCGCGTCCCAATCGACTGTGTGAAACACGTCGAGACGATCGCGCTCTCCCGCCCGCAGTTGCATGAGTTTGTTGGCCACGCCCTGCTCCGCATAGTGAAAGGGAGCCAGGTAGATGGCCCCTTCGGGAAAGGCCTCGGCGGGCGGGACCTCGATCGCTTCCTCGGACGCGACGATGGCGTCCAGAGCCGTCTCACAGGCCGCTTGCTCGACCTCGAGCAGCTGCGAGGCCGCTGCGAGGAGTGCGGGACGGGTGGCAAAACAGTGCCCGGCATCGCTGGCCTTGCTCAGTGCATAGAGCAGGCCGGCTTCCAGGCGTTGCGGAGCATCTACCGTCATGCCCATCTGGCGCGCGATCCTATCGGCGGTCTTGAACCCGATCCCGTAGACGTCCTTGGCGAGCTGGTAGGGTGAATTGCGTACGACGGCTGCGGCCTGGTCGCCGTACTGCTTGTAGATCTTCACGGCGAGCGTTGCGCTCACGCCGTGGCTCTGCAAGAAGAGCATGATCTCCTTGATCTGCCGCTGCTCCTCCCATGCCCGGGCCACGCCCGCGGCGCGCTTGGGCCCGATGCCCGGTACCTCCTGCAAGCGGTGTGCGTCGGAGTCGATGACCTCCAGCGTCTGCAGCCCGAAGTAGTCGACGATGCGCGTGGCGTTGGCCGGGCCGATGCCCTTCACCAGACCACTTCCGAGGTACTTGCGGATGCCCTCAACTGTGGCGGGAAGCTCAACCCGGTATGAGCTGACTTCGAACTGGCGCCCGTGCTTGGGGTGTGTCACCCACGTGCCCTGGAGGCGCACCGCTTCGCCAACGTTCAGCCCGGCGAGCGCGCCGATGATCGTGACCTCGTATGCCTTGCCTTTGGGCACCAGCCGGGCCACAGTGTAGCCGTTCTCCTCGTTCTGGAACGTGATGCGTTCCAGGGTGCCTTCGAGCAACTGCGTGCGATTGTCGGGGACCACGTGTGACATAGGGCAGTGCCTCCGAGGGCATTGTACCCGAGAACGGCCCTCCCGGGGCCAGCTGCGCTGCCTGGGCTGGGCCAGCTGGCGCAGGGCCTTTGGGCCGTCGCGGGTGGCCCTGTCGTCTTGACGAATGCGCGATTCTGCCGTATAATGCGACTCGCGCTGCGAGGATATCTCAGTTTGCGGCGAGCTCTGGCGAGGTAGCTCAATGGCAGAGCAGGGGACTCATAAGCCCTTGGTTGGCAGTTCAAATCTGCCCCTCGCTACAGAACAGCCCGGTCTATGCCGGGCTGTTTTCGTTCCTGTGTGGGCGTTGCCCCTTCAGCCGGCGCTGCCGGTGGCTGCTCCAGTGCTCCCGGGTGGGAATGTAGACAGTGACAGCAACGACCTCGTCGTAGTCGCTGTAGTCGCAGACGACGTGGATGGGTGTCTCGCTGCCCGGATAGCGTCCGGCTACCAGTGCCCGCCGGCGTTCGGGATAGCGCTCCACGACCTCGCCGGTCAACATTGTGTAGACGATGTCTTTGCCCCGGAGGCCCTCCTTGTGGGCTTCACGTAAGGCGTGCTCGGAGACGCGTAGCTCGGTGCGGCCCGCCAACAGGTCGTCGCGATAGGGTAGGGGTTCCCGGCGTATGGGGGGAATGCGTGACATAGGCCGCCACCAACTCCCAGGATAGCCGTAGCTGTTCGACCACGGCAATGGCGCTTATTCGTAGCGCAGGGCGTCAATCGGGTTCAGTGTGGCTGCGCGTTGCGCTGGATAGATGCCAAAAAACAGGCCTACGGCCGCCGAGAATAACGTGGCCAGGGCCACAGCCTGAAACGTAAAGACTGCCGAGAAGCCGTCCTCTCTCAGGAAGTATGAAATCGCCGACGCCCCCGCAGCTCCCAGCAGTATACCAGCGGCGCCGCCAAACGTCGAGAGCATCACGGCCTCCGTCAGGAACTGCCACAGGATGTCGCGCCTGCGCGCTCCAACGGCCTTCCGCAAGCCGATCTCCCGCGTGCGCTCGGTGACCGAGACTAACATGATGTTCATGATGCCGATCCCACCTACGAGAAGGCTGATCCCTGCAATAGCACCCAGGAAGACCGTCAACACGCCCGTGATCTGCTGGAAGGTACCGATGATGTCGGACTGGCTGATCGCCGTGAAATCATCCGGTTCATCCAGCCCAATCCGATGGCGCAGCCGCAGGATCAGTGAGACCTCCTCGATCGCGGCATCCATGCGTTCTTCGGAGATCGCCTGAACGTAGACGATCGTCAGACTGGGCTCTCCCGTACTGGTCCTGCGGGGGAAGACCCGGCTGAGGGCCGTGTTCAGGGGGATCATAACGACGTCGTCCTCGTTCTGAAAGCTGCTACCGCCGCGCTCGCTGAGCACGCCAATCACCCGGAAGGGCGAACCGTTGACCCGGATGACCTCGCCTGTTGGGTCCGGGCGGTCCGGGAAGAAATAGGATGCTGTGGTGGCCCCGAGGACAGCCACGCGTGCGCGCGATTGGTTATCGGCTGTGGTGACGAATTGGCCCAGTTGTGGTTGCCAATCCCGGGCGAGGGCATACTCGGGCGTCACGCCGGTCACGGTGACCGCACGATCGCGGCCCGGGGTGGTGACCGAAGCGTTGCCCTGAACGACCGGGGCAACGTGGAGGACGCTTGGCGCTTGTGTGGGATCGGCTATGGCCTCTGCATCGCGGGTGGTGATGAACGCGGGGCGGCGAAGCTCCTCCTGAAACGATCCCGGGACTAGGAAGAAGAGATTGGTCCCAATCGCCTCGAACTGCGTCGTGATGTAGCTCTGGACGCCTTCGCCGACCGACATCAGCGTGATGACTGCGCCAACGCCGATGATGATGCCGAGCATCGTGAGCGCAGAGCGCAGCTTGTTCGTAGTAAGGGCGCGCAGCGCCAGACGGACGCCTTCCAGCAGGTTCATGCGCTGACCTCTTCCGGGAGCTCCGGCTCGCTGGCGGCGTCGATCGGCTCGGCGACGATCTCCTCCTTGACGATCTTCCCGTCGAAGAGGCTGATCACGCGCTGGGCGTAATGGCTGATTCGCGGATCGTGGGTGACCAGTAGGACCGTAATACCCATATCGCGGTTGAGCCGCTGTAAGATGGCCATCACCTCGCGTCCCGACTTGCTGTCGAGGTTACCTGTAGGCTCATCCGCCAGGATGATGCTGGGCTGGTTGACCAGCGCGCGCGCTATCGCGACGCGTTGCTGCTGGCCTCCGGATAGCTCATTGGGCGTGTGATGCAGGCGATCGGCCAATCCCACGGCCTCCAGCACTTCGACGGCCCGCCGACGCCGCTCCCTACCGGACGCGCCGGCATAGACCAGCGGAAGCATCACGTTGTCCAGTGCAGAGGTCCGCGGAAGCAAGTTGAAGCTCTGGAAGACGAAGCCGACCAGGCCGTTACGGGCCATCGCCAGCTCGTCATCGTCCATGCTGCTGACGTCCTTGCCCCCGAGCATGTACGTGCCCCAGGTGGGCTGGTCGAGGCATCCAAGAATGTTCATCAGGGTCGACTTTCCCGAACCCGAAGGCCCCATCAACGCCAGGGTTTCGCCACGCTGGACGCCCAACGAGACCCCCCGCAGTGCGTGGACCTCGTTTTCCCCCATCTTGTAGATCTTATGGAGGTCCTGGACCCAGATGACAGTGTCGCTGTTGGCCATAGATGCTCTACGATAGATGCGCCGAAAGGGCGATCATTGCGTCTGCGAGGGGCGCAGGTCGAACAGACTGCGGCTCTCGGCAATCAGGGCGACAGTGGCGGCTTGGTCGAGACCGGTGACAATCTCGGTCCACGTTTCCGTTGAGACCCCGACGCCGACGGTAACGCGCTCGACGGCGTCGCCTGTGACGCGATAGGTGTAGTATGTGCCCGACGATGCATCGGTGCGGATTGCCCAGGTTGGCACGGCAAGGACGCTCTCGGTCGCGCCGGTCACAATGGTCGCGCTCGCGGTCATCCCGTCACGTACGGAGACGGACTCGGACGTCACCAGCCGGACGCGAACGGGATAGACATTCACGCCGCTGGTCCGCCCGGCAAGCAGGGCGATGGTCTCGACGGTACCCTCCAAAACCACATCCGGGTAAGCGTCAAGGCTGATCTCGACGGCCTGGCCTTCGACGATGGACCCGATGTCGATCTCGTCGACAGCCACGTCGACGTAGTACGCTGAGTCGTCGAGGACTGTGATGACCGGTCTGCCGGCCAACGCGGTGTCCCCGCTCTGTATCGTGACGGCGGCGACGATGCCGGTCACCGGAGAAATCAGATCGAGGGCGGCCAGGTTCGCCTCAGCCTGTTCGACCCCGATTCGGGCCAGATCGAGCGCGAGCTCGAGGCTTCGAACCTGAGCTTCGTCGGGGCCTGCTTGTAAGGTAGCGAGCGTTCGCGACGCCTGCTGGTAACGCTCATAGGCTGACTGCCAGGTGCTCTGGGCGCGCTGGATGGCTTGCTCGCTCCTCAGCTGGGCGGTACCGACGTTGCCTTCGGCCTCCATCCTGGCCGCGGTGGCTCCCGCAGCATAGGCCTCCGGGAGGCCGTAGCGATCGAGTGTCTCAAGGATGCCCGTCTCGGCCTCGGAGGTCTGCTCCGCAAAGTCCTGAGCCCGGCTTTGATCCAGCGCAGCTTGCGTGCGGGCCGCTTCCTCGTTCGCCTTTGCCGCGGCCATGGCGGCGATGCTTTCCTGAGCACTGAGTTGTGCCAGACGGATCTGCCCTTCGTCGACCGGCTTTCGGACGCGCTCCAGGTTCAGCTCAGCCTGCGCCACTGCGATCTCGGCCTGGCGCAGCGCCTCCTCGGCAGTGTCGCGGTCGAGGCTGGCCAGCCGATCCCCTCGGCGTACGGGGTCGCCAGCATCCACAAGGACGGAAGCCACGGTGCCGCTGGTGTCGAAAGCTGCCGTGAACTGCCGTTGCACGGTAACGTTCCCGCTGGAGACTATGGTCAACGGGATCGTCTCAACGGACACGGTGGCCGTGCGGAGGATCGTAGGGGCGTTGCCGCCGCTCTGTTCCCGGTACCACAGCCATGCGACGCCAGCGGCGACCAGGACCACCGCGGCGAGTATGCCAAATAGAACGTACCTGCGCTTCATTGTGCTTTCCTACCTTGCCTGCGCCGCCACCAGCAGTCCGCAGGAGCGGACCTCAGGGTTAGCTGTGGCGTCGCCGTGCATATCAATCACGGGCCCAGGGCGGCCCGCCGCCCTGCATAGAGAAGTCGAAGAGATCCCGTTCGGCAGCAACCAGCACGACGGTGTCGCTCTCCGCAAGTCCATCGATCACTTCGGCAAAGGACTCGTTGCTCCGTCCAACCTGTACCGGGGTCCTGCTAACCGGGCCGTCTTCGGCTTCGAGGCGGAGGCAGTAAGTCTCGCCCGTGGTCTGATCGCGCCGGACAGCCCAGACGGGCACGAGAACGAGGTCCTCGAGCGTCGCGGTGAGGATCTGTGCCGTCACCGCCATACCGTCCAGCAGTCGAGTTCCACCGGGCGCGGTGAGCTCGATACGCACGCCGTAGGTGACCAGCCCTCCGATGCTCACCGCAGATGGCGCGATGGACTTGACGACGCCTTCCAGGGTGACCTCAGGATAGGCGTCCGCGATGACGCTCGCCTGCTGACCAACAGCAATAGAGCCAATGTCGATCTCATCGACCGTGGTATCAACGTAGATCTCACTATCGTCAACGATGGTGAAGAGCTGTTCGCCCGCGAACTGGTTGGCACCCTCCGCGGTATCGATGGTGGCGACCAGACCCGCGTGCGGCGCTCTGACCTCGGTCTCCTCGATGGCGCGGCGCGCCTGGCGGAGGCGGAGCTCCGCCTGTTCGAGGTCCAGCGTGCGCTGCTCAACGGTGTCCTCATCGACTTCATCTGTCAGCGTCGTCAGCCGCTCCGTTGCCTGCGTGTAGCTGATCAGCGCTGCCTGGTATTGGGCATCGGCGGACTTGCGCGTCACGTCAGCGTTGAGCCTTGCAATGCGTTCCTGGGCTTCTGCGTCCTCGAAGGCCTTGCGCGCACGCTCCTTCGCGTCTCCTTCGGCGGCGTCCCTGAAACGGATATAGGCCTGCTCACGCTGACGCTGTGCCTGGACCATCAGGGCTGAAGCGTCAACCTCAGCGGTCTGAGTACCAATGCGCGCAAGCTCGAGCGCCTCGGCGGCGCTCCTGACGGAGACCTGGGCTAGCCGGATCTCCTCGGCGTCTGCGGGTTTCTGTGCACTTTCAAGGGCGAGCTGGGCTTGCTCGACCCCGATCTCAGCCTGCCGAACGGCACGTTGAAGGTCTGTCTGATCGATGCGTGCGAGGACCTGGCCTTCTGACACGCGTTCCTGGGGCGCCACGAGCACTTCGGCAACCGTGCCGGTTGCCCGTGCCACGACTCGCGTTGTCCGGCGCAAGGTGATGGTGCCGCTACTGGAGACTGAGATCAGCAAATCGCCCCGAGCGACCTGCCCAGTGCGCAGGATCTCCGGCTCGTTCGCGGCTGCCAGGCGTTGTTGGCGCATCCAGAAAAAGCCGGCCACAAGGCCGGCAACGACAATCAGAACCAAGATCCATCCAAGCCGTCTACGTGCTCGCTTCTTCATCACGACCCTCAATGACAATGACCCCGGTCATTATTGACCGGGGTCATATTATACCATAGAGCGCCTACCATGCAACACTGGGCCGTCCCGGCTCTGCTTCGACTGGGTTCGGCATCAGCCGTGGACATCGGTCACGTCCTGCGAAGTCTCCCGATGAGCGGGCGAGGCCTAGATTTCCGGGAGTGTCCTGCGGAGGTAGGGGAGGAGGGCGTGGCTCTTCCCGGCACCGATGGCCACGCACGCCATCGGTGCGTCGGCGACGTATACCGGTACGCCCGTCTCCTGGGTGAGCAGCTGATCCAGGTTGCGGAGCAGCGCCCCTCCACCGATCATCGTCATGCCGCGATCGATGATGTCCGAAGCGAGCTCGGGCGGCGTGCGCTCCAGCACCGACTTGACCATGTTGACGATGAGGGCGAGTGGCTCCTCAAGTGCCTCGACTATGTCGTCGCTGTTGATCTCGACGCTGCGAGGGAGACCGGTGACCTGGTCACGTCCCTGGACATCCATACGCAGAGGCGACTCCAGGCCCATGGCCGCGCCAATGCGAATCTTGGCCTCTTCGGCAGTCGGTTGGCCCAGCATCAGGTTGTATTTACGTCGCACGAAACTCGCGATGGCATCATCCATGCGGACGCCACCCTCACGGATGGCCGACGAGGTGACCACACCGTAGACCGAGAGGACTGCAGCCTGGCTCGCACCACCGCCCAGGTCGATGACCATGTGCCCTCCAGGCGTGTGGATAGGTAGCCCGGCTCCGATAGCGCCGGCGATGGGCTCGGGGATCCGGTAGGCACGGCTTGCGCCAGCCTCCAGCGCGGCCTCTTGCACGGCCCGGCGCTCGACCTGCGTGGCGCCAAAAGGCACAGTGACACACACGCGCGGTTTGAAAAGGCGCACCTTGCCGATGGCCCGGTTGATGAAGTAGAAAAGCATCTTCTGGGTCACGCGATAGTCCGCGATGACGCCCGCACGTAGCGGACGCCGGACCAGGATGGTCTCGGGGGCCCGCCCCATCATCGCTCGGGCCTCCTCTCCTACGGCGACCACCTCGCCGGTCTCGCGTTCCTGTGCTACGACCGATGGCTCCTGCAGAACGATTCCCCGTCCGCGAACGTACACCAGGACGTTCACCGTGCCCAGGTCTATGCCCAATTCTTCGACAGCTGGCATCTCTTGATGTTCCCCCAGTGAGTGCCGGCGCCCGCATTGGCGCCCGGTGAAAACGGCTTGATGATACCCGATATGTGGGCTTTGTCCACAGCGCCATTGCCGGCTGTTTGTGCTCCTCCGCGCGTTTGGTATACTACCGACACGGGCCTGGCCCGCTGTGGGTTGGATACGATGCACGCGCCTTCGATTTCGCTCAGCGCAGGTGCTGCACTTCTCCCCAAAGCCTGACGGGGGCCTATCGGGGATTCTGTGAAGAGGTGGCTGTGCCTACACCTGGACTCCTAGCACGTGTCGTCGGCGTCGTCGTGGACGCAGTCTTTCCCTCGGGCGACCTTCCCAGCATCCACAATGCTCTGGTGGTGCGACGTGACGATGGCCCTGACCTCGTGGTGGAGGTTCAGGAACACATCGACCCACATGCGGTCCGCGCCATCGCCATGGGCAGCACCGCCGGGCTGAGACGTGGGCTGCCTGTCATCGACACCGGTGGGCCTATCTCCGTTCCCGTTGGACCCGCGACGCTCGGGAGGATGTTCAATGTGCTGGGACAGCCGATCGACGGCGGCGGGAGTGTGACCGCGGAGCTTCATCCTATTCATGCCTCAAGCCCGCCGATCACGGAGCAGCTGGTCGCGGGCGAGGTGTTCGTCACTGGTATCAAGGCCATCGACCTGTTGACTCCCTATCCCAGGGGCGGCAAGATCGGTCTCTTTGGCGGGGCAGGTGTGGGGAAGACGCTCTTGATGATCGAGCTGATGAGCAACACCATCCGCCAGCATTCGGGTATTGCTCTGTTTGCGGGGGTGGGGGAGCGCAGCCGAGAGGGGAATGACCTGTGGCTCGAGCTGCAACGCACCGGCGTGCTGCCAAACACAGTCCTGGTGTTCGGACAGATGAATGAGCCGCCGGGCGCCCGACTGCGAGTCCCGTTTACTGCGCTAACGATGGCCGAGTACTTCCGCGACACCGAGCGCCGGCAGGTGCTGTTGTTCATCGACAACGTTTTCCGCTACATCCAGGCGGGTTCGGAGGTGTCGGCGCTCTTGGGTCGCCTTCCAAGCGAGGTGGGCTACCAGCCCACGTTGCAGAGTGAGATGGGCGAGCTCCAGGAACGGATCACGACGACGAGTCGTGGCAGCGTGACGTCGATTCAGGCTGTGTTCATTCCCGCCGATGATCTCACCGATCCCGCGGTTGTGGCCACGTTCGCGCACCTGGACGCCACGACGGTGCTGTCTCGTGATCAGGTGAGTCGAGGTCTCTATCCCGCCATCGATCCGCTTGCATCGCGCAGCTCGCTTCTGACCCCCGAAGGGGTAGGGGGCCGGCACTATGCTATCGCGATGCGCGTTCGTGAGCTCTTGGCGCGCTATGAAGAGCTGCAGGACGTGATCGCGATTCTGGGTATGGAGGAGCTTAGCGAGGACGACCGCACTGCCGTTCATAGGGCACGGCGACTTCAGCGCTTTCTGACGCAGCCGCTCACAGTTGCGGAAGCTTTCACCGGAACACCAGGTGCCCACGTCCCGCTCTCGGAGACCCTGCGTGGGTTTCAGGAGATCGTTGACGGCCGGCACGACGCCTTGCCCGAGCAGGCCTTCTACATGGCGGGCACGATTGATGATGTCGTGCAGCGCGGCCACACGCTTTCCTGAGGTCTTGACTGGTGAGCGTTGCGCTAGCGGTGACCATCACGACTCCCGAGGAAACGCTTTTCGAGGCGGAGGGAGTTCTGAAGGTGCGGGTGCGCCTCGCGGATGGTGGCTGGTTAAGCATCTACCCGCGCCACGCACCGCTGATTGGTGAGATTGCACCGGGTGCTGTGCAGATCACCACGGCTGAGGGGGAGACCTCGGTCTTGGTGGATTCCGGGCTCGTCCGGGTTTCCCCAGACCGTGTGCTGGTGCTGGTGGGACGCTCCGATGTGCCTTTCGATGCCGGCGACGCCGAAGTAGACACGGGTGAGGTCTTGCGCTACGAGCGGTTGGTCCGTGAGCTGCTATCCGCGTTGCGTTCTGCGGAGGATGACCAGGCGCCCTCAGGTAAGGCGCACACCGAATCCAGGGGGATGCCCTGAATGGCTGGCCGGTATGGGTTCTGGTTCGTGTTCGGGTGTGGCGTGAGTCTGCTCCACGGCCTGATGATCGCGCGCTCCGTACGCCGTCTTGACCCCGGCTCTCGACGGATTGCGCTCCGGCGTGCTGCCAGGGGCGCATTCCTGCGCGTCCTGACAGCGGCCGGCGCGATGGGGATGGCGCTCGTTGATGGTGGCTTGGCAGCGGTTGTTGTCGCTGTGGGTCTGGTAGTCGGACGCTGGTGCTTTGTCCTTGGCGTCGCGTCGGGCAGGTTCGCGGCACTGACCCGGTGATAGTGAAGAGGAGTTGGTA
>JAXDDP010000173.1:0-15833 GCA_034676785.1 Anaerolineae bacterium | reverse complement strand
AGATGTAGGTATTGGGCAGCCCCTCGATCAGAAGCGGGAGAAAGGGACGGAGCTGCGCGGACGACGCACGCGCGGAGTGTAAGTACAGCAGCGCCCTATCGACGCGCTCTGGTATATGCTCTATCATAGGCAACCGCCCAACCGAGACCTACAGACGGGTAATCCGGCGGCAGCCAGATTGCCGCCATACACACAAGCCACCGATCCAGTCAGACTCCTGACTGAGCCGGCGCACAAGACCAGGTACCCGGTGGAGCCAGCGCATTCCTTTGCCTTCGTTTGGGCCTAAGCCCTGGAAGTCCTGTCTACCGGTCTAGGCGATGTAACCTGGGGTACCGAAGGTAAAGCGCTCACCCCATATCTCGTCAAGTATGTCGTTGGGATACCTCCGTCTGACGTAGCCACAGAAAGCTTCGACTATGGAGATCGATCCAGATTGGCTCCCCTCCATAACACTCATCCAGAACGATGGTTTGTACCGCACGACATTGCCCAGGATGTAGAGCGACGCATAGGCCAGTGTCAGCGACCTATGAGCACCGCACGGATGGGGACGAACATAGTACCAACCAGCCACAGTGCCGTGTTCCACAACCCCGAACGAGGGCGATGGCGCCGATCCTATTGCGGACCGGAAACCGGGATTACCGTGCTTCTGAACCGGCTCATAGCCATCATCGAACTCTGGGAAGACTGACTTTGCGTCGATCCACGGCTGCGCACCGCTGAAGTAAATCTCGAACCGCCCTTGTTCATCCACCACCGGCTGTGAGTAGAGGCGGAGAGCGTGACTTGGCTCGCCGTAGTGCCTGCAGTACATCTGTGAAAGGTCAGGGAGGCACCTGATCAGATCACGGAATCGGAGAACAGCCAAGCCATTCAGGGGATCGCCCGCGACCCTTGATAGTTCACGAAACACCCCATCATTCACGATACCGAATTCGTGCTCGATGGCCCACGCCGTCGGGGTACGGGAGTACGCAGAAAGCCGGTCTAGCTCCGCAGGATCCAGGGTTTTGGAGCGCGTGCTCAGTCCGTGATACTTGAGGTCCTGAAGCCCAATAGATGGACTATTCGCGATGACAAGGGCCTTGGCAAGCGACTGCGCGCCGTAGAACTGCAGCAACGGCCTCGTCGCCAGCCCCACCTGGTCAGATGCAGCGAAGTATTCGTCGGCCTGCCGTACACAGGCCGCGATGCTGACTGCACGTTCCGTCAACTCGCTGGATTCCGGCCGTATCGCTGCCTCGCGCCGGCCGCTCTGTAGCCGTCCGCTAAGTAGTCTGGATACGTTCGCCGGGTATTCCAGGTACCGTAGTTGCTGCCAAATCTCCACCAGCGGAGTCTCTGTCCAAATATGCATGACCGTCTCGGCCTCTCGATGGTACCCCTTCGTGCTCTGCCACAGCAACACGCGATGCGTCGGATGGCTGTCACCTGGGCACAGTGCTGCGCCGCCCTGGTCTCCTGTCCCTCGGTTACGTGCAGCGATGGCCGCAACAGCCGTAACTAGACCACCGTCGATCCCCGGCGCCCCTCGACGATGCCGATCTCTTCCTCGCTCAACCCATACAGCTCATAGACCAACGCGTCGATCTGCGCATCGGTGGCATCGATCTGCCGCTGGTAGAAGGTCTTTTCCGCCGGAATCGACGCGGCGGCGACCTCTCTGTGCAGCGCTAGCATTCGCTCGACCAGCGCAACCATCCGGTCGTGGCGGACAACGTCGGCCGGGTCGGCAAAGTCAATGGTGCGGATAGGGAGTTGTTCGATGAACTGCTTGTTGGCAGCCAAGTACCCCCCACGGAAGCTGGTCGACACTTGCTTCAGATAGAAGTCGAGCAGACGGGAGTTGAGAAGGCCGCAGAGATATTCATAGGCGATCACCTGCGGGTCGATCGTTATGCCGTATCCGCCAGTAGTGACATTGATGAAGTAGTAACCAGCGTCACTGTCGTAATAGGCGGCTAGGTCGGTGATCATGTACGGAATCATGAGCTTGGGCTGCTCCCACATCCCCAGGTTCTGCGAACGCCCAAATCGGTACCACTGGGAGTCCTTGAACTTCCCGCGTTCGCGATTCTCCAGCAGCCGCCTCTGCCTCCTCAGGTATGACCACGCCAAGGGAAATCGCTCCTGCATCTCTGCGGGGGTGTAGAGTCGTGCGTCGGACTTCGCGACCTCATACGGAAAGAGAACAAGGACCGTTGGCGTTGCTGAATACCGATTGATACTTCCACTTCGGACCACGGGCTTCAGCATCTCGCGCTCGACCTGTACCCATTCGTCCAGTTCCTGCGAACGCACATTGATGGTGTGGCGCAAACTGCACTCATACTCCCTAAAGAGATAGACAGTGTCCGCACTCGTGATGGAGCCCTGATACATCCGCTGAGCCACATCGCCCAGCTTCACCGGCATCTCGCTCAACCACTCGAACAGCCCGGCCCCGGGCCCTACCACGAAGTTCCACTCACTCTCCGAGACCTTAGTGGCACGAAGCTCGCCCTCGACAACCTCACTGCTGGCCCGCCAGGCCCCCAGGTCATGGGCTTCGGCATAGCTGAAGCGGTCGTTCCCGGCCTTGTCAAGGAAGAGCAGGCAGGTGTAAGTCGTCGCGCCTGAGAAAACCTGCTGATCACCGAAGTGCACGATCTCGCCAAGATGCCTGCCCTCGGCAATCAGCGCACGCAATGGTTCGCCATATTTCGCCTGGAAGAACTTGTGCGGCAGAATGTAGCCCATCCGACCGTGCCTGTTGAGCAGCTCCAATGCCCGTTCCACAAAGACCACATAGACATCGTAGTTGCCCCTGCTGGCCGCGCGGTAGGCCCGCTTGTAGTACTCGACTTCCGTGGGTGCCCACTCCTTCATAACCTGGATGCGGATGTAGGGCGGATTGCCGATGACGACATCGAATCCACCCGCGGTCATTGCCTCCGGGAACTCGACCTGCCAGTCGAAGGGGTTGATGCGGCGCACCTCGTTCTCGTCAGGCATCAGCTGGGCCGCGAAGTAGTCCGGCCCGATGAGCGAGTTGCCACACTTGATGTTGTTGTCCAGATCCGGCAGAGCGGGCTCGCGCCAGAGGGTCAGCTGCTGGCCCAACGTCTCGTCGGTCTCGCCCTCGAGAACCTTGAGCAACAGGCTCAACTTGGTCACTTCCACGGCCTGCCGGTCGATGTCCACACCGTAGATATTGTTCAGAAGGATGCGCTTTTTCTCGGCCGTCGTCAGCCGCCAGCCATTGTCTGGACCCCGGTAGATCGCGGGCTGCCTGGCTCGAGCGTGTCTATCGGGATCATTCGCCTCGTACCAGCGTTGGTGTGTGTCCAACAGGTACTGGTACGCGCCCAGCAAAAACGAGCCCGATCCGCAGGCTGGGTCCAGAATGCGCAGCCTGGCAATCTGCTGAGGCGTCTTGCCGTCGACCAGCCGCCCCACGGTCCGCTTCACGATGTAGTCCACGATGTACGTAGGCGTGTAGAAGACGCCCCCGGCCTTCTTGACCTCCGGCTTCTCCTCCACGACCGCGCGATGGGCAGGCGTCAAGCGGATGACACGGCCCAAAAACTGCTCATAGACCTGCCCCAAGACATCCACAGGCAAGACCGAGAACTCATAGGGGCTCTGAGGATAGTAGAGACTGCCCAGGATCCGCTTGAGCACCCTGTCGTCTACTGACAACGTCGACGTGAGCGTGTCGGCTTGGAAGTCAAAGAGACCGGCGTTGTACTTCTCGTCGGCCTGGCGATACAGGTCGCGCAGGTGATCATGGAGGTCGTGACCGTCCATTAGGCCCAATAGTCGCCCGTAGGACTCGATGCCGCGATCCTCGGCCATACGCAGGAAGATGAGCCGGTCGATCGTTCGCTGTACGGCGAAGTTCAGCTCGTAGACGCTCAGCGCCGGGTTCCGGAGGGCGATGTTGCGGGCCAAGGCCTCGCGCCAGCTCTCGATTTCCTTGAGGAACTCGACGTCGACCTCGCCTGTGCCCCGCTTGCCCTTCGTGTCTTCGATGTAGCGGTCGAAAGACCCTTGCAGTACTGCTGTCTTGGAGAAGACCCCGGCAATGTCATCCCATTGGTCCGGATACTTGTCGAAAGTGACGTACATCACTCGTTCTACGGCAGCCTTGTCGCTCGCTTGGGGCTTCTGGCGACAATCGTAGACGGCGAACTCTTCGAAGTCCGTGAGGATGCTCAAAGGCAGCTTGGCACTCCAGGCATAGCGGCGCAGCTGGTATGCCGGCGCCAGGTCTTCACGGATCGTCACGGATGGCTTCTTGACTTCGAGGAAGAACTTGCGCACACCGCCTACGCGGAAACAGTAATCCGGGGCACGCGCAGCCCCACCGACCTTGACAGCATCCTCGTGGACGACGTCCTTGTACTGCTCTGCATAGCCCTGGACGTTGCGAACATCCCAGCCGAGGGCTTCGAAGAACGGGTCCACGAACTCGACACGCACGCGCGTCTCCTTGTAGTCGCCACGCTTGTAGACGTCCTGGTTTCGCCGGAACCGCTCAACTAGATCTTCGACTTCAGGGGGGACGGGCATCGGGTTCGCCTCCTATTCCGGCCGTGCGACAACGGTGAGATCGGCGACGTCCTCGAAGCCCCGGTCATATGCCTCCACCAGTGCAACCTGGACAGCACGATCACCTGCCTCAACCCACACCAGGTAAGGCGCTTCGGGCGCCTCGACGAATTGCTCATACAACTCTTGAGTCAGAGGGTGTGAGAAGGTAACCGACTTTCCTGGAGCCAAAGATGCCAGGAGATCGGAGGACACGGTGAGTCGGATCCTAGACTGGGCCGGCCGACCATCGAAGACGGACACAGAGTCGACCGGTGGCTCGGGGGCAAGCGCCGGATACTTCTGGTGCCATTCTGGATTCCACCCAACAGTCTCCACGACTCGCGCGAGATGCAAGCGGATCTGACCGGCAAGCATGTCTATATCGACGCGATTAACGAGCAGCGTAGCCTCCGGCGCATCGGTGCGCATACCGTTGATCAGCCGCAGAAGGAACGGCGGCGGGCCAACTCGGTCAAGGCGGGAGAGCCAATAGTCGGTCGCGTCCCGGTACTCGATCTTCTTGGAGCCATCCAGGATCCGCGCCAGCCACTCACGCTGGATGTTCGCAACGAGTGTCTTCAGGCCGTGCATGAAGCCCTCCATGGCAGCAGTGATACGACGTTGCGCTGTCAGGCTGTGTGACGCTCATATTGTGTAGCGGAAAACGACAGCTGTCAAGCTGCCCGAAGCCACGAATCCGGGATGACTGACCGGGCTTCTCGTGCGGCGCCCCACGTCACCTGCCGGTGCACAGGTCTCCTGCGCCTGTCAGTTGCCTGACGCCACGACCGGACCTCGCCCACACTCCAAGCCAATCGCCCACGCCCCCACTCCGGCGAGCGCCACCGCCATAATGAGGTGGACCAGCACGAGCAGGTCATAGCCCAGGATATAGACCAGGCTGGGGGTGCCAAACAGGAGCCCAAACGCAATCCCATGCACCGCGCATCTTCGCCGGGCGACAAGCCCGGCGACGCTCCCCCCGGCCGCGAGGGCCAGGGCCGCGGCAGCGTATGCCGTCGCCAGACGGTAGCCGCTGCTATCGGGAAATGCCGGCAGCCAGGCCAGAGCAAGCACAAGCCCGAAGACACTCAGCGCGACGACCGGCGCAACCACTACCGCAACCACACTGCGCACAACTCTAGCCGCCATAACGCTCCTCCCGACGCCGCTACCCCGGCCTCAACGTCAGCCCCACCACGATCCCAAGCACGACCATCTCGACCAGGCCCCGTGCCGAGGACATAGAGCAGCGTGATGGCGGGCACCTTGTGCATCATCGAAGAGGATACCCACACCGACGCTAACGAGCACGTATCTTGCCATTCGCCCCCCTTCTTGCACACACTCTCCCACGCCGTGCTGCGGCCTTATTGCTCCCGGAGACGCCACCTCATGGCTTGACCAGTCCCGAGCGGATGGCGTACAACGTCGCTTGGGTTCGTCCAAAAAGGTGCAGCTTGGACAGGATATTGTTGATGTGGTTCTTGACCGTCTTGGGGCTGATGCACAGCCGGGCAGCGATCTCGCGGTTGCTCAGTCCCTCGGCCACAAGCTTCAGCACCTCGATCTCGCGCGGCGTCAGCTCGTCGACAACATCCCTGGGCCCATCGATTGCGGCGAACTGGCGCATCACCTTGACCGCCACCGCAGCGCCCAGCAGCGACTCGCCATGCGCCACGGCCCGGATCGCCCGCAGCATTGTGTCGGGATCGGCGTCCTTGAGAATGTAGCCACGCCCACCTGCCTGGAGGCCGCGGAAGACAAACTCGTCGTCCTCGTACATCGTAATGAAGACGATGCCCAGATGGGGCATCTCGCGGTGCAGGATGCGGGTCACCTCGATTCCGTCCAGCTCAGGCATCTGTATGTCCATGAGCACGACGTCGGGGGTTCGCTCGCGCGCGATCGCCAGCGCATCCCGCCCGTTCGCGGCCTCCCCGACCACCAGCATGTCTTGCTCGTCCTCCAGCAGGCTACGGATGCCCCGGCGGAACAGCGTGTGATCGTCGACAATCAGGACGCTGATGGTGTCCACTGGCCTACCTCCCGTCTGCGAGTCCATCATCGAGTGGAATCCACGCTCTCACCAACGTGCCATGACCGGGCGCGCTGTCAATGAAGAGGCCCCCGCCGAACTGCTCCACGCGCTTCTGCATGCTCCACAGCCCCAGATGCGCCCCCGCCACGGGTGCCCGGTGCACGAATCCCCTCCCATCGTCGCAGACCTCCAGCACCACCTGCCCCGGCTCACAGGCCAGCCGCACTTCGATGTGTTCCGCGCTGGCGTGCCTCGCAGCATTGGTCAAGGCCTCCTGAGCAATACGGAAGAGCGTTGTCTCGACGGCGGGAGCCAACCGCAGCGAGTCAGTCGCCACCGTCAGGCTGACGTCGAGACCGTGGTCGCCGCGGCAACGGGATACGTAAGCCCTCAGAGCTGCGACGAGCCCCAGCTCGTCCAGCGCCGCAGGCCGCAGGTCATAGACGAGGCGCCGTATCTCCTGGATACTCGCCTGTGTCTCGGCCGCCAGCAGGTGGACCTCCGCCGCCACTGGGCTGCGCTCCGCCTCCAGGTGCTTGCGCACACGGTGAAGGCCGATATTGAGGCCCGCCAGCGCAGAACCCACCCCGTCGTGCAACTCGCGCGCGATCCGGCGGCGCTCCTCCTCCTGGATCGCCGCCCCCTGGATGAACTGCTGGCGTAACAAGGCCAACCGTTCCTCATAGAGCCGAGCGTTCTCCAGCGCGAGCGCGGTGCTTTGCGCGAGCATGGTCAGCAGGTCGAGATCCCCCTGTCCGTAGGGCTCGCCCGAGAGCCTGCTGTTCAGGGTCAAAATGCCCGCAAGTCCATCGCCAAGAAAGAGCGGAACCGCAACCTCGGCCCCCGCCATACAGAGCTCCACGGCATGCGGGGCGGGGTCGTCAGGCAGAGCGTACAGCGGCGCCCGAGCCTTGGCCAGCGCGGTCGCCAACGGGCCACCGGCAGCGAAGCCGCCGCCCGACCCGTCATCCGTGGCCGGGGCGGCGTGATAGCGGTCTCCCTTGAGCGTCCATACGGTGGCGCCCCGCGCTCCCAGGGTCTTGACGATCGTATTCCGGACTAGGCGAACCACCTCTTCTTGTGCGCGGAGTGTGCCCAGATCGCGGCTGAAGCGCGTCAGTGTCTGCCCCACCTCGTAGTCACGGCGGAAGAACGCTCGATCGACGAAGGTCTGGATGCGCCCGCGCGCAGGCTGGAAGAGAAAGGCCACCAACAACGCGGGCACAACCATCGCCAGAAGCGACTGCCGCCCGGTGAGGCCCTGAAAGATATAGCCGCTGAGCAACGATAACAAGAGAAACGCAGTCGTGAGGATGGCGGTAAGCAACGAGTAGACCAGGCCCTTACGCACCACCACGCGGATGTCGAGCAGGCGATAGCGCACGATGGCGAAGCCAATGGAGAGCGGGTAGACGGCCGGCACGATACTGCCCCAAGGCGCTCGCGATACCGGCCGAATGTGGATTGCAGCCGGCGTCCAGACAAAGAGATACCAGCCGGCCAGGCCTACAAGCAAGCCCACCAGCATAACCGCCGCCTGCTGCCGCACCAGCCGATCACCCCTCCGTGCCACCAGGCGTACCAGAGGCAGCCCCTTGAGCGGGACCGAGCCGAGGCCGAACACGACGAAGTAGGGCCAGCCCTGCACAAAGGCCAGCCAGCGCCAGAGAGACGGTCGATCGAGCACATAGGCCAGACACCGGAATGCCGACATCACGACAATCGCCGCGCCGCCCAGGATGACAAACGTCCGGATGATGTGGGTGCCATCCAGAAACCGCCGCCACCCCAGGTCGGT
This sequence comes from Anaerolineae bacterium, assembly GCA_034676785.1. GTDB lineage: Bacteria > Chloroflexota > Anaerolineae > B4-G1 > SLSP01 > PWVB01. The sequence continues at coordinate 7,413 of JAXDDP010000173.1, read as the reverse complement.
TGGGAAGATCCAGAAGAAGACCCATCCCGCCACCGGGGCAATCACAGCATAGGGGATCAGGAGCGATCCCAGCCACTTGTTCTGGCTGAGGAACGACTCCCAGATGATGCCCGCCCCAACCGCCCAGACGAGGAGGTAGGCCAGCAAGTAGCGGTTCAGGGGTGCAGCCGGATTGTGCAGGTAGACCAGGATGCCGATGCCGACAAACACGAGGGATGAGACCAGATAACCGGGGAGGAAGGCCATCACGGTGTCCCACGTGAAAGCCATGGTGCGCACCGGGATCTCCAGCGCTTCGTCACCACGCTGCACCGTGTAGACCAGTGTGCCGCCCACCCCTGCCTCTGCCACCAGGCGGCCCATCTCGCGCCAGCTTCGCCCGTTGACGGCAACGATCACATCCCAACGCTGGAGCCCCGCCTGCGGGCCGGTGAAATCGGGGGGCGTGAAACCGCTGTAAGCGCGGTCGGGGTTGCAGAAGAAGCCCGGGAACGGCGCGCCGACCTGGCTGGCAATGGAGACCCACGCCACGCCCCAGACGAGCAGCGTCACGCCCAAGGTCAGCGCCACGACCCAGTGAGGACGTTTCGCCGGTCGTAGTGTGAGGCTGAACGGCACGGACCCCTGCGGAGACCCAAGCATGCTAGATCCTCCTCTCCGGTGCCTTCATCCATAGTATAGCACGACCTGCGTCCACGGAGATGGGCCCAAGGGCCCAACCAGGGTGGGCCTTTGTACCCGAATCCTCCCCACCCTTCAGCCCTCGGATGCCCGCGTCCTACCCGCTATGCTGAAGGTAAGCCCAAACGAACGAGGAGGTCGGTATGACATGGGAAGGCTGGAACATAGGCTCGGTTACGATCCGCAGGGTCCGCGTCGATGAGGCGGGGACGGTCTCGGTACAGTCCAGGCGCCACGGCGGGGCCGCGGCCGAAGCAATCCAGACGATGCTGGCGGAGGGGCCGCAGCACGACCTCACGCCGGAGGGCGCGACCGTGACCGGCCCCCTGGCGACCTCGGTCCTGGATCTGCCCTATCTGCCTGAGCCCGTCAGCATCGAGAAGGCGCTCCAGAGCCTGGGGCTCTCGCCCGACATCGTGCTCTCCCTGGGCGGCGAAAGCTTCGTAGTCTACTGCGTCCACGAGGGTCGCGTCCGCACGATGGTCTCGAGCAACCGGTGTGCCGCCGGCAGCGGTGAGTTCGTTGTTCAGCAACTGGGCCGAATGGGCCTGGACCTGGATGAGGGCCTGGCGCTAGCGCGCCAGGGAAGGCACATCGCTCTGGCTTCGCGCTGCTCGGTCCACATCAAATCGGACGCGACGCACAAGTTGAACAAGGGAGAGTGCAGCCCCGCGGACATCGCCCACACGCTGGTGGTGGACCTGGCAGCCAGGATCCATACGCTGATCGAGTCGACGGCTTGGCCACGCGGGACCATCCTCGTCAGCGGCGGCCTCGCGCTGAACACGCTGCTGGTCGACACCCTGCGCAGCCTCTTGCCCGAGAGTCACATCCTGACGGTGCCCGAGAGCCCTTACCTGGAGGCGTTCGGTGCGGCCAGAGCCGCGCGGGGTAACGGCCACCTGCAGCGGCCCCTGGCGGCATGTATCCTGCCGCCGCAAGGGCACCTCTTCGAGACGTTGCCCCCGCTCTCGGAATCAATCAGTCAGGTAACCCGCGTGCCACCGTCCGGCTGGCTGGTCCCCCAACCGGGGATGCAGACCCTGCTGGGGATCGATGCCGGCTCGACGACGACCAAGGCGGCGCTGCTGGACCGCTCGACCGGCCGTGTGCTAGCCGCCTGCTACCTGCGGACACACGGGAATCCGGTCCGCGCCGCGAGCCAATGTCTATCGGAGATCAAGCGCCAGTTGGGAGCGTGCCCGCTTGTGGTCACTCAGGCGGCCGTGACAGGCTCCGGACGCGAGCTGGTGTCGGTGGCGTTGGGCAACTGCCTGAGCTTCAACGAGATCCTGGCCCATGCCCGGGCGGCCGGCGAGGCACACCCTGACGTCGACACCATCTTCGAGATCGGCGGGCAGGATGCGAAGTTCATCTCGCTCCTGAAGGGCATTCCGGTCGACTACGCGATGAATGATGGGTGCTCGGCCGGAACCGGCAGCTTCCTTGAGGAGGCAGCCGCTTCGGACATGAAGATGACGCCGGACCAGATCGGTCCACTGGCCCTGGAGGCGGCGGCCCCGCTGGCTTTCGGTGAGCGTTGCGCAGCCTTCATCAACTCGGAGATCCGCACTGCGCTGCAGGGTCGCGAGGATCCCCGCAACATCCTGGCGGGGCTGGTCTATTCGATCGTGAAGAACTACCTGTCGCGCGTCGTTGGCACGCGCACCATCGGCGGCACCGTCCTACTGCAAGGCGGCGTCGCGCTCAACCCCGCAGTCGCGCCCGCAGTCGCCGCGCTGAGCGGACGCAGTGTGATCGTTCCCGACCATCCGGAGCTGATGGGTTGTTTCGGCGCGGCATTGATGGCCCGCGACCTCATCGCCGATGGCAAGGTGGGCGAGCAGGCTACCACCCTGGCGGACCTGCACGACCTGCAGATGCAGGCCCAGGGACGCTTTCGGTGTGCGGCCTGCGAGAACCGTTGCGAGGTACAGCGCATCCGCATCGGCGAACAGACCTACCCCTTCGGCGGGCTCTGCTCCCGCTGGGAGATGCAACGCCGCCCCCAGGGCCTACGCCACGCCGAGGGCCAGGACTTGGTTGCGCTGCGGTCACACTTGATGTTCGAGGCCTTTGCCCCATCGCCGCCCGACCGTCCATTGGGACGGGTCGGCATACCCCTGGCGCTCACCACGTTCGAGCTCTTCCCGTTCTACGCACGCCTGTGGACCGAGCTGGGTTACGAGGTCATGCTCTCGCGCCCCGGGCAGGGGCGCAAGCACACAAACGCCCCCTTCTGTTACCCGGCCGAACTGCTCCACGCGGCCGTGGATGACTTGTTGACCCGGGGAGTGGACTGGGTGTTCCTGCCGCAGGTCAGGGAGTTCGCGGTGCCGGACGGCCATCAGCACGCGTATGCGTGCGCCTTCACGGAAGACAGCGGCGCCGTAATCCGGGCCTTCTTCACCGGACAGCCGGAGAAGCTCTTGGCGCCCGAGATCGGCCTTTCCACGGAACTGCAGGCCACAACGCTGCAGACGCTGGGCGCGATGGCGGCGCGGTTGGGCATCGGCGAAGGCCAGGCACACGCGGCGGTGCGCTGCGCGTTAGCACACCAGGCCGAGTTCGAGCGAGTCTACCGCGAGCAGGGTCGGGAGGCGCTGGCGCCGCTCGAAGGCCCGGCGGTCGTGATGGTCGGGCGGCCTTATGCCGCGTACACGCCCTCGGTCAATCTGTCGCTTCCGCGCAAGATCGCGAGCCGCGGCTTTCACGTGGTCCCGGCCGACCTCTTGCCGTTCGCGCCCCCGGCGGTTGACCGGAACGTCTGGCACTTCACGCAGATCGCTACCTCGGCGATCGAGTACGCCAGGGCTCGGGGCGATACCTACCTCTGCATCCTCTCGTGTTTCTCGTGCAACCCCGACGCGATGATCGCCCACCGCCTGCGCTATGCCCTGGAGGGACAGCCCTTCTGCTTCCTGGAGATCGACTCACACACCGCCGATGCAGGGATCGACACACGGATTGGGGCGTTCCTCGACATCATCGAGCAGCGCCGGCGGATCGCGCAGGCGCCTTCCGTGTCGCAGCCGGTGCCTCCTTCCCTTGGCCGCGTCGACTACAGCGCGCGCAGGCCAAGGCTCATCACCGGTTCCGGCGAAAGCCTGGGGTTCGATGATCCACGCGTCGTGCACGTGCTGCTGGCCGATACGCTGGCCATCACCTCGCGGCTCTTCGCGTCCCTGTATGGCCGGATGGGCTGGCGGTGCGTCGTGACCCCCTTCACCGATGCGAAGATACTCCAGGCCGCCCGCCACGTCTGCTCGGGCCGGGAGTGCCTCCCCTTCCTCTCGATGGTGGGGAAGACGGTGCTCTACCTGCGAGACCGCGCGCCGAACGAGGTCACTGTCTTCCACCTCCTGGAGCAGGAAGGACCCTGCCAGATCGGAAACTGGTTCGACGCCGCTCACCTCATCTTCAGGCGCTTGGGCGCGGACAACGCCGTCACGGTATGGCCGCGCATCGAGAACAACTACCTGGGCGGCGGGGAGCGGGTCGCGGTCGCGGCTGCCGCCGCCGCAGTCGTGGGAGATCTCCTGTGCGAGGTCCGCTCGGCGCTGACCTGCCTCGCCAGTGACCCGGCAGCCGCGCTGGCGCAACTCGACAGCGTTGAGGACCGCCTGGTTGCGGCAGCGGGACGGGGGCTCGTTGCCGCCGACCTGGAGCTGCGACGCATCGCGCGCGAGCTGGCCCGCATTCCCCTGGCCAGCAGGCTCGAGGATACGCCCAAAGTCCTGCTTTTCAGCGGGATCAACCGCATCTTCGTGGACAAGCCGGTTCGGAACTTCTTCGAGGGCCAGGGCATCATCGCCAAGACAGGGGATATAGGCGAGTTCCTCTGCTTCTACGAGACCGAGTCTGTCGTAAGGCGCGGGTTCGCGCTGGGCCGGCACAGCCCCAATGAGCACTTCGCGCTCGCGACACTGCTCGCCGGAGTCGTCCGCAACCGCACCTCCCAATCTCGGTTTCAGGCGCTGCGAGCCGGCCTGCACGTGAGGGCGATCGAGGTACTGGATCACCACTGGCGCAGCATCCTGGCAACCACGGGGCTGATCTTCGGCCCCGACATTCGCTTCCGGGAGCTGCTGCAGGCTGGGCACGAGCAGGTGTCGATCAACGGCTGGACCGAGGCACCCTGCACGGTGGGTCGCTACCTGCTTTCGCTGGACGAGGGCGCGTATGACGGCTACATCAACATCGGGGCTTTCAACTGCACCCCTGCCAGTAGCGCCACGGCAGTCACGCACGCGACAGCAGTCGCCAGCAGCCTTCCCTATGCCGTGATCGAGTCCGATGGGGCGAGCATCACAGCGAGCCAACTGCGCCAGCTGGAGGCCGTGGCGGCGCAGTGCTGGGAGCGCAAAAAACGCCGGGGAGTAGGGGAGTCCCGCGGGTTGCCCACCGGCCAGGCGTCCAGTGCCTGATCCACGACCATCGTTCACTTGCGTCGCCGGGAGGGGAGCGTACAATGAATGCTGTGGTGAATCCCCAACTCGATAGGAGGGCATGATGGCCGACAGGAAACAGGATCTCAAGCGTCAGGTCGAGGAGCAGTTGGGCCGCAAGGCCAAGACCTACGTGGTGAAGGCGGGTGACAACCTTAGCAAGATCGCCAAAGAGCAGCTGGGCGATGCCAACCGCTGGACCGAGATTGCCGAGCTCAACAAGGCAGAGGTACCCAACCCGAACGCACTTAAGGTGGGCCAGGAGCTGAAGCTGCCCACGGCATAGCAGGATCGGCGGACCGCAGTCCAGTACATCAAGTCGGGGGGGGGGGGGGGGGGGGCCCCCCCCCCGCCGGTTTCGCGCATCCCCAACCATCCTGGCGGTGTATCCCGCGCGAACCCTCCTCGTTCAGCGCGCGGGCTGCCCGCCGCTGACCACCAGCGGCAGCAAGACCCGCTTGGGTGAAAGCACGTCCACGCCAACGATGATCCCCGGCATCGTCAGTTCCGTCACGCTGTAGTCAGACAGATCCACCACGCGCAGATCAGTGTCACCGCCCGAGACCGTAGGATACCCGAGATACGCCTTGTTGCGGACAACCGCGATGGTGTCCACACCGAACAACTGGCTGCCCGTGACCCGCGAGTAGACGGCCGCCCCATCGAGCGCCAGCCTCACGACACCCGGCTCGACGATCTCGAGTACCGAGAGATGGTCCGTCTCGGTCAGAGCAACCTTGCCCTGGTTCTGGCTAAGGTAGGCCTTGTCGCCGGCAGCGCTGAACGCGATCGACTGCGTTGATCGCGTGAGGTTCGTGATGGCGCCCGTGAAGCTCAACACGCCGGGCGCGGTGATCCGATAGATCCCCACGGTGTACAGCGTGTTGGTGGGCGGGTCGTAGGCACCCACGTTGGCCATGATGACCGTCTGCCCATCGGGTGCGACGGCAACGTTGACAGGGCGGGCGTTCATGGCATCGGCGGTGACCGCGTTCTGGTCGAGCGGTCGGAAGGCGTCCGCACCGGTGCCCACAGCGCCTGCAGCCGACCGGGGCTCGCCTGCCGAGACGCGTGCAGATCCGCCTGTATCGTCGGCCAGCACGACCTGTCCGTCGGGCGTGAGGGCGTAGGTATAAGTGCCGGTCACCGTAAGGATGCCCGACGCATCGGGGTAGAGCGCATGCAGGGCGCCCGGGAAATAGTCGGCGACGATGACCGTCCCATCGGGGGCCCACGCCACGGCGTTGGCATAGTGCGTACCCAGGTTAGCCGTGTAGGCCGCAGACCGCGAGACGATGTCGATCGCGGCGACAAGCGGGGAGAATCCGCCGTCGGTCACATACGCAACCTGGCCATCGCGTGTCACCGCGATATCCTCCGCGTAGAATCCCAGCGTCACCGAAGTGACCACCGATGGGCTGAGCGGCTGGGAGAAATCGACGAAGAAGACGGTCTGATCGCCGAAATTCGAGATCAGGGCCAGGTTGGTGCCCGGTACGACGGCCACGTCGAAGAGCCCGCCACCCGCGGTTCCCAGCACTCCCGACAGAACCGGACCGTAGACGATGTCGGTCGACGCGTCGATGACACTGACCGTCCCGGTGGTTCCGACGGCTATGACCCAGTCCGTCAGCGGCGCCGGGGTGGCAGGCACCGCCTCAACGGCGCGCGTGGGCGTCGCCAGCGAGAAGTCACCATGGCCAGTCCCCCCAAGGCCACGGCGACCGGCAACAGACCAAGCTTCCAGAGAGACGTACCGCGCATATTCGCACCTTCCTTCTGTGTTGTGAGATCGTTGGATCGCCGCGGTCCAGTCGGTCGCATCGGCTGGGACTCTGGCATCTATGTCGCGTGGCGATCAGCATCGACGGATGCACAGCTCCCAGGTTAGCCTGCGCCCGGGGGGATACATTGCTGGGATCCCAGGCGCGGGCAGTCATGTTATCCCGCCTTCCAGTCCGCATCCGCCGAGAACCAGGCGGTCGGAGACGTGATACGCGGGCGAGACTCACGAGAGTCTGCAGCCAGGCGCTAGATTGTCAAGTGGGGTGGAAGACGCCACGTTGGCCTGACTCTCGAATCTGGCGGCTTCTGGCAAGCGCCAGCGCCTATTCTAGGACCTTTGACATGACGCCGATGTCGTGGCGGCAGGTCCAGCCGGCGCTCTCCCAGAAGGCGATGCCGCTGGCGTTGGTGTGGAAGACGAACAGGTGAGCCTTCTGAATTCCGGCGCGTACCAGTGCTGCCAGTGCGTGGTCCACCAGCAGGCGTCCCACTCCCTGCC
>JAXDDP010000172.1:0-19476 GCA_034676785.1 Anaerolineae bacterium | reverse complement strand
GGACACTCACAAGGGGGATGCCAGACAGGCGCGCACAGAAGGAGCGCACACCCTCGACCCCCACGTAGAGGCCCAGCCCGCTGGTATGCAAGACAATGCCAGCAAGCCGGTGGGGGTTGATAAGATCGTAGACCGAGTTGGCCTGGTGCTCGTACCCGATCGGAGACCGGAGTGGCTGCCCAGCAAAGGTGAGGACATTAAGGCCCGCTTCACCGGCAGCCTCCGTCGCACTCAGCCAGATGTCATAGTCGGGACGACGGAAGCCCCGCATGACAATGCCGACCGTCGGACGTGAACCGAGGTTGTCATCCGTTTGTCGCTGCATTTCCTCACTCGGTGCCCAGATGTCTGTGTCACAGTATGGCACAGAACGACGCTGCCGCCAACCCTAAGCTACAGGCACGTCTCTGCCTCAGGAGCGCACCTCAAACCCACCGAGGCGTTTTATGGACAATGTTGTGGCAGTGAGTAGAATCAGCCTTGCCACACATCGCTATGCAGGCCAAGGAGTCGATTATGCCTCAGACCAAGATCGTCTGCACTCTCGGTCCCGCCACCGAAAACCCAGAGGTTCTGCGCGCTATGATCCGCGCCGGTATGACTGTCGCACGTCTCAACTTCTCCCATGGCACTGCCGAAGAGAAGCGAAGTACAGCAGGACTGGTCCGGCGCGTGGCGGCTGAGGAAGGACGCCACGTCGCACTGATGGGCGACTTGCAGGGGCCGAAGATCCGCATCGGTAGACTTGCAGAAGGCGGCATGCGTATCAGTGTGGGCGACGAAGTCGTCCTGACCGCCACGCCACTGGGCGCCCCAAACGAGATCCCATTTCCGCATCCCGACATCATTGATGATGTAAATCCGGGCGATCGCCTGCTGCTGGACGACGGTGCACTTGAGTTGGTAGCCGTGGCCAAAGCGCCAGCACGGCTGATCTGTAACGTGTTGGTAGGGGGAGTCCTGAGCTCTCACAAAGGCGTCAACCTACCAGGCGTAGCCCTGCGCATCGAGGCGTTGACCGAGAAAGACCGAGAGGATGCCCTGGTAGCGCTAAGTCTCGGACTTGACTACCTGGCCCTTTCCTTCGTGCGACACGCATCGGATGTAGAGGTATTGCGCGATTACCTTCTCGCGCACGTCGATGCACCGGAGACGCGTCAAGTGGGCCACGATCCTCACGTGATCCCCGGCCTGATAGCGAAGATAGAGAAGCCGGAAGCGTTGGATGAGCTCGAGGGCATTGTACGGGCTGCGGATGGTGTGATGGTTGCGCGAGGTGATCTGGGTGTGGAGATAGCACCGGAGCGCGTGCCGATGGTTCAGAAGCATATGATCCGCCTCTGCAACGCACTGGGCAAACCGGTCATCACCGCGACACAAATGCTCCAGTCGATGATCGAGTTACCTCGTCCGACACGTGCTGAAGCCTCTGACGTCGCCAACGCGATCCTTGACGGTAGCGATGCCGTGATGTTGTCGGGCGAGACGTCAGTGGGGTTATACCCGGTCGAGGCTGTACAGATGATGGCGCGCATCGCTGCGAATGTCGAGACATCGGAGAATTTCCCCTACAACCAGCTCCTCGATCCTCCTGTTGGCGGGGACCAACCGAATGCGGAAATGATCACGACGGCGATCAGCCGTGCCACGGTTGCGGTCGCTGTCGCGTCACGTGCAACCGCAATTCTGTGCTCTTCCGAATCAGGACGTACAGCGCGCATCATCGCTCGACACCGGCCCCGGGTTCCGCTACTGGGGATCACTCCCTTCGAGTCAACGGCTCGCCGGATGCAACTGCTGTGGGGCGTCACGCCACTCGTTGTCTCCGCATTCCACAACACGGATGAGATGATCCTCAAGATGGTACGTGCCGCGAAGGCGCGCGGTCACGTCCAACTCGCCGACAATGTTGTGCTGACGGCAGGGATCCCGCTCGAAGTACACGGCGTGACCAACATGGTGAAGGTACACACGATCCGCGAGGCGGATCTGCTGCAACCCTGACCGCTCAAAAAAGAGACACCGGGGCTATTCGCTCCGGTGTCCGCAGTTGCCGACTGGGTGATAAGGTCGTGGCGCCTCAGGCCTGAACCGGCGCCTCAGGCTCGGGAGCCACCTCGAACTGACGATCGATCACAGGCGCGACGACGGTGCTGCCCTGTGAAGCTCCGCAGAAGGGGCAGATGTTCCAGTCCAAGGCCAATACAGACTCACACTCGAGGCACTTCTTGCGCAAATGGGTATGGCAGTAGGGGCAGTAGATGAACTCATCCTTCACTTTGGCACCACACCCAGGACATACCTCGGGTTCTTCGATCGCCTGAAGCAGGGCCTCCTGCTCCAGAGCATGCTCATAGGCTTCCGCCAGGGTCTCTCGGGGACGAATGAGGAAGTAGACGATCAGACCCGGCAATGTCAAGACAGCGACCATGAACGTCGCCAGTATCTGCACAACGATGTCGCGGGTGCGAGCACGGATGTCGTGAAAGGTCCAGAGGACCATTCCCAGCCACAGGCTCGTGACAAAAACTGCGGTGACCAGAGTCAGAACTGTCACCACCTGCGGCAAGATCTCTAGAAGCTGGTCGATCATGTGCCAGGGACTCCTTTGCCGAATCGCGGGTGCGATCGGGGACACCGGCTGCCAGACCTATGCCACACCCCCGACCACCCGCATTGTACCATCGACCATAGGGGAGGCAAGCTGATGAGCTACATTACCGTGAAGGAGATGCCGCCGGAGGAACGTCCTCGTGAGCGCTTAGTGCGAGCTGGGCCGCAGGCACTGTCCACAGCGGAGCTTCTGGCCATCATCCTGCGCGTCGGCGTGGGCGGAGAGAACGTGTTGACTCTCGCACAGCGCCTCCTGGCCCGCTTCGAAGGGCTGGGGGGACTGGCGCGCACAGAGTTCTCTCAGTTGGCTGATGTGCGAGGATTGGGGACAGCCAAGTCGGCCCAAATTCTGGCAGCGCTGGAGTTGGGCCGCAGGCTGATGGCCGAGAGCCCAGAGGAACGCTGGCAGATCCGCGCACCCAGTGACGCAGCACACATCTTGATGCCCAAGCTCGGGTTCCAGGAACAGGAACATTTCACGGTGCTCTTCCTCGATACCCGTAACCGGGTGACCGACGAGGAGACACTCTACGTTGGCAGCCTGAACACGTCACTGGTCCGGATCGCCGAGGTTTTTCGCGGCGCGGTGAGGCGCAACTGTGCCGCCGTCATCGTAGCACACAACCATCCTTCCGGGGATCCCACGCCCTCGCCAGAGGATGTGGCGCTAACACGCAGACTCGTCGATGCGGGGAAGTTGCTGGAGATAGAGGTCCTCGATCACCTGGTAATCGGCAACAACCGGTACGTCAGTCTGCGCGAGCGTGCCCTGGGCTTTGAGTCAGCCTGAGTCAGGTCACAGATAGCGTTTCGCCCTGTGCATAGCTCGGGGACACCGGATAGCGTGCATAGAAGGTCGTGCCCTGGTCGGGTTCGGAGATGAAGTCGATCTCACCTTCCAGGTAACGTTCGGTCAACACTTTCATACTGTAGGTGCCCAGGCCGCGTCCCTTCCCCTTGGTGGTGAAGGAGCGCCGAAAGACCTGCCAGCGGACAGCCTCGGACATCACACGAGGGTTGTGAACCCAGAATTCTACCGTATCCCGAGTTCTCCCCTGGTCAAGGTCAGACAATAGGACACGGCACCCAACCGTAATCGTTGCCTCAGCGTCCTCGGCCTCAAGTGCGTTCTTGAGCATGTTGTCCAGCACCCGCCGTAGCTTCGTCTCGTCAACGACGAAGGGCACATCCGCCGTATCATCCGCAAGTTGTATACGATGGCCCCGCGCCAGGCCTTGCTCAAAGTAAGATTCAACCAGGTCCATCAGGGTCTCGCGTGAACGAATCTCGTTTGCCCGAATGGCAAGCTCGCCGTTTTCCATCTCAGAAAGATCACGTTGCGCCAGGATCTCCTCTGTGAGGCGTGTCACAGATTTCTGGATGACCCTGCGCAGCAGTTCGTCATCCGATCCATCGTTTTCATTGAGCATATCGGCAGCGATCCGCATCTTCTGGACAGTGTTGAGCACATCGTGGAAGAAGATACGCTCCATTGCATAGCGTCGCTTTTCACCGCTGACGTCCCTAATGGTCATCATGGTGAAGCGCTCCTGCCCGAGGTAGAAAGACTTGGTGACGACGTGCAAGTCCAGGGCAGCCGGGAACTGACCGAACTCCCGGAGGATGAAGGCCTCTTCCTCGCGCTCAGCCTCCAACTCCGCCTCGGCGATTGCGCGGGCCGCACCACAGTAGCGGCAGAACGGCGAGGTACCACATCCTGCTTCACCGGCATCGACGTAGTGACAATGCAAGGCTTCTCCGGGCCTGACCCCAATTAGCGCAGCCCCGTTGTCGACGTCGACCAGATCTGCCATCGCCTGGTTGGCAAAGATGATCTGTCGATGGCTATTTACAACCAATACCGGAAGGTACAACGCGTTCAGCGAGGCCGCCATCATCCCCTGCTGCGCAAACATCTCGGCATGCTCTTGGAGAACAGACCCCGAGACACGCTCGACAGGAGCTAATGCAACGGGAGATGGCTCATCAGACGTCATAGCGTGCTTTCCTCCTCGACCGCGAACAACGGACTGGCGTGTATGATTAGCCCTCGCCGGTCGGGTCATCTTCCAACAACTCGGGGTGCTTTAAACGAATCTCAGCGATGCTTTCGCCAAAGATTGTCGGGGCGTAGGGCAACAGCTGCCTGAGCATCTCCAATGCCATCCGCCGGATCTCCCACTGCGCCTCAGGCGTGATGCGCAGCCGGAAGAAGTGGCGAAGCTCGCGGAAGTTCATAGTCACCACGATGCGTGTCGCAGCAGCATTGGGCAACGCGAATCGTGCGTCTTCCTTGCGTACCCCGAGCGCCCGCAATTCCTGGTAGGTCTCCTTCACCTGCTCCATATAGCGCGACCAAATTGCTAACGCGTCGGGATTGTCCGCGATGGCGTCCGGGAGCACGATCTCAGGGTCGGACATGTCCACATACCGCTGGCTCTCCTGGCTGTACGATGCCAGTCTATGCCGTACTAGCTGGTGGGAGCAAGCCCGACTGATGCCCGAAATCTCGAAGGTCGCGCCTGCATGCTCGATAATGCTCTCGTGACCGGCCTTGAGCCGCGAACGCAGGAACGCACCACGGTTGCCCTGGCTTTCACTGCGATAGCAGACACGCCCGGCCCGTTCGACCAGGCCCTCTGCAGATTCATCGCCGTGCAAATAGTGAGTGACTGCAATTAGCTCAACCTGCATAGCGCACCTACTCCGCAGAACCGGCGACCAGCGCCTCGGCACGCCTGGCCATAGCCTGGCGTAACTTCGCCGAGTCGTTCGGATAAGTCAGGTAGAAACCAGTGAAAAGAATGGCACAGAGGATCCAAGGGAATGGGATCGTCCAGAGAAGGGCACGCGTCAAGCCCAGCGAATCAGCAAGGCGCCCTGCGATGAATGCTGCCAGCGCAGCGAACCCACTTTCGATGAAGGTCGTCATGGCAAAAGCCGTCGCCCGCAGTTCTGGCGGCACCACGCCCTGCATCATCGGCTCCTTCGAACCCTTGCCGGGCCAACTGATAAGCAACGCCGTGACGAAACATAGCGCAAAGAGCCCCAGAAACGGCCAGTCCTCCGTGCGGGTGAACAGGATATAGGTTAGGGGGATACCACTTACGATTGAGACCTGACCAACGATGGTGCGTCCATACTTCGGGTTCTTCCCCTCAGCCCAATCGCCCATGATGCCGCCGATGATATTACTGGCCGCAGTGCCAACAACGATACCCGCAAAGGTCAACGTGGCGCTACCAACAGGGTGATCGAAGGCTATCGCCTCGGTCATCCCGCGCACATCGACAAGCCAGGTGATCAGGTAGGATCCCATCACCACCCAGGGCATGCTCCCTGCCAGTCCCTGGATAATGGCGACCCAGATGGTAGGAATGGAGAGCACCTTCCAAACGTCAGAAAGCTGTGCCCGATACTTGCTGGCGACGGCCTCCGTAATCTTTCCCGCCAACTCAGGCTCAGCACTTCCCCGGACCGGCTCTTTGACGAAGACTGCCACGAACACACCCGAGAGGACGCTGAACCCACCCAAGGCAAAGAAGCCCCAGCGCCAAAGCGTCGGCGTCGCCAGCATCCCCAGTCCCAACGTCCCGACGATAATGCCAAGAACGCCAATAGACTCCAGGACACCCAGAGCACGCCCACGTCGCTGCGGTGGGAAGGTATCGGACATCAGGGAGAAAGTCGCCGGCATCAGACAGCCCAACCCAATGCCGGAGATCGCTCGAATCGCCAAGAGCTGGCCGAAGTTCTGAGTGAAGCCGCATGCTACTGTCCAGATTCCCCAAACGCCCGTCCCGAAGATGATTACACCCTTGCGAGAGAAGCGATCCGCCGCAAATCCCCAGAAAGGAGCACTGATCGACTGAAGAATGTTGCGGATCGTAGCAATGGTGCCAAGCGCCGTGTAGTCAAGGCTCCACAACGACTTGATCGTGGGGAAGAGCACCGACATCGCCTGGCCCTCGCCCTGATCGATAAAATAGCCAAAGGCCAAGGCCACAAGAGTCCCGAAGCGCGATCGTTTCATCGGTGCTGCTATCTGTGGTCGCTCGGTGTCAATTGCCATATTCCCCCGTCTATCTGACGACAATGCTGATGAGCTGCCCGCGGGGCACGATCACCTTGACGACCTGCTTACCTTCCAAGTTGCGCTGAACCTGGGCATCGGAGAGCGCTGCCGCCTTGATGGCCTCTTCGCTACTCCCTGCAGGTAGCATAATGCGCGCCCGAACCTTGCCATTGATCTGAACGGGCAGTTCAATGGTGTCTTCGATCAGCAATGCCTCATCCCACACAGGCCAGCTCTGCTGGTGGATGCTGTAGGGGTACCCCAGCAGGCTCCAGAGCTCTTCCGCCATGTGCGGGGTGATCGGTGCCAGAAGCAGTAGCAGTCCCTTGACAGCCTCTGTCCACAGTTCACTGCCCCAGAAAGCCGGCTTGGCCTTGCTCAACGCATTGGTCAGCTCCATAAGGCGCGCGATCGTAGTGTTGAAGCTGAAGGTCTCAAGGTCCTCGGTGACGCTCTTGATCGCATAATGCAGTGCACGCTGCATTTCGCGCGCTGCATCCTGGTCGGGCGCCACGCTGTCGCGCGGCGTATCCTGAACCAACGACCACACACGGTTGAGCCAGCGAACGATACCCTCAATGCCCTGGCTATCCCACGGGCCACCCTGTTCCCAGCGCCAGCCGAACATCAGGTAGGCGCGCACGGTGTCTGCTCCATAGGTTGCTACCAGCGCATCAGGTGACACCACGTTCTTCTTGCTCTTGGACATCTTTTCGACATCGAGGTGGTAGAGGATGTCGCTGACCGTACCAAGGCCTTCCTTGCCTGGGATGGCAACCGGCATCTCGGCGTTGATGTGTACAACGGTCAAGCTTCCAGCGTCGCCTGTCCGCACCTTGAGCGTGGTCTCGTCGCGATCCATCAACTCGCCACAGACCCGCGTGGCCTCCCTGGCAAAAGCCGGCCATGACGCCTGGTCCGCGAAGCTATGGACCGTGATCTGTTCGGCACTGAAAGCAGCATCCTCCCACTTCCCTTGCACGTCAACGCAATCTCCCAAACGGGGTTCGCCCAGGATGACCCCCTGGTTGCGCAGTTGGAGCATCGGCTCATCGAAGGCTACCAGTCCGGCATCGCGCAGCGCCTTCGTGAAGAAACGCGTGTAGAGCAAGTGCATCACGGCGTGCTCAGCCCCGCCGGTGTAGGTATCAACGGGGGCCCAGTAAGCCTGTTCTACTGGGTCCCAGGGCATCGAGGAGGCGTCAGCTGCCTCTCCCTCGCGGTAATAGGGACTCAGATAGGCGTACTGATACCAGGAGGAGCATACGAAGGTATCCATTGTGTCAGTTTCGCGCTTGGCCGGACCACCACACTTGGGGCACGTGGTGTTCAAAAACCCCTCATGATATCGCAGGGGGCTCTCACCGGTCGGCATGAAAGCGACATCGTCCGGCAACAACACGGGCAGGTCCGCATAGGGTACCGGGACGATGCCGCACTGATCGCAGTAGATGATAGGAATCGGGGCACCCCAGTAGCGCTGACGGCTGACCAGCCAGTCACGCAGCCTGTAGTTGACGGCGGCCTCGCCCACGCCCCGATCAGCAAGCCAGGTGGTCACCTTCTGGATAGCCTGGTCGCCGGGCGTGCCCGTGAAGGGACCCGAACTGATCATTGCGCCGTACTCGTGATGAATGAGGATGTCGCTATAGAACTCGCAATGGCTGAGCATCTCCATTACAGTGCGATTCTCACCCACAGGAGGATAGAGCGCCTTGCAGCGTGCAAGGATCGCCCGATCGGCCTCCACGGAGTCCAGTTGGCGCACTTCGTCTGTGAAGATAAAGGTCCAGCTACTCCCGACTACATCGTTCCAGCTGCCGGGAAGCAAGGCCTGACGCATGAGCTCGACGTAGTGCTCGATCTGCTCCTCGCCCTGGAGATTCACGTAGAGACCCTCACCGAGATCGCCGACCGGGGCCGCCCTGTAGGCGATGCCGGCCGCATCGAGGGTCGCGACAAAATCAGGGGACACCGAACCGGGAAATACGAGGCTCCTGGCTTTGCCGTCAGGGCGATCGATCACGGGGATAATCGGTAGTCCGAATTTCAGCGCAAAAGCAGCATCGCGTTCGTCGTGCGCGGGCACGCCCATGATAGCACCCGTTCCGTACCCCATCATCACATAGTCGGCGACCCAGATCGGGATCCGTGCACCGTTCACAGGGTTGATCGCATAGGCGCCGGTGAAGACGCCCGTCTTCTCCTTCTCAGTGCTAAGCCGCTCGATCTCACTCTGTCGTCCCGCCTGGAACTGATATTCGTGAACACCAGGGTGGCGCTCGGGTTTAGTGATAGCCTCAACCAGGGGGTGCTCAGGTGCCAGGACCATGAAGGTGGCGCCCCACAGCGTATCGGGACGCGTCGTAAAGACGACCAGATCGCCAGCCCCAGGGGTGGCATCCGCGGGCAGGTCCTCAGGAGCCACCTTGAACACGACCTCCGCTCCTTCGCTGCGCCCGATCCAGTTGGTCTGTAGCAGCCGGATGCGCTCGGGCCAGTCAATCTTGGAGAAGTCGAGCAATTCATCGGCATAGTTGGTGATCTTCCAGAACCACTGCTCCAGATCCTTCTTGATCACCGGCGATCCACATCGTTCGCAGATGCGCTCCTC
This sequence comes from Anaerolineae bacterium, assembly GCA_034676785.1. Taxonomy (GTDB): domain Bacteria; phylum Chloroflexota; class Anaerolineae; order B4-G1; family SLSP01; genus PWVB01. Next base: position 10,174 of record JAXDDP010000172.1, on the reverse strand, counting down.
ACCGATCACCTGCTCACGCGCCAACGTGGTCTTGCACGACGGGCAATAGTCCACGGGCGACATCTTGCGATAAGCAAGGCCCATATCGTAGAACTTGCGGAAGAACCACTCACTCCAGCGGTAATAGCCTGGCAGGCACGAGATCGCCTCACGTTCCCAGTCGATCATCGCGCCCATCGAGCGCAGTTGCTGTCGCTCTCGGTCGATATTCGCCAATGTCCACGCCTTGGGATGGATATTGCGTTGGATCGCGGCGTTCTCAGCCGGCAGTCCGAAGGCGTCGAACCCCATTGGGAATAGAACATTGTATCCCTGCATCCGCTTGTAGCGCGCTCGTACATCGCTGGGTGCCATGGCGTACCAGTGGCCGATGTGGATGTCACCGCTAGGATAGGGGAGCATCGTAAGGGCATAGAACTTGGGCTTGCTCTCATCGATGACGGCCCGGTAGAGGGCATCACGATCCCATCGCTCTTGCCACTTCGGCTCAATCTCCTGCGGGTTGTAGGGCTCGGACATCACTACGCCTCCTTCAAAGGCAATTCAGTATCCGGGGCATTGTACCCCAGCGACCGGATTTTGCCATCGGGAAGGGATCGGGATTCAAGCGATGAACTGCGGCGGGACTTCCTCGCAGAGATACACAGACTTAACTGGGGAATAGAACAGGACTCCGGAGGTCGCTGCAGCCGCGGCATCAACGATCAGCACCAGCGGATCAGGGATCTCGCGCAATGCACCAGCACAGGCCTGTGTGGGGTTATCCGTCAGGTGAACATAGGCATCCTCTCCCGAGTGGAGCCCCTCACGACGGATGGTTTCCGCAGCATCAGGTGAGACCGCGAAATAAAGCCTGTCTGGAGGCTGAACCGGATCGTACGCGAGCTTACGAACAGAATGGCCGTACAACGCACGGATGCGCCGCGATCCTCCGCCAACGTCAACGATCTCAAGGCGCTGCGGGCCAGGCATGGCCAGTACGGCCTCGATATCAGCGAGCGTGGCCCAGCGCAGATTTGGCAGCGCGTGGACCACCCGCATGACATCATCCAGTTGGGCAAAGCCCTGAGCGTCCAACTTAACCGGGAACCGAGCAGGTTGGTGCCGGAGCAACATCAGCAGGAAGCGACTCAGTCTGCCCAGCTGGTTCTCGTGTCGCCGGGATTGGTTCACTGCAGTGCTCCGACTGAACGCGCCATCTGTGCCGCACGCCAGAGATTGGTACGGATCTGCTCGCGCTCCCGCTGCGGCAACGTAGCGAGAAAAGCCTCGATCTTGACGCGGCGGGAATTCGCGCCTTGCGGACATCCCGGCTCGGGGGAAAAGGTCCACCCACAAGCTCGCGCATAGCGCCGGATGGCTGACTCGCCAAGGAAAATGAGGGGACGGATGAGGCGCACCCGCCCATCGAAGAACTGCCGGGACGGCTCCAGGGTCTCAAGTTGGCCCTTGTACATGAGGCTCATCAGCGTCGTGACTGCGGCATCATCCGCATGGTGGCCAAGCGCCACCTTGTTACATCCCAGACGATCTGCCGCGAGGAACAGCGCCTTGCGCCGGTTCCACGAACAGCGGAAACAGCTCAGTGGCAGCTTCTCACTCTCGGCAACCTCAAGCCGTGCAATCTCAAACGGCACCCCCAGGATGCTGAACCACGGCTCCAGCATACCCACCTGATCAGGGAGTCCCACTCCTGAGCCGTCGATGTGTACGGCGATCACCTCGTAGCGTCCGGGGATGTCAATGCCTCGCACCAACAAATCGAGGAGCGTACGGCTGTCTTTGCCTCCCGAAACCCCAACTGCGACGCGGTCTCCAGCGCCGATCAGCTCGAACTCGCGTACGGCACGGTTGACACCCTTAAGCAAGAAGGTCGCTATGCTGTCAGGCGTCGGCATGCGTCTCCCACACGGAACTAGGCTTGCTCGAGTCGTCGGGCGTACTGCTGTGCGTAGTAGCTCTTGTACAGCTCGCCGCTCTTAATGGGTCGCCACCACCACGCGTTGTCCGCGTACCAACGGGCCGTTTCCTCAACCGCCTGCGCACAGGTGTACGTATTATCCCATCCCAGCGAGCGGAGCTTGGTCACATCGAGAGCGTAGCGCCGGTCATGCCCGGGGCGATCCTCAACATGCTTGATCAAGCTTTCTGGCTTGCCCAAAGTCTGTAGCACGATCTGCGTCATCTCGATGTTGGTCAACTCCGACCCTGTACCAACGTTGTAGATTTCGCCAAGTTCGCCTTTGTGTAGCACCGTATCGATGCCGGTGCAGTGGTCCAACACATGCTGGTAGTCACGCATCTGCCGGCCATCGCCATACACTGGCAACGGTTGGTCATCGATGGCGTTGGTCGCGAAGAGTGGCACCACTTTTTCTGGGTACTGATAGGGCCCGATGTTGTTGGAGCCCCGCGTGATTGTGACGGGCATCCCCCACGATTCACGATAGGCCAAGGCCATCAGATCGCCAGCAGCCTTGCTGGCGGCATAGGGGCTGCGCGGCTCAAGGTGATCCGTTTCAACCGAACGGCCATCCAACACCTGTCCATAGACCTCATCCGTGCTGATCTGGTGGTAGCGCTCCAGCCCGGCCTTTCGAGCTGCCTCGAGCAACACAAACGTGCCATAGACATCCGTCTGAATGAAGGAGCCCGGCGTCATCAGGGAGCGATCGACGTGGGTCTCTGCGGCAAAGTTCACGATCGTGTCGATCTCATAGTGTGCAATCGTCTGCTCGACAAGAGGGATGTCACAGATATCGCCATGGACGAAGGCATAGCGACCGCCAAATGCTTCGGCCACATCCTGTAAGTTCTCCAGCCGGCCAGCATAGGTGAGCTTGTCGTAGACGACCACGTGGTAATCCGGATGTGCCTGAAGGAAATACCGCACGAAATTGGACCCGATAAAACCCGCTCCCCCCGTCACCATGACGTGGTGCATCGGCTGACCTCCTCGATTGGGAATGAGTCGCGCCCGGGTTCGCTGGCAGCCCAGTCGCCGAGTGGCATTCTATCACGAAGGGCCGCGTTGACGAAGCCAGCCGGTCGGGTAGAATGTCTTGGATATGGATTTTCGCGTGGATGCACCACTTATCGTCCAAAGTGACCGGACAGTCCTCCTGGAAGTAAACAGCTCGGACTATGAAGCCGCACGGGACCATCTGGCGCGCTTTGCTGAGTTGGAGAAGAGTCCGGAGTACATCCACACGTACCGGATTTCCTCGCTTTCCCTGTGGAACGCCGCAGCCGCAGGACTCGACGCCGAAGGCATCATCTCCGGCCTGCAGCAGTTCGCCAAGTACCCCGTCCCTGAAAACGTCACGTTCGAGATCCGCGATGCTATTGGTCGCTATGGGAGGGTGCGGCTCACTCGCGATCCCTATGATTCCGATCGGCTGCGACTGACTTCCGACGAATCGATACTTCTGATCGAGCTGGAGAAAAACCAGTTTCTCAAGTCCTATGTGCTGGACCGCGTGGGACCACATACGCTGCAAGTGCCTGCCTCTCGGCGAGGCCATGTGAAACAGGCTCTGGTCAAAGCTGGATATCCCGCAGAGGATCTCGTTGGTTATCTCCCAGGCACACCGTTAGCGCTCCAGCTTCGCGCGATGACGGCGGGCGAAGTCCCTTTCACCATCCGAGGTTACCAGCGTGATGCAGCCGAGATCTTCTGGGCCAGGGGCGAAGACGCCGGAGGAGCAGGAGTCATTGTCCTGCCATGCGGTGCCGGGAAGACTATCGTTGGTATGGTAGCGATGGCACAGGTACAGATGAACACGCTTATCCTCACCCCCAGCACTGTCGCCGCACGACAGTGGCGGGAGGAGCTACTCAACAAAACAACGCTGACGGAAGATCAGATTGGCGAATATACCGGTGAACGCAAGGAGATCCGCCCGGTCACGGTAACCACATACCAAATTCTTACCCACAGAAAGCGGGGCGCCAAGGCCCAAGATTCGCTTCCGCTGTCGGAGCAGTACCCGCATTTCGCACTCTTCAGCGAGGGCAACTGGGGACTGATCATCTACGATGAGGTGCACCTGCTCCCCGCGCCAGTCTTTCGCATCACGGCGGAGCTTCAGGCGCGACGCCGCCTCGGGCTCACGGCAACGCTGGTCCGTGAGGATAACCGTGAAGAGGACGTGTTCTCGCTGATCGGCCCCAAGAAGTACGATGTGCCCTGGCATGACCTCGAACGACAGGGCTGGATTGCTCCGGCCATCTGCTACGAGATCCGTGTTGCCATGTGCGAAGAAGAGCGCATGACCTACATCATGGCGGAGCAACGACAGAAGTACCGTGTCGCAGCAGACGCGACGATCAAACTCAGCATCCTTGACAAGCTCTTGAGCTATCACAGAGGTGATCGCATCCTCATCATCGGTATGTACCTGGAGCAACTGGAGCTGATCGCCTCACGCCACGGCTACCCAATCATCACCGGAAAGACCAAGGTGTCCGAACGCGAGGAGCTCTATGAGAGGTTTCGCAATGGGGATATCACCACACTGGTCGTCTCAAAGGTCGCTAACTTCTCCATCGACCTTCCGGATGCCAACGTAGCCATCCAGATCTCGGGGACCTTCGGCTCGCGACAGGAAGAGGCGCAGCGTCTCGGCCGTATCCTGCGCCCCAAGGCTGACGGCGGGCAGGCCTATTTCTACACAATCGTGACCAAAGAGACCGTTGACCAGGATTTCAGCGCCAATCGCCAGCGATTTCTCACAGAACAGGGCTACCGCTATCTGATCCTCTACGGCGAAGAGATCCCCGGAGCGCTTCCCCATACGCAGAGTCGGAACCCACTCGATACAACGGGCCAAGATGAACGCCAAGTCTATGGCTAGACAGCCGAGTTCCAAAACGACGGGCACACTGGCCCCTGAGATAGGGTATCTCCAGGAATCGCCCCCACCCCCAAGGCCCCCTGATTTCGCTCACTTGTGGTCAATCGGGAGGCTTGATCCAGTCTCACATACGACAAACGAGCTCAATGGCTCGGAATGGCGGCTATCGCATCTCCGTGATCTAACTACGGCTATGGGGTATCAGCCCGAAGGGGCCACACGCTATCATGTGACCCGGCATCTGGTCGAACTCTTCCTCGATCAGGAGCGTCTGTCCAACGCCATGCACAGCCTCTCCGACGAGGAATCACGCTACTATGCAACCCTGATCCTGCAGACGTACCTCCATGCGCATTACGCGATGCCCCGGGGAAAAAAGTTATGGGAGGGATTCACCACCGACTGGTCCAGGCTTGCCCGACGCATCCAAAAAGCGTATTTGACTCTGGAAACGGAGACCGGCGACCTCTACCTTCCAGTAGGTCTACGGCGGCGGCTCCCGCCATTGGCACTGCCCTTCGCCTCCTGTCCCGCGCCACAGCAGGTCGTGACAGCCGACCGTCTGAAGATCCTGACCCAGGTTCAGCAACTGCTCAACCTGCTACAATCAGAGTCCTGGAAGCTACGTGACCAACTTCGCTGGCAGGCACCAACTTACCAGTTTGCCCAGCAGATCACGTGTTGGCCCCTTGTCCCAGCCGATGCCCGTAGAATCTACGCCAACGTGGAAATGAATGGGATGATCGAGCTAATGCCGCCAGCTCCCCGGCCAACGGATGAAGCGTTGGCCTCGTGGGCCAAAGCTCTGGATTGCTCCGAGGAGTGGGCAGAGTTTCTGTATGCGCTCCTGGAGACCGGCGGTATTGTGATGCAGGGCAGCCCGATCACGGTGGACAGTATTCTTGCACAGCAATGGCTGTCGCTGCCTCCCGGGCGACAGGTGGGCGTCCTCTATCAGCTATGGCGTGACACCGAATCGTGGACCGAGTGGTGGTCGCCATGGCGGGACGGACAGGTTCGCATGAGACGTCTCTACCAAGGATACTGGGGGCTCAACTCGATCGACCCCAGCATCAAAAGCATCGCCAGAGGATTGCGCCAGGCCTTTCTTGAGCTTCTATCTGCACTTCCACACAATAGCTGGCTCGCAACCCGTGACCTGCTAAAGTGGATTGCCGAGCTCTTCCCGGCACCGGACACCCAGCACTACCTGATGGGCCTTATCCCGCAAGGCCCGAAGGGTGATTGGCTGGACTTCCTTGAACTGGTGTTACTCGCCACGCTCAAAGGACCGTTGCACGCCCTGGGATTGGTGGACCTTGGGCCAGGGCCAAACGATGTCAAGGCGATCCGGCTGCGTGATCTCCAGGACCTGCAGTGGGAACGGCGCGAAGAGGTCACACTCGATATTAGCAGCGCGATGCGGCAAGAGGCATTGCGATTCTCGCCTGACGACTGGATCCTCGAGGTCGAGACACCTATCCCACCCGCCTTCCTGGCATTCATTTTGCAGTGGGCCTCGCCAGCGGGATTCTCACGTACCCTGGTTCGCTACCGTCTGGATGTCCAGAAGCTTCACCAGGTCTTTGCACGAGGATTGGACCCCGAGACGCTGCGGGCCTCGTGGTCTGCCGCCTCAGGTCTTGAGCCACTATCACCCATCAGCCATTGGTGGGAGATGTGGTGGCAGCGATACGGACACGTGCGCATCTATCCAGTGCAGGCCCTGCTTCAGACGCGCGATGCATTCACGATGCAGGAACTGCAGGTCTCGCTCCCCCATCTTCAGTCCTCGGCTCTGGCGACACTAACTCCTAAGTCGCTCCTCCTGGATGAGGGAAGCGTCGATGACCTTCTTAACGATCTGGCCCGGCAAGGCTATATGCCCAAGGAAGCATAGCGATGCTGCAGCTGGAAGCCGCATTGCAGACCTATACCGTGAATGCGCTTCGCGAGGTCGCCGACCGCCTCGCCCTCAAACCTGACAACAAACCGCCGCGTAAGGAGTGGCTGATCGCTAAGTTGTGTGAGATCATCCCTCGTGATGCTGCCTCACCAGCCTATATCCAGACCCTGACCGATGGCGAGCGGGCTGCACTGGCAGTGATGATGACCAGAGAGGGTCCTTTCACCCTGCCACAAGTAGCACGGCCCCTGGTGCTCTCAGGGATTGCGTCGACGGAAAACCAACTCATAGAACCACACAAGCCGCGAACCAGGCATGTGCTTTTCGACCTGCTGCATAAAGGTCTTATCGTGAACGTAGCCACATCGAGCCTCGATCGCGGCCCGCGGGTCTTGGCACTGCAGACAAGCTTCGACATTCCAGCAGAGGTGCGCAGCGCTCTCCCAATGGCGCTGCTGCATCAACCCGAGCCACAACCCGATCTCTTTGCAGACCCAAAGGTTATGCCAGCACGCGTTGTCGCCCGCGATCCTGGCACATTCCTACGCGAGCTCCTATTCGTGTGGGCCGAGCTGCGTAACCAGCCCGCGCAACCACTCAAGGCTGGGGGGCTTGGAAAGCGCGAGCGGCGACGACTGGCTGAGGCTCTAGGTCTCACCGAACCCGAAGGATTGGACAAAGTTGCCTGGCTCTATGAAGTGTTGGTCGCACTCAACCTGGTGCAGGAGTCTGGTACAGAGATCAGTGCAGTCGACAACCATGCCGCCACCCTCTTCTGGGCCGCAAAGCCGTCGCAGCATGCGCGCGACATACGCAGGGCCTACGTCCGTATGGCCGCCCCCCTGTGCAAGGATCGGGCCGCGCTGCGTTTGACCGGATACCTCCAGGGACTCGAGATCTTGCCGTGCGACGTGCTGCGCGAGCGGATCATAGGGACACTGGACCAGTTGTCAACGGGCGGCTGGGTACCCTTTGATCTCATCATGAGCCTGCTGGAGGGTGATCTACCTGGTAGCCTGTTGTTCAGCGAACATACCATGGGCGTTGTCTATGGTCAGCTCCACTACTATGGCAACGCCTATCGCCGTGAGGTGGAAAAGACGCTCAGCAATACAGAGCTGGCCCTGACCCGCTGCGCGCTCGAGGAGCTCTGCGCGATGGGCTTGGTAGAGCTGGGCTATGTCAGCACAGAAGCGGCAGACGTGTCAGCGGTCCGCGTGGTACAGGAAGTAACGAGCACAATGTCATCGGGAAGAGCAGGGCCGAGCATCCTCGAGCAACCCTGGCAGATGATCCTTCAGCCCGATTTCCAGGTGCTTGCCTTGGGCCCAGTCCCGTTGCGGGTACTTGCCGGGATGGAGCACATTGCACAACGAGAGAAGCTCGATGAGACGGTCATCACCTACCGGCTCACGCGTGATGCCGTGTATAGGGCATTGCAGAGCGGCGAAACCGCAGAGGCCATCGCGGCATACCTTGAAGAGACCACCGGGCAAGCCATCCCCCAGAACATCCAGCGATCGCTCGAGGAATGGTACCAGCAATACGAACGAATCATCATCCGGCGCAATATCAGGATCCTGCAGGTCGACACTCCCGACCGTCTGCAGGCGTTTCTCGATGACGCTGAGCTCCGATCAGTTCTCAATCCCATCGATGAACGGACAGCCTGGTTCCTTCCCGGCAACCTGAGCCTGATCCAGCAGCGTCTCCGAGACTTCGAGCTGTTGGCCGCAGTATCCCAGGGGATTCAGGCCGATCTCCCCAACAGCATGCGTTGGCAGGGAGACGTACTGGAACCCCGCACCGCGTCCCCTAGCCTCTACGTTACCGGGGCCCTGATGCGCTTTGCGGAACCGGAGGATGTGCACTGGCGCCTTACTCCGGAGTCCATCGAGAAGGCATCCACATCGGGCTATTCGCCACCTGAGATCATTGAGACCTTAAGAACTCTGACTGGCCCGACGTTGCCTGCGGATGTGGAGAAGCAGATTCTGGCTTGGGGTAGGCATTTTGGTGATGGTCAGACGGCTCAGGTGCGCTTGCTCCGCCTAAAACGCGGTGAATCGCTTGGTGAGTTGCGCGCCGCCGACCCCCTACTCCACCGCTGGTTGCGCCCCTTGCCCGGTACGGACAACGTTGCGATCGTCAATGAGGCCCACTGGGACGATGTGAGCGCCCTACTCACATCGTGGGGAGTGGCTGTCGCCACCGAGCGGTGGTGGTGAGTTAAGGTTGGGGGTGGTGAGTATTGCACCAGACTGGTAGACGCTTACCGAAATCTGACACTCTGTTGGCAAGCAAGTTCCTTCGATGCTATAATGGGAAGGCACACGGTGTTACCACCCATGGAGGTCGCAATGAGTCCAGATCAGTCGGCGGCGGTTAAGCGGCGCAAGGCTCAGACGATCTACGACAAGGCCCTTGCGGCGTATGAGCGCTGGGATGTCGAGGATGCGGTCAAGGGACTGGAAGCGGTTGTGGCTCTTCACCCTGACAATGCGACCTATCACATGCGCCTGGCACAAGTCCTCTCTCGTGCGGGCGATTTCGATCGCGCGCTTCGAGCACTGGCCAACTATCTCAGACTGGAGCCTGAGTCAAAGGTTGCCAGTCGTATCGAACAGCTCTTCGCCAGCGGGATGGACCCAGTCGAGAACGTCATCACCGAACGAATGACCGCTACGCATCTACCGATCGACCTCATCGGTGCTGCGATCCAGATGTGGATGGAGTTCCGCATCAGTCTTGGAGAGGAGCCGCTTGCCATCCCCAAACCGGAGGCGTGGGGAGCTGCTCTGGACTATACCGTGCGCAAAGTGAACCTCCACGATGTGTCTCTCGAAGAGTTGGTCAACACCTACGATATATCGGCAGAGACGATCCGGAAACACCACGAGACACTGGTCACGCGGCTGGACATCATGCCGTGCGACTACCGTTACTTCACAGGGAAGCAGAACCCTCTCGACAAGCTGGTCGAGGCCGCTGAACTCCTGGAAAAACTCGAGGATCGTTTCCGCCACGAGTAGGCGCCAGAACCTGCAGGAGTCGACCTAGTCGTGACGCCATCCGCCCTGCTCGGGGCCCGCGAGGCGCTGCAATGGGCCTTCACACAGCTAGCGCAGGTTACCGAACGTCCTCACACCGAGGCTGAGCGGCTGCTCGCCTGGGTCTTGCACGTCGACAGGACCGCAGTTCTGGCCCATCCCGAGTGGTTGCTGACGCCCGAACAGAGCGAGCGATTCAGGGATGCGGTACAGCGTCGTGCTGCAAACATACCGCTGCCCTATATCCTAGGTCAGATGGCGTTCTACGGGTCAGAATTCCGCGTCACTCCCGCGGTCCTGATCCCCAGGCCCGAGACAGAGCTGCTGGTCGAGCTGGCTCTGGAACGCATTCACGCCCGGGG
>JAXDDP010000168.1:0-14471 GCA_034676785.1 Anaerolineae bacterium | reverse complement strand
TTGCCGCCCAGGCCGCCATCGCTATTGAGAACGCGCGTCTATTCACGATGACGGACCAGGCTTTGCAGGCCCGGGTCGAAGAGTTGACGACGATCCAGGTGATCGATCGCCAGCTCAACGCAACGCTCGAATACGATGCGGTGATGGAGCAAACGCTCGCCTGGGCACTGCGGATCACCGGAGCCTCGACCGGTGCCATCGCGGCACTTCAGCAGGAGGATGGTGGGGCCCGAGGTCTGCGTTTCCTTGCCCAGCAGGGCTATGACGAAGCGCTGCATCATAGGGCCGACGATGGTCAGATCTGGCCGTTGAGCCGCGGCCTGATTGGAAAAACAGTGGCGCTGGGAAAGACGACACTTGTCAACGATGTTGTTCGCGACGCCGACTACGTCCCCATCGTACCAGGGATGAAAGCCCAGCTCACTGTTCCCATCCGGCGTGAGGCACGCGTTATCGGAGCCATTGCCCTGGAGTCGCCCGCTTCAACGAACTTCACACCCGAGCGCGTCGCAGCCGTTGAGCGCCTTGCCAACCACGCCGCTATCGCTATCGACAATGCCCGGCTGTTCGAGCAAGTCCAGAGTGCCAACGATGCCAAGACGGAGTTCATCTCGTTTGTTTCCCACGAGTTACGGCAGCCGATGACCTCCATCAAGGGCTATGCCGATCTGCTGAGCAAGAATATCGGCGGTCAGCTCAACGAGCAGCAAGTACTCTTTGTCGATGTGATTCGTGCCAACGTCACCCGAATGGACCGCCTGGTACAGGATCTGCTTGACGTCTCGCGCATTGAGTCCGGCAAGCTGAGGCTGGAGATTGAGCCGGTGGCGCCCGCGGAGATTACCTATGAGGCAACGCAGGCCTTCGAACAGGCCATCGCACTGAAAGATCAACACCTTCACATTGATGTTTCGCCCGATCTACCACCCGTGATGGGAGACCGGGGCCGCCTCATCCAGGTTCTGACCAACCTCCTGAGCAACGCGAACAAATACACGCCCGAAGGTGGCCACATTAGCGTTCGCGCGACGGTCGCGAAGACTGATAGCCGGGCTGTGAACTGGCAGGTCAGCGACAACGGCATCGGAATGACACAAGATGAAGTGTCCCAGCTCTTCACAAAGTACTTCCGGTCCAAGAACGATATCGTGCGCAACGTCCAGGGCACCGGGCTGGGCCTGGTCATCACGCGCAGCATTGTCGAGCTCCACGGCGGGCATATGGCTGTGGAAAGCGAGAGTGGCGTTGGCACTACGTTCAGCTTCACACTCCCTGTACGATCATGAGATCCCGCGCGACAGAGCCCAATACCGTGGCTTTGCCGTCGATGTTATAATGAGCATGAACCTGTTACCACGAAGGAGCTAGAGCCGATGCCCAAGAGCCACATCCTGGTCATTGAGGACGATGACGACGCTCGAACGATGTACGGCATCATGCTGCGCAGTTGGGGATATGATGTCTCCGAGGCAACAACGGGCCGCGAAGGGGTTCGACAGGCGTCGAGGCAGATTCCCGACCTGATCCTCCTTGATGTCATGATGCCGGATATGGATGGTTACGAGGTCTGCAAGGCGTTGCGATCCGACCCCGCCTTCCACCGGGTACCCATCCTCTTCCTTACCGCTCTGGCGGCACCCGATGACCGCATCAAGGGCTACATCCAGGGCGGTGACGACTTCATCACAAAGGGTCATATGGACTACCGCGAGCTCGGGGTGCGCATTCGGGCAGCGCTGGACCGTACTGAGCGCCTCGACATCTCCACCCAGGGGGCTGGCAGCGGCAAGGTCATTGGCCTACTATCCCTCCGCGGTGGTGTCGGCGTTACGTCGGTAGCCCTGAACCTGGCGCGTTATGCCACCACAGCCAGTGAACGCCCCGTGATGCTCATCGACCTGGCTTTCCCGGTCGGTAGCCTTGCGCTCTTGAGCGGGCTAAGTGGCCCACGTCACATCGTCGCTCTGCTCTCCCGCACGCCGTCGGAGATTGACAAAAACCTCATCAACAACTACAGCATGCAGAACGTCTACGGCTCCTACTTCATTCCGGGACCAGCGTCGATCAGCGACTTGAGCGGCATCCGCCTGCAGGCTCTAGATCAGGTTCTCAACGTGCTACGGCAAGAGGGTTACACGGTCATCCTCGACCTGGGGCGCGGCACCTTACCTCTGACATGGCGCACACCATCGGCGTGTGATTGGTCAGTCGTTGTCACTTCATCTGACCAGACGTCACGCTCCCTGGCTAAGGTTGCGATGCAGGCACTGCCGGAACAGGGTGCCGATCCCCGCCGCTTGCTGCTGGTCTTCAACGATAGGTCCAACCAGAAACCCACCGATGTCTCTCTCGGACTCCCACGGACACCGGATGTCTATATCCCATACGAGGAGCACTTCGACGACTTGGTCGATCCCTCACCGTTTGCCCACCTCTGGGACTTGGTGGCGGAACGGGGAGCGGTCTCACTCTAGCGCGCAATCGATAGCAGTCTATCACTCGAAACGGAGGCTACGATGGAGTTCATCTTGGATGTTCGGTATGCAACCACCCACGAATGGGCCCGTACGACTGGCGACGAGGTGGTCGTCGGGATTTCGGACTACGCCCAGAGCACGTTGTCTGACGTTGTCTATGTCGAGCTACCTGAGGTCGGCGACAAAGTCAGCAAGGGCGAGCAGTTGGGCGTCGTAGAATCGGTAAAGGCCGCTGGTGACATCTACGCGCCGGCCAGCGGCACGGTCGTGGCGGTCAACGAAGGGCTCGAGGATTCCCCGGAACTTGTCAACCAGGATCCTTTTGGCGAGGGATGGTTGGTCCGCATCAGACTCGATGATCCTGCAGAGCTCGACGACCTTATGGATGCCGCAGCCTACAAAGCGCTCGTCGAGTCAGAACAGGCCTCTTAACACAGATCTCGATCGATCAGAGAGCCCGCCGCATGCGGGCTCTCCGTTCCGACCACAGTGCTGGCATCGCGCCGATGGCCACTGACGCGATCCGTGGCCACCGCAGCCCATAAGGAGTAAAACACATGGTCTACACACCCCACACGGATGATGACCGCCGTGTTATGCTGGAGGCCATCGGTGTCGGGTCGCTGGCGGAGCTCTTCGCCGACGTTCCCGGACGACATCGTTTCCCGGACCTAGATCTGCCCGAAGCCCTGTCCGAGATGGACGTGCTTCGCGAGCTGCAGGCACTTTCTGACCACAATCTCAACGCCAACAGCGTGCCGACGTTCCTGGGTGCGGGCGCGTACCGGCACTGGGTTCCCAGTGTCGTGGACTACGTCATCAGCCGCGGCGAGTTTGCCACGGCCTACACACCCTACCAGGCGGAGGTTAGCCAGGGCACACTCCAGGCGATCTTCGAGTACCAGTCGTTGATCTGTGATCTGACAGGCATGGACGTGGCTAATGCCAGCCACTACGATGCTGCGACGGCAACAGCTGAAGCGGTGATCCAGGCCTACAACATCTTCCGCAGAAAGCGGCGCAAGGTACTGATATCGCCAGCTGTCAACCCACACTATCGCGCCGTCGTGCGCACCTACACGCAGGGTATGGATGTTCAGATCACCGGCGACGAGTCTATCGAGACGCCTCTCGTGGACCTTGTCGATCGGGTCGACAGCGACACAGCCTGCATCATCGTGCAGAGCCCCAACTTCCTGGGACAGATCGAGCCATTGGCGGGGCTTGCTGAACGGATCCACGCACGCGATCCAGAGACTTTGCTTGCAGTCGTCACCAATCCCATCGGTCTTGGGTTGCTGGAACCACCAGGGAGCTTTGGCGCTGACATCGTCCTGGGCGAAGGACAGCCACTGGGGCTGGGCCTCAACTTCGGCGGACCTTATCTGGGCTTCTATGCAACGCGCGAAGCCTACGTCCGCCAGCTTGCCGGGCGCCTTGTCGGCCAGACGGTCGACGCCGAAGGCAAACTGGGTTACGTTATGACGCTGACCACGCGCGAACAACACATTCGCCGCGACAAGGCAACCTCGAACATCTGCAGCAACCAGGGTTTGATGGCGCTCGCAGCCACCGTCTACCTCTCGGTCCTGGGCAAGCATGGACTTCGCCAGATCGCGGAACTGAATTACCACAAGGCGCACTATGCAGCCGCAGCCATCGAGGCACTCCCGGGTTTCTCCGTGCTGAGCCAGAGCCCATTCTTCAATGAGTTCGTCGTGCAGTGCCCGGCTTCCGTTGCCAGCATCAACGCGGCGCTCCTTGACGCGAAGCCGACCCCGATCCTCGGAGGTTACGACCTGGGTCGCGATTTCGATGGCTGGGCGGATCGTATGTTGGTGGCTGTCACGGAAATGAACAGCCGCACCGAGATCGACGCCTTTGTTGCCGCGCTCGCGGCCATTTCGACCCAGAAAAGGGGGGAGCGATGAGCGAATCCCTGGTCTACGAGCTATCGTCTCCAGGGCGCCACGGAACTCCGACGCCCAAGCTGGATGTGCCCGAGGCCACGCTGCCTGCGGACCTCGTCCGTGAGGATCTGCCGCTGCCTGAGGTGAGTGAGATCGAGGTCGTGCGGCACTTCCTGCGGCTTTCCCAGTTGAACTACGCCATTGACAAAGGTATCTACCCCTTGGGCTCCTGTACGATGAAGTACAACCCCAAAATCAACGAGGTTACGGCGCGACTTCCGGGTTTCGCTGGCGCCCATCCCCACCAGCCCGAGGCCCTGGCACAGGGGGCGCTGCGCTTGATGTATGAGCTGCAGCAGTACCTCGCTGAGATTGGAGGCTTTGCGGGCGTCACGCTGCAGCCAGCAGCAGGCGCCCAGGGAGAGCTCGTTGGCGTGCTGATCATGCGTGCCTATCATTTGGCTCGTGGTGACACACAGCGCGACACGATCCTCGTACCCGATTCGGCGCATGGCACCAATCCGGCATCGACAAGCATGAGTGGACTGCGCGTCGTGCAGATCCCATCTGATACGCGTGGCAACGTCGACCTCGATGCACTCCGCAGCCAGGTGTGTGATCGTGTCGTCGGCCTGATGATAACCAACCCCAACACCCTTGGTCTTTTCGAAGAGAACATCGAGGAGATCATCAAAATCGTGCACGGCTGCGGAGGACTGGTCTATGGCGACGGCGCCAATATGAACGCTCTCGTCGGCGTGATGCGCCCTGGCGACATCGGAATCGACGTCATGCACTTCAACTTGCACAAGACGTTCAGCACTCCGCATGGCGGAGGAGGCCCTGGCGCTGGGCCTGTAGGCGTTGCAGCACACTTGGTCGACTTTCTACCCGACCCGGTGGTGGTCCGGGAAGAGACCGGCGCGGAACCTCATTACCGCTTCCACCACCCCGACCGGTCCATTGGACGTGTTCGCAGCTTCTGGGGTCATTTCGGGATTCTCGTCCGCGCCTACACCTACATCCGGATGCACGGCTCCGAGGGCCTGCGGAACATCGCGGAGCACGCCGTTCTCAACGCCAACTACCTGCGCTGCCGGGTCCGGAATACCTACCACGTCCCCTATGACCGCATTTGTATGCACGAGTTCGTCGCGGAGGGTCGCCTCGCTGGAACCGACAGCAGCGCGATGGACATCTCCAAGCGCCTCATCGACTATGGTGTCCACCCCCCCACGATGTACTTCCCGCTCATCGTTCACGATGCGCTCATGATCGAGCCGACCGAAACCGAGCCTCTGGAGACAGTCGACGCCTACGCTGATACCCTTCTGCGCATTGCAGAGGAGGCTGTCGCGGATCCGGCGCTGCTCCACGAGGCGCCCCATACCGCACCGGTCCGTCGCCTCGATGAAGTCCAGGCCGCCCGAACCCCGGTTTTGCGGTATCGCCGGCAATCCTGATGGTTCCCCCACCTTGGGTTCCCCCAGTCCACCAACGACTGGGGGAACCCAAATGCTTGACTGACCACATATTCTGATTATCATGGGAATAGAACTATTGTTCTATTCCCATGAAGATCATCTACCTTCTCGTGCCACACCTGCCAGTGCAGGTGGAACGCCGGAAGCCTGGCTCCCGTCGAGACACCGCATCCAGAGGGCTCGTAATTGGTGGTCGTCCCTGGGATTCGTCGGTCGTCCTGGACTGTTGTTCCGTAGCGGAGGCAGCCGGCGTCACACCGGGCATGGCTCTTGCCAGGGCTGCCCTGCGGTGCCCACAAGCCGATTTCGTCCCCGCCGACCACACGGCCTATGGAAGCGCTCAACAGGTACTCCTCGCCACACTCCTGCAGTTCACCGATCGCATCGAAACAGCAGGCCTGGGCATATTCTTCATCGAAGTCGAGCAACTCGCCCGCCGCTTCCCCGAGGATGAGGGTCTCGCTCGCGCCATCATCACTGCCCTCCGCGAGACACTAGAGCTTGATTTTCAAGTAGGCCTGGCTAAGGAACGCTACACGGCAGAACAGGCAGGCCTGGCTTCGCGCCCTAACAACGCCGTCGTTGTACCCCCGCGCAGCGGTCGCAGCTTTCTGTCCTCGCTACCGCTGACGGTCCTGCCCGCCGAACCCGAGTTTCTTCGGCGTCTGGATCTGTTGGGCATACGCACGTTGGGAGAGATGGCCGCCTTGCCACGAATGGCTTTGATCCGCCAGTTCGGGGGACAGGCAGGGTTCCTCCACAGCCTGGCCGCCGGTGCCGACCCGCGACCTGTCATGCCTGATGCCCCACCCCTTGAGCTACGCCATCGGACCACGCTCAGGCCTCCTACTGTCGACCGCCAGGTCCTGCTGGCTATGGCCCAGCGGATGGCCACGGCATTGGCGGAGACATTACACAGACGAGGTTATCAGGCGCAAGGACTGCGCATCGAGATCGTCGACACTGCCCAAGTACCCCACACCACAGCTACTGCCGTCGAGCCACCAACGGCAGATCAAGAACGTCTCACGCGGCGCGTCCAGTTCCTCGTCGATCGCGTTCGCGTGGAACGACCCGTCGAGAGCCTTGAGGTGATCATCTACCCTTTGCGGCCTACGTATTTGGGGGTGACGCAGTTGGCGCTCTTTTCTGCCTCAGCAGATCTCCGCTGGCGGAGCTTACAGGAAGCCCTGCGACGCCTGAGGGCGCGCTTTGGCGAGTTCATCGTGGTGGTGGCCTCATTGATCCACCCACCCGAACCGCGCCGGATTGAGGTGTCCCCGGGCCGGGATGGAGCTCCGGTGGCCTTTGTCTGGGAGAATCGCTCATACCGTGTGCGCTATGTCTACGAACACTGGCGTGAGCGCCGCTTCTGGTGGGCGCTTCCGGTTGAGCGCGACTACTATCGCCTGGAAGACAGCAGCGGCGCCATACGCCTGGTCTATCGCGACCTCCGCACAACTACCTGGTGGCTGGATCGCCGGAGACTGGTATGAAGCCCCAGGGCTACATAGAGCTGCATACGCATTCCAACCACAGCCTCCTTGATGGCGTTCCATTCCCGGAAGATCTCGTCGCTCGTGCCGCAGCCTATGAAATGCCAGCCCTGGCACTGACCGACCACGATGGCCTCTATGGCGCCGTCCGCTTCATCCGGGCTGCAGAGAGTGCGGGTATCAAGCCGATTCTCGGCGCGGAGCTCACCCTTGCCGACGAATCACACCTAACGCTCCTTGCCGAGACGGCCGAGGGCTACGCAAACCTCTCGCGCTTGATCACACTGGCACACCTGAATCGGCCTAAGGGCATTGCTCGCCTCGACCCAGGGCTTCTCGCCGAGCACCACGCCGGGCTGATTGCCCTTTCTGGTTGTCGCCACGGCGCCGTCAGTCGTGCCCTCCTCGAAGGGGCTCCGAAACGTGCACTCGAGGCGGCACAACATCTATCCCGCGTCTTCGGTCCACATCACTACTACATCGAGATCCAGCGCCACTACCATCCCGGTGACGCTCACCTGGTTCGTGACCTGCGCGAGCTTGCGATTCACCTTGGGTTGGGCATTGTTGCTACGGGGAATGTTCACTATCTCGAGCCAGCCCAGCGCAAGATCCACGATGTCCTCACATGCATCCGCCTGAACACCTCTCTCGATCAGACCGGGGACCACCTGCGCCCCAACGATGAGTACCGCTTCCATTCACCGGAGACGATGTCCGAGTGTTTCGCCGACATCCTCGAGGCCGTTGCCAATACCGTGGATATCGCGGCACGCTGCACCTCCGCGACGGTGTTCCTACCTGGCGCGGCGTGTGGTCATCAGATCCTGCCAGCCTTCGAGACGCCAAATGGCGACAATCCCAACACCTACCTGCGCCGCATTTGCGAGCAGGCAATGCACCTCCGCTATGCCAAGCATCCGCCCAATGACCAACTGGACAAAGAGCTGCGCGTGATCGAGCAGCTCGACCTGGCCAACTATTTCCTGATCGTCGCTGACATCGTCGACTTTTCCAGGTCCCACAACATCCGTTGTCAGGGCCGGGGAAGTGCAGCTAACTCTCTCGTTGCTTACTTGCTCAACATCTCACCCATCGATCCCGTCGCCATCGACCTTGTCTTCGAACGCTTCCTGTCCCTCGAACGCTCGCGTCCGCCCGACATTGACATCGACTTTGCTGCCGACCGCCGCGAAGAGGTTATCCAATACGTCTACAACCGCTACGGGCGCGATCACGCAGCAATGGCTTGCACGTTGGTCACCTTCAGATCGCGGTCAGCCGTGCGAGACACTGCCCGAGCGCTGGGCTTTCCTCCAGCACTCGTCGAACGCCTCACCGACGTGCTGAACGTGCATAATGACGAGAGCGTGCAAGAGGCCGAGATAATGGCGGCCTCCTTCGCCACCGGCCAAGCTCCATTCCAACATCTTCTCCGCCTTGCGCCACAACTGGAGGGTTTGCCGCGCCATCTCGGCATCCACAACGGCGGAATGATCCTCTCGGGACCGCCACTAGCCACCCTGATCCCACTTGAGCCTGCCACGATGGTCGATCGAACGGTGGTACAGTGGGACAAGGAGGCACTGGAGGAGGCAGGGTTGGTCAAAGTCGACATCCTGGGCTTGCGGATGCTTTCGGCTATCGAGGACGCTGTGGCTATCGCAGGGCAGTTGACCGGGACCCGTCCCGACCTAGATGCACTCACACCGGACGATCCCGAGGTCTATGCTATGCTTCGCAGGGGTGAGACCGTCGGCGTCTTTCAGGTCGAGAGCCGCGCGCAGGCCAGTCTGATTCCCAACTTCAAGCCGACGTGCTTTGCTGATCTGACCATCGAGATCTCCCTCATCCGTCCCGGGCCGCTACAGGGAAATATGGTGCGCCCCTATCTGCGGCGCCGCCAGGGGTTGGAGCCGGTACGTTATCTTCACCCGCGGCTCAAACCGGCATTGGAAGAGACGTTGGGCGTGATCGTCTTCCAGGAGCAGGTGCTAAAGGTGGCTCAGGATCTCGCGGGCTTCACGCCAGGCGAAGGCGACCAGCTCCGCAGGGCACTCAGCAGCAAGCTGGGCGAGACGGGCGTTATGGCATTCAAGGAACGCTTCCTGCAGGGAGCGCTGGCGCTGCAGGTTCCTGCCGACGTTGCAGAGAAGGTCTTCACTCAGCTCGTAGCATTTGGCGGCTATTCGTTCCCAAAGAGCCACGCCGCCGCCTTTGCTGTGCTGACGTACCAATCAGCTTGGTTGCGGAGGTATCACCCTGCGGCTTTCTTTACCGCACTGCTGCGCCACCAGCCGATGGGGTTCTACCCAGCCCACGTGGTCGTCTCTGAGGCGCGTCGCTATGGCGTCGAGATCCGCGGAGTAGATCTGCAGACCTCGGATGTCGGGGCGACAGTCGAGCTGGGAGGCACCGACGAGTCAGAGGATCAGCGAGTTGGGCAGTCAGCCAACCAGCAGATAGTGAATCTGGGGTCAAGTGCAGGAAAGGGGGCGATCAGGTTAGGACTGGAGAGCGTGCGCGGCTTAGGAGAGGAAGCGAGTGCGACCATTGTAGAGGCACGCAGCCAGCATCCCTTCAAATCGCTGGTCGATCTCTGTCAGCGCACGGGGTTGGGCCGTAGAGCTATCGAAGCGCTCATTATGGCCGGTGCGCTTGACCGGTGGAATCGGCCCCGCCGGCAGCTCCTATGGGAGCTACAATCAGCACTGGAAACTGCCGCAGCCCCCCCTTCCTTGGACCTTCCACCAAGGGATGATCCCGAGTTCACGGCAATGCCCCGGCATGAGCGCCTGTGGCTCGAACAGACCTATACCGGCGTCACTGCTGGAGGGCACATTACCGACCTGGTAAGCAATCAGTTACGAGAGATGGGCGCGACACCGGTTGCCGACCTCGCTCATTGGCCTGACGGCACACAGATCCGCGTCGGAGGCGTCATCGTCGCGCGCCAGCGCCCTCCTACGGCGAAGGGTGTGGCGTTCCTCGCCATCGAGGACAGAAGCGGCATTGTCAACGTGATGCTCTATCCAGAGGTGGCCCAGATCTATCACCGGGCGGTGATGTCGCGGTTCGTCCTCGTCGAGGGCGAGGTTCGCCGCGACGGGGCCGCGATGAGCATCTTGGGCAAACGTGTGCTGGCGCTGGCCGTCTAGCACCGCAACACACCAAGGCCTATTGGACAGTTGCCCCTACGCATAGGTTCGTTATACTGGCACCTACCTGAGCACTAGCATCGGAATGCCAATGCCCTCAACCGACCACGCAATCCAACCAAGTCAAACAACACCATCCCTCCTCACGCGCGTCGGACGTGCATTCCGATACGCCATCAAGCGCTTTCCCCTGGGGCTCTGGCGTTATCCCTGGATCGTTGCGTTTCTGATCGTCTATGCAGTGGCGCGAGTGCTTCTCAACCGCTCGATGGGTGCTTCGTGGGCGAACGCGCTTCGCCCCCTTGCGCTGAGCCTGCTCTTCAACGCACTCTCCATCATCATCATTGATACGCTCTATCATCTATGCCCAGCGGAGCCACCACTGGAGAGTCGAGTTGGCAAACGGACCGAACGCTATCCAACAGCCAGACTTGTCGTCCTGCTCCTCGTCTGGGGCTTCTGGGCGCTCGATATCGTCGATGGGCTCCAGACGCAAGGGGCAATCCGCGGCACTCCCATACTTAGCGCCCTACCCGGCTGGCGAGAATTCAATGACGCCCTCCTAGCGCTCGGGAACAAGGCACATCTCACTCTGCCTTCCATATCGACCGACGCCTGGGCCGCTCTGGCATCCAACCTGGTTCTACGTGTTCTCGTGCCCGGCGCAGCACTCAGGGCGCTTGGTATGCAGTGGCGCGATATGGGGCTTACGCTGCGTCGCTGGTGGATCGCTGCACCATTCGTCGGAATCGGCCTTGGCGTCTACCTCACCGGCGGCCTCGCGTTCGACCGCCTGCTCCGGATGGGTGTTGTGCTGCTCTATCCTGGTCTGACCGAAGAACTATTCTATCGAGGATGGCTGCAGCGATCGCTGAAACACTATGTGCGTCGCGGCAACGCCGTTCTCATCACGGCCGTGTTATTTGGCCTGCTACATCTACCCGAGTTCTTGGCCGTACACTACACCGGCATGCTCCCCCTGACCCTCACCAACATAGGTGATGTGATCCTCACTGGCCTCGTATGGGGCTACGGCATGACCCGCACACGCAGCGTGCTACCCTGGGCTGCCGTC
The DNA here is from genome assembly GCA_034676785.1 of Anaerolineae bacterium. Taxonomy (GTDB): domain Bacteria; phylum Chloroflexota; class Anaerolineae; order B4-G1; family SLSP01; genus PWVB01. Next base: position 2,871 of record JAXDDP010000168.1, on the reverse strand, counting down.
CACGCCGCGTCCAATCTTGCAGGGCTATAGCGAGGCCGGTCGACACCGGACACTTACCAAACATACCGGGGGTGTCGATCGACACCCCCGGCTCTTGGCTGATTTGTGCCCCTCCGCTGACCCATCTGGAAGTACTCGAGGCCACCCCAGTAGATCATCCCGAGCTCCTCTACCGCTACAAGCACCTCACAAGCCAGTTCTGAAGAACTCGCTTGTGCGTAGTGAGTAGTGAAAGAGAGGCACTCTGGGTACCACGGGCCCTACCATCCGGTCTTGGGCAGATCGCGCCCGACCCGGTCTACACTGACCTGTCCGAGGGACAGACAGAACGTGAGCCCTCATACTGCGGATCCGCCCGCTAACGAGCACCTCGGGCCTTCGGCCGCATTCTCGAGCGCAGGAACTGGATGACGTCCGCGAGCTCAACCTCACCACTGGCCAGGCACAGCACGAAGTCCAGCGCCTCCATCTGGTCCCAGTGGACCTGGAAACCATTCAGGTTGGCAAACACAAGCATTGCCACAACGGCCGTTCTCTTATTACCATCAACGAATGGGTGGTTGAGCACCAGAGAGTGCAGAAGCGCAGCTGCCTTACTCACAATATCGGGATATGCGTCTCCTCCGAAGGCGCTCGCTTGGGGTCGGGCGACGGCAGACTCCAGAAGCCCGCGGTCACGCAGAACAGCGTTGCCGCCTACGAGTTCTGCGTTGATCTCAAGGACCTCTGCAACGGACAGATAGCGCATGGCGTCAGTGCTTCAGTGCTTGGCCAGATCGGCGATCAACTGAGCGTTTTCCTCCATGGCCCTCTGCAGTGCTTCACGAAACTCAGCCTGCTCGGCCCTGGCGCGCACATAGGTGTCCATTGCCTCACGCACAATATCGGTCAACGAACGATTCTCCACATAGGCGAGGGTTCGCAACCGCTCGTAATCGGTCTCGCTTAGTCGAAGGGTCATTACCTTCATCACAGCACCTCCAGTTGATATCTTGATATCAAGATATCACCGATCAGTCCATCTGTCAAGACAGAACCTGACCCCAGATCAGGCTCGGAATCGGGGCGAGTCGTCCCGCGAAGGCTCTGCAGAGATAAGGAGATCACGTATCGTCCAGCCAGACGGTGACCTTGGCAGTCCTGAGCTTGAAGGTACTGTGCCTTGATGTCGCCTGTGGGCCTGAACTGCATCGCCGCAGTTGGCTGACATGGCAATGATCTAGCTCTCGCCCCGAAGGTGAAATAGGTCCCTGCAATCGAGCAGCCAACTCGCGTCTCACACTTGATGTCCATACAATGGTGACGCTTGGCGTCGTCCACCGTATATATGTACAGACTACTGGTTCTGCAGACCGGGCTCACGGAGTCTCATCTGGGGGGAAGCCATGAGGGATCACCTGATCGTCGCGAAAGCTGCCTCACGCGTTACCGAATCCGAGGAGGATGCCTTTGCTCAGCTCTACCGTGAGCATACCCATGCCGTGTTCAACTACTGTCTGTACCGTGTAGGTGATGCAATGGTGGCAGAGGACCTAACAGCCGACATCTTTGAGCGTGCCTGGCGTTCCCGGCGCCGCTTCGATCGTCGCCGGGCCAGATTCTCCACATGGCTCTTTTCCATCGCACGACGAAGGGTGATCGACTGGTACCGAAGCCGGGGGCGTCGTCGCACGGTCGAGCTAGACGACGAAGTGCCCAGTCCACACCCCGGCCCTGACACTCTCACTGCCAAAGCGGAAGACCGACACCGTCTTGGGCGACTCATCAGTAATCTGCCCCCTCGCGATCAAGAACTGATCGCCATGAAGTACGGAGCGGGCCTGACGAATGGCCAGATCGGGGAGGTCCTGGGTAAGAGCGTTACGGCTGTCGGTTCGGAACTGCATCGCCTGGTGCGCAAACTTCGGCTCCAGTGGGAGGACACCCCCTGAGTAGCCACCATGCCTGTCAAAAAACGAAGTGCAAGAAGGAGGAACCCAATGGCCAACCAACAGACGCATTATGCTTGGGAAGAGGGACTCAGCGATGCCGATGCAGACATGGCTCGTCGCCTGCTGACCCTGAAGCGAGATCCCTCGCCCGCACTGATGGCGCGAGTCCGCAGCATCCCGGCGTCGCCGCAGCAGCAGTCGTGGCACATCCCGCGCTGGGTCTGGGGTGTGGCGGTTCCCGCTGCCCTGCTGATGGTGCTGATAGCGACCTCTCCACCACTCCTCGCCGCCGTTGACAGCCTTCAGGAGACCATCGGAAAGGTCTATCTCACCATCACCGACCGCGCGCCCGATACCAGCGACGCAACGATCGTTGAGGCCGAACTGATGTCGCTGCAGGCTGCGCAGACTACCGTACCTTTCGAATTTGGCATTCCCAGTCAGGTTCCCGAGGATTGGATCATGGACGAGCAGGTTAGGGTGACTGACCTGGGCAGTGGCCCGTTCATCGAGATTCGGTGGATCAGCTCCGACGACGCGAGAATCAAGATGATATTCTCAGCACACTCCGCCCTCCAGGATGACGGCTCACCAAGCTTCCGGCTCGTCGGTCAGGACAGCTTCCAGGAGATAGAGATCAGCGGACAACCGGCCGTGATCGTCAGGGGAGGTTGGGATCACGACAGCCGCGAATGGGCTTGGCCGGAGAAGATAACGCTTATTTGGACGGTGAACGGCGTTGAGTACACCCTGTCCACAAGTGACCGTGAAGGTTCCGAGGCACAACTGGCAGCTATAGCAGAGTCCACTCAATAGAGCCTGCGCTTAGCAATGATAAGCAGCAGCCGGACCGGCCGCTTGGAAAAGTACCAGGCGCCGCGTACGCGGCGCCTGGTGTCTCAGCGTGGGTGGCAGTACCCCAGAGAGGAATTGAACCTCT
>JAXDDP010000159.1:0-3871 GCA_034676785.1 Anaerolineae bacterium | reverse complement strand
CTCACCTACCCGGTGCCGGGCACACCGCCACGCGTGCAGGCACGCTACCGGGAGTACACCCAGGCAGGAGATGTGCTGGCAGTGTGGTTCACAGGATTGGAGGCGTACGATGGCTGAGGGAACGATCGACAGACTTGTTCGCGAGCGTGGATTTGGCTTCATCCGGCCTAAGCAGGGCAGGGGCAATGTCTTCTTCCATCAGTCAAGTCTGCGTGGCGTCAGGTTTGAGGCTCTTAACGAAGGCGATGCCGTGTCTTACGACGAGGAGCAGGGTCCGAAGGGACCGCGCGCGACAGCCGTCCGGGCAGTGGGCAAAGCTCAAGAAGCTCCTACGAAGGCGTACCGCTTTCTCAACCCCTACAACTTTGTGAGTTACCTTCCCCGCCCACTGTCTCTACCCGATGCGGAATCGGCCGATGCCTTGCCCCTTTGGCGCTGTCCGCCGCCACCCCACGACCGCTATCTGGGGCTCTCTGGTCGGATCACATGTGATGTCGAGGCTGTGACTCCCGTCTTTGTGTCGGACGGCCACGCCGCCACAGTTGGCCAACGCAAACACAAGACCTATCGTTTCTTTGAGTATGGAGGGAAGCCGGCATTGCCCGCCACGACCTTGCGCGGCGCAGTCCGGTCTGTATTCGAGGCGGTTACCAACTCCTGCTTCAGCGTGTTTGATGGGAGGCGGCTTAGTTACCGTCTTGCCGCCACTCGGGCCACGACACTCGTGCCAGCAAGGGTTGAGCAGCACGGAAGCCGCTGGAGGCTGCGCCTTCTGAGCGGGTTCATCCCAATGACCCCCGGCCGCCGGCCTACTGGGCTCTATGCGGCCGCTGTCCATCTCTATACACCGCTCAAGGGCAGACGCAGCACCGTCCCCTTTGTAGTACTGCACGGCCTAGGACACGAGGATCCGTGCTTTGCTCTGGTGGAGAAGAAAGGGATCTTTACCTACGTCCACGCCGTGGCCAACTCTCCCGCGGGCCTCCCCCGTGCCTCGGGATCCAAACAGGTGGTTCAGGGCTGGCTGTGTATCAACAACCAGAATGTCGATAATAAGCGCAAGGAGCGCTTCTTCTTCCGTGACCCTACGAACACAACAGGTCCGGTGCTGATAGATCTGCCGGATCCAGTCCGCAAGGCTTATGAGGACTTGATCCGTGATTACCAACTGCGGCATAGCGAGCGCGTGGAGAGCCGCATCGAGAGTAAACAGGCGCTGGATCGCCCTATAGGGTCGGAAGAGGGACTAAGCCGCTACATGTATAGCGACAAAGACCTGGAGATCCACGATGGCGCGCTAGTCTACGTGTCGCTGGCGGGCGCCGCTAGCAGCCCTACCGTCACGGCCGTCTATGCTGCTCCGGCGGCAGTCCCCCGTGTTGCCTATGAACACACTACTGACGATCTATTGCCGTACTCACACCTCAAGGCCTGCCGGGATCCCGAGACACTGTGTCCCGCATGCCGGGTCTTCGGGTGGGTCCGCAAGGACAAGGAGGATGCCGGAAAGGAGGACACGACTGCACTGGCAGGGCGGGTACGTTTCTCGCACGCCGTTGTCGAAGGGGAGGCAGACGTCCTGGAACCGACGACGCTGGCGATATTGTCATCCCCCAAACCCACTACGACCCGGTTCTATCTGCGTCCCAAGCGAACGCCGCCACAGAACGGGTTGGAGGATGAAGCGACCGGATATGATGGAGACAATGTACTGCGTGGGCGGAAGTTCTACCGTCACCATCGCAAGGCCGATCGCCGGGAATACGAACGCGCCACAGATGGGGCCTTCGATGGGAAGGATGAGCAGAACCGGACGATCGTGGGGGCCTGCAAGCCGGGGACCCATTTTGAGTTCGCGATCGACTTTCACAACCTCATGCCGGTCGAGCTAGGCGCCCTGCTATGGGCCCTGGAACTGGTCGACGGCGACCGCCACGGATTCCATCGCGTCGGATTCGCCAAGCCGCTGGGATTCGGTAGCGTCAGTATCCGCGTCACCGGCCTGGCAACGATTGACACCGGCGTTCGGTATACCCACCTGGATCAAGACGGTTGGCAGCCCGCCACGTCCAGCAAGAAGGAGGATCTCGTCAAGGGATTCAGAGAGACACTGGGCGCGATGTACAAAGCGCACTTCGATGAGCTTCCCAACGTCGAGGACTTGATGGCCCTGGTGAGTGAGCCTGCTGATCTTCCAATCCACTATCCGCGGACGACGCGAGCACCATCCGTCGAGGGCAAGAACTACGAGTGGTTCATGGGCAACAAGCGGGCAGGAAGAGATGCGGGGCCGCGGCTTTCCCTACCCCTTGCAGTAGACGATGACGAGGGCCTGCCTATCCTGGACAGGAGTGGCCGCGAAGTGAAGTAAGTCCGACCGACTACGGAGGGGGGCCAGATGTTTGACTCAACAGCCGTCCTGGCGAGTGATCTGCTGGACTTGCCTACGAGAATCGATCGTCTCATCTCGCTGGATGAGGACGCAGAGCTCGCGCCGGGCGAGCGCCAAGGCGTCATCTACGAGGTCGAGGAGCTCTCTAGATTGCTGCGCATGGTGGGAATGGTCAAGGTATTGGAGGTGAACCGGACGACACTGGAGCAGCTTCGCTTCCGTCTGAATAACCGACTCGCAGCCGGCTCCCCGTCCTTAGGGCCGCATCGCCTCGCTGACCTGCGGGCCGCGATGACGTCTGTCAGGGAGGGCTTCGCCAACGACCTGGACCACACCCGGCTCGTGCCAGCGTACCGGGTTGCACCTGACTATGACTTCGGTCTCCGCAGCGATGTCGAACCACGTCTGCCGGATGACGCGACGTTGCTTCTCGACGAAGCCCGTCAGTGCTGGGCTTTGGGCCGGTTTCTTGCCGCGCTCTTGATCACGTTCATCGCGGCGGAGCAAGTGACTAGCTACTACTATGAGAAGGTTGTCGGTCACGCACGGCCGGAGCGCCATACATGGGGCATGATGTTGGGCGACCTGAAAGCCGCTGAGTATGGGTGTCCCGATGAGGTTACCGAAACGCTCTGCGGCATTGTCAACACGCGCAATCAGCTGGTCCATGGCGAGCGTCTGGTTGACGAAGTGCAGGCGGAAGTCATCTACGCCGAGTGTGCAACTGCTTGCAGAGACATGGTCTGTCACCTTGTCGGCAGCCAGAAGGTCTACACACAGCCCGATCGCGGTACGGAGGATCAGATACTCCTCGCATTGGAGGCGATTTCCGGGCGAGCATCGATCCCCACTGTGGCGCGCATTCTATGTGGGGAGATGAACAAGGAGATCGAGGAGTCCGGCTGGCAGAAGCTGCCCGCCTTCGGTGCCCTGCGCGGCATCTCGCTCCAGCATGCGGAGTTCAAGCTCCAGCGGTGCATTGACAGAGGCATCCTGATCCAAGATGGGGAACTGCGCTTGCGGATCGACCACCAGAAGTACGACTGGAGGGCGCGAGAGTGTGCGGTGAATTGGATATTCTACCACGCCAATGCCTGCCTCGCCAACGATGAGCTGGATGCCATATGGCCGCGGATCGAACGTGTGTCTCCGGTAGCAAAGAAGGCGTTCTTGCGCGAAGTCAGTAAACATACCATTGTGGAGCTCGCTCCCGTCCTGCGGAGCTGGTTTGTCTCCGAGAAGCTCAAGCAAGTGAGGAGGAAGATCAACGCCACGCTCCAAGCATTGGGAGAGGTAGCCATACCTCACAGCGCTGTTACAACAGCCTAGTCTGGACCAGAACCCTGAGAGGCGCCTATGCCCTACGCCCTAACCCTACCCATGCCCGTGGACGGCCAGCCGCCCCGGAACGTCTACCGTGCGCTGCACGCGAATCTGCTCAGGTGGATCGATGCTGCCGCGCCTGAACTGGCAGCGGAA
>JAXDDP010000156.1:0-18292 GCA_034676785.1 Anaerolineae bacterium | reverse complement strand
CCCGACGATCTCGGCTATTCGATAGACCGGCGTCCGGGACACATCCAGACCATCAACCGTGACCTCGCCCTCAGCCTCACCAGCATACTGGCTGAACAGAAAGCCCGACACGGCGAGGGCCAACGTCGACTTCCCCGAGCCCGACGGCCCCGTCACGACAACGAAGTCGCCTGGTGCGATGTCCAGAGTCACATCGACCAGCGCTGCCGCGTCGCTGCCCTCAAAACGGTACCTGAACTGCCGGAGGGAGATCACGATAATGCTGACACTACTTCACTTCTAGTGCTGTCACCTGACCTGCGATGACCGTCGAGTCCATGCGGGCAACCACAAACGAGACGGTTCCATCGCCGATCACGGTGAAGAGGCGCACCTCATCACTCCCCAGAACATCGGCGATGGGCAAAGACTCGGACCCATCCGCCGTATGTATGAGGACCTCGGTCGCATCCGCTGCAGGCCCCATAGAGGCCAGTACCTTTCCAAGCGGCGCGCCCTGAAGCTTCTCTGGACCGTTGCCCACATCAAGGGCAATGGCATCCATGTCGAACTGCCAGGCATCGGGATCGAAAGCTTCCGGCGCATCCAGGCGCCCCTTCACCTCCAGGGTCACACCCGCGACGACCGTAAGTTCGCTGACACCGCGGACCCACGCCTTGCTGTTCTCGGCGCCAACGAGGTCGTAGGCTGCATCCGAACCCGACCCCTTCGGCGCCAGCAACAGCGCCGGGTTATCGCGGACCTCGTCCATACTGACGAAAAAGGCATAGCCATCGACCGCGCGGATCAGAAGCATATCGGCATTGGAGGCCGGCTGCGCACGGTCCAACAATTCGCGCACCGGAATCCCGGAGTACTTTGCCGACACGCCACGCAGGCTTCCTTCGGCGGTCACCTCAGCAATGTCGGAGTGAGCCTGTGGATAGTCGTATGGTACTGCGACGGCCCCGCCAATGCTGATGGTTGCTGGTCCCGCCAACGCACTGTGAAGGTAGATCCCGAAAAGAGCGGTTGCGATAGCGGCACATCCCAACAGCACAGGGGCCAATGCCGAGTGGCTGACAGGCACTGGCTGATTCCTGACAACACCAGCGCGCCGCAGTGCCTGCAGCAACATCCAACCTAACACACCAGCGAAGACCACACCCGACGCGAAGGCCAGGAGTCCCACCAGCGCCATCGCACCGTACGCCAACATATCGGCGGGCAACGCCGCAAAGAGCTGGAACGCAAACACATTGGAGGCCGCCGCCAGTCCACCAGCCAGCATATAGGCCGGAAGACGATCCTTTCGGCGGAAAAGGAGGAACACGGCATCGACGAGCAAGCCAGCGATGAGGTCGATAAGAACGACCAACAAGCCGTGCGTGTTGCCGGTCAGAAGCTCAACAAGACCCTTGAGCAGGCCCGTCACGGTCCCAGCGCCCACACGTCCCGTGAGACCCATCGCGAGCGTCAGCCAGACCACGTGAAGCCCGGCAGCCCACTGCGTTGTTCCAGCGAAGCCAAGGATCGACTGCATCAGATCGCCAATGGCGTTGACGTAAGTGCCGGTCACACCACCGAGCGCGGCAAGCGCCGCCATCATCAGCCAGTCACGGGTAGAAAACGTGTGCTTCTCTTCACGCATTGCGCTAGACCTCTGCTAAGGAAAAGAAAAACGGCATGCCCTGGAAAGGCATGCCGTGGCTCGGCGCAACAACCGTAGCGGTTGCGCGCGTGCAGCAGGCATCTCCTTTCCAAACACGGGAGGCGTGGCCGTTTCCAGCCACACCCAATGGTCTCACGCCATAGACTCAGTCGTTAGGCAATGAGGCTCGGAGACCGACTATGCGACAAGTTGGTGACTACGTCCTCCACCATCCTACCACGCAGGACCATAACCGCAAGGACAAGCTTATGCTTTCAGATGCAAGGTCACCGCGGTAAATGAAAGGGGTGGCAGTGTCATCGTCGCGCCCTCATCCACGAGGCGCGTCCCTGTGAACGGTCTTGACACCACCAGGTCCGGTTGGTCGAACGAATTGGCAGCCTTCGGGCCAGGCCCCACGAGCAACTCGGCGGCACCAACCCCGACAATCGTACGGTCAGCGGGCGCGACCAAGACCTCCGCGCTCTCGGACAGGCTACGGTTCGCGACAAAAATGTGGAGGACATCACCGTTGAGGATTGCGCTGGCGTCGATGACGGGAACGTCGCCGTTCGTCGCCCCTTCGTAGCGCGGCCCATCGACGATGGCCTGGAGTGCTACACCCTCGCCTCGTTGAGCGATCATCTCGAACGGGTAGAACGTCGGCTGGATCAGCAACGCGTCGCCACGGGTCAGCAACGGGGCAATCACGTTGACGATCTGGGCGATATTTGCGATCTTGACCACATCGGCGTGGCGGATGAAGCTGTTCAGGAATCCCGCGACGACCAGGGCGTCCTCAAGGTTGTAGATCTCCTCGATCAAATGCGGCGCGTGCTTGCCCTCGCCGTCCATCGCGCTGCTCTTGTACCAGACATTCCATTCATCGAAGCAGAGATAGGCCCGTTTCTTGCTCCGGTGCTTTGCCTGGATGAATCGGCAGGCGGCATCCATCTCCTCGATCTGGCGATCGATGGAAGCCGTCACTGCGAGGTAGTCGGCAGTGTCATCCGTGCGGTTGCCCACATAACGATGCAGGCTGATGAAGTCGACGAGATCCCCAACGTAATCCAGCACCTCCTGGTCCCAGGCCATATAGGAAGGGAGGCCGGTTGTGCAGGACCCACAGAGCACGAGCTCCGCGCTCCTGTCCAGGTCCTTCATCATCTTGGCGGCCTGTTGGGCGCGGATGGCATAGTCGGATGCCGGGACGTGGCCCAACTGCCAGGGGCCATCCATCTCATTGCCCAGGCACCACAGCTTGACCGCATAGGGATCCGGGTTGCCGTTGGCAGCCCGCATGTCAGCGTACTTGCTGCCAGCCGGGGCATTGCAGTACTCCAGCCAGTTACGCGCCTCCTCGGGAGTGCCTGTGCCCAGGTTGACCGTGATCATAGGTGTCCAACTCATCTTACGGCAGAGTGCGATGTACTCGTCGGTCCCGAAGGCGTTCGATTCGAGGCTCTGCCACGCCAGCTCTCGCACAGTCGGGCGCGCCTCACGCGGGCCAATGCCATCCATCCAGTGATAGCCTGACGCGAAATTGCCACCCGGATAACGCATCGCCGTCATCCGCAGCCGGCGCATGGCGTTCAGGACGTCGGTACGGAATCCGGCTTCGTCCGCATGCGCGCTCCGGGGATCGTATACGCCTTCATACACCGCTCGCCCGATATGCTCGAGGAATCCTCCGAACACCCGCGGATCGACCTCGCCAATCTGGTAAGCGCTGTGCAACGTGATCGTCGTTCTGTCCATACCGCCTCCATAGCGTCATTTTACGCACCCCGCAACCTGCATTATACTGAAGGTCACTTATTGCCAAGACTGTCACACGGACGGAGGGTGAAGCATGGACTTTGAAAAGCTGGGAGCCTTCTACTTGGGAAAGGCTTATGACCTCAAAGGGCAGCAGCGCCTGGATGAGTTGACGATGTATGATGCGCGCGACCTGACAACCCACGCTATCTGCGTGGGAATGACCGGAAGCGGCAAAACAGGCCTGTGCATCGACCTGCTGGAAGAGGCGGCCATCGACCGTGTCCCGGCCCTGATCATCGACCCGAAGGGCGATATCACCAACCTGCTCCTCACCTTCCCTGATCTCCTTCCTGAGGACTTCCGCCCCTGGATCAATGCTGACGATGCCCGCCGGAAGGGGCTCACGGAGGATGCCTACGCCGCACAGCAGGCCGAGTCCTGGCGAAAGGGGCTTGCCGAATGGGGACAGGATGGCGAGCGCATTCGGATGATGCGCGAGACTGCCGAGTTCGCCATCTACACACCCGGCAGCGACGCGGGGCTGCCAGTGTCGATCCTGCAGTCTTTCGCGGCCCCCGACCTGAGTTGGGACACCGATGCGGAGCTCTTGCGCGAACGGATCCAGGGGACCGTCAGCGCACTCCTCGGCCTGGTGGGCATCGACGCCGACCCGGTCCGCTCGCGAGAGCACATCCTGTTGGCCAACCTGTTCGAGCACTTCTGGCGCCAGGGCGAGGATCTGGATCTCCCCAAGCTCATCCTGTCGATCCAGACACCCCCGATCCGAACACTGGGTGTCTTTGATGTGGACACCTTCTTCCCCCAGAAGGACCGCTTCGGCCTGGCGATGGCAATCAACAACATTATCGCTGCGCCAGCCTTCCAGAGCTGGCTGAGCGGCCAACCGCTCGACATTGCGGGATTCCTCTGGACACCGGAAGGCAAGCCGCGCCACGCCATCTTCTACATCGCCCACCTGAGCGATGCAGAGCGCATGTTCTTCGTGACGATGTTGCTCAACCAGCTGGTCACCTGGATGCGCACACAGCCCGGCACCACGAGTCTGCGAGCCCTGCTCTACATGGACGAGGTCTTCGGCTACTTCCCACCGATCGCCAACCCACCGAGCAAACTGCCCCTGCTGACCCTGATGAAACAGGCGCGCGCCTTCGGTGTGGGTGTGGTGCTCACGACCCAGAACCCGGCCGATCTGGATTACAAAGGACTCACGAACGCCGGCACCTGGCTCATCGGTCGCTTGCAGGCGGAACGTGACAAGGCACGGCTCCTGGAAGGGCTCGAGAGCGCCTCAGCAGAGGCGGGGAGCGCCCTCAATCGTACGGAGATCGACAAGATCATCACTGGCCTTGGCAGTCGGGTCTTCCTCCTGCACAACGTCCACGAGGATCACCCCGTGACCTTCCAGACGCGTTGGGCCATGAGCTACCTTCGCGGCCCGCTCACGCGACTCCAGGTTCGCGACCTTGTCGCAGATCACAAAGCCCAGCTCGAGTCGGCTGTGGCGCAAACGTCCGCGGCGCCTGCCAGTGGTGTGCCCGCCCAGGCTCCGGCAACAATGCCTGAATCCCGTGGTGCGGATCTGCCCTATGCCGCGATGCCACCGGTGTTACCTGCTGGCGTCCAGCAGGTCTTCCTCCCGCTCCGTGGAGGGTCAGCGGCTGCGGAGCGAGCCGCTGAGGAGCGCTCCGGCGGGCGGATCGAAGTGACCGCACGACAGGTTCTCTACCGCCCGGCCCTGCTGGGAATGGCTCGCGTCCACTTCGTCAAGAACACCCAGGCCATCCAGGTCGACGAGTCGGAAGCCGTGGCCATGCTGGCCCAGCCACCCCAGGGTGTGGGGTCTGTCCGCTGGGAGACTGCCGAGTCGCTCGAGATCCAGACCCGCGACCTGCTTGACCGCGCCGAGCCCGAGGCGCGCTTCGATGCCCTGCCCGATACGGTCAACGATGCCAAGAAACTCGCCGCTATGCGTGGGGCCCTCGAGGATCACCTCTACCGGTCGCTCAGCCTGAAACTCATGTACAGCCCTGCAGTCAAGCTCTACTCGAAGGCCGGGGAGAGCGAGCGTGACTTCCGCGCACGCGTGAGCCAGGCGGCGCGCGAGATGCGCGATGACGAAGTGGACAAGCTGGAGGACCGCTTCGAGAGCCGCCTCAACACGCTCCAGGACCGGCTACGGAATGCGCAGGTGGCGCTCGACAAGAAGGAGACGGCAGCGCGGCAACGGAAACAGGATGCAGCCATCACCGCAGCCGAAACCGTGTTCAGCCTCTTCTCCGGACGCCGCCGCTCGATCTCCAGTGCCGCCCGCAAGGTCACTCAGGCCACGACGACGAAAGCCGACATTCAGGCGGCAGAGGAGAAAGTGGCTGACGTCGAAGCCGATATCGAAGCGTTGACGGCTGAGATGAAGCAGGAAACCGACGCCATCACCGCGCGGTGGGAAGCCGCTCTCGAGACATTCGAGGAGATGCCGATCTCCCCACGCCGAACCGATGTCGAGGTGAACCTCTTCGCACTGGCGTGGGTGCCCTCGTGGCTGATCACCTATCGAGCGGGGGCCATCACCCAGACGACCACGGTGCCAGCCTACTGACCGCATGGATGTCACACGGCCCCGCTGCATAGAGCGGGGCCGTGTGTTGTCTGCCGATCCCGTAGCTGGACAGAAGGGAGTGCAGAAGCCTCCCGCATCAGGCGCCCGCGTGTGCGCGGCGACGGATCACGTCGTCTTGGACCTCTCTGGACAGCGAGACGAAATACTCCGAGAAACCACTCACCCGCACCACCAGGTTGCGGTGCAGCTCGGGGTTCTTCTGTGCGTCGAGCAGCGTCTCGTTGCCGGTGAAGTTGAACTGCAGCTCCTGCACCCGGTTGGCAACGAAGACCTTCATCAGCGCCACGAAGATGGCCTCCCCTTCGTCTCCACAGAAGAACTCAGGCTCGAACTTCATATTGACGACGCTGCCGGTGAGCACCCGGTGGTAGTCAGGCTTCGAGACCGAGTTGAGGAACGCTGTCGGGCCGTGGATATCTCGCCCGAAGTACGGGCTGGCGGCATCTGAGAGCGGCGTATGGGCGCGGCGCCCGTCGGGCGTCGCCCCGACCTCCTTGCCAGCGGGGATGTTCGATGTATTCGCCGCCATGGCGGCGACAAACCGTCCTCCCCCGGCGATCTCGTGCTGCAGACACTCGCGTGAGGTCCAATCCACAAGGAAAGCCGCGATCCCATCGACGGCATCATCGTCATTCCCGTACTTGGGTGCCTCATTGACCAACGCCTGGCGCAGCGGCTCATACCCCTCGAAGTCTGCATCCAGAGCAGCCATCAACTCGTCGTAGGGCCAGAGCTGCTTCTCGAACACCAGTCTCTTCACCGCCGCCAGCGAATCCGACACCGTCCCCAGGCCCATGATCGCGATCCCGTGCATGCGCCGGTACTCCGCACCGCCATCGTTGATGTCGCGTGCCCGCCCGATGCAGTCGCGGGTGAGCACCGAAAGGAAGGGATCGGGAAAGCGGTCGGATGGAAACCGGGCGATGGTGGCATTGAAATCGGTGCAATAGGCCGCGAGTGAATCGCGCATCTCTTCCAGAAATGCCTCGAGCAGGACATCATAGGACAGATCGGCTTGACCGCGCACCTTGTGCATCGCGCGCGTCAACTGGAGCGCCATGTTGTACCGCCCATCGGACCATGCTTGCTGACGCCCCGCGAGCATCGTCTCGATGCAGCCCACCATGCAGTGATCCCGCGCCACCTCGACCGGGATGCCGATCTCCACCAACCCGGGAATCAGCACGTGATCGTTGAAGATCGCCGGGAACCCCACGCCCGTGCGGATCACGTCAGAGCAGGCACGGTAGAACGCCTCCGGCGTGCCATCGTGGAACCGCGCGGACAGGTTCGTATAGGGCGACTGCACACGCTTCGTCGCCTCCAGACAGAGATAGGAAAGCTCGTTGGTCGCGTCTGCACCCTCAGGGGTCTGCCCTCCGATACAGATGTTCTGCACGCCGCGGTTTTCGGCGAGCTTCACCCACAGATGACAGATGAGGTCCAGGGCTTCGTCCCGTGTGAGACGCCCCGCCTCGATGTCGCGACGGTAGAACGGCAGCAGGTACTGGTCGACGCGCCCCAGCGCCATCGCGTAGCGCCCTTCGCTCTCGAAGGCCAGGTGAGTGAGCGCAACCAACTGCACCGCCTCGTGGAACGTGCGAGGCGGCTCGGTCGCCACGTGGCGAGTCACGTCCGCCAGTGCGCTGTCTCCTCGAGCTGCCGCCCCGTCTGCCCAACGCGCAATGGCGGTGGAGAAGGCCTGCAACGCCACGATCATCCCCTGGAGAACAGCCCGCTCCCCGGGTATATCGTGAGCCTCGAGCGACGCCCGCGCCCGTGCCAGAAGCCCGCCGAGGCCCACATCAAGTAGCGTTGGGTAATCGGCGAGCGAGTGGTCCCAGCCGGCCCAGAAGTCACGTTGTCCACGCGCGCGGTGCTCGGCGACCAACGCATCGTAGTCGGCCTGCGACATCCCCTCCGGCAGCGCCTCAGCGAACCAACCAACGTGGCTTCCGCACAGCCGGTCACCCTCGTAGAAATGCCGCGCGTCCTCAGAGAGCACGCGCCCAAACGCCTGCGCCCGCACAACAGGCTCTGGTTGCCCTTCGGCTTGGCGATAGGCGAGCGCCCGCCACACCGGACGCATGTCGATCGGGGACACCTGGTGATTGCGCACCTGCTTGAGAACACCCTGCCATCGGTCCATACCCACCTCGCACGGCTATTCTAGCGCCAATCCGGCGCGACGTCGAACCGGTTCGCGGTTTGACGTGCGGCAAAGGTCCTGATATAACGGATGCGCTGACGCCTCAACTCGGCACCGGATCTGCGGAAGGAGGCCCCATCGACAATGCAGACAATCCACGTCATCTCTCACACGCACTGGGACCGTGAGTGGTACCGTACCTTTCAGGTCTTCCGGGCGCGCCTCGTCGGCCTGATCGATGACCTCCTCGACCTGATGGACGCGCAGCCCGAGTACGCCTTCTTCCATCTGGACGGGCAGACCGCACTTTTGGAGGACTATCTGGAGATCCGGCCCGAGCAGGAGCCACGCCTGAAGCGCTTGATCGGCGAAGGCAAGATCCTGGTAGGCCCGTGGTACACGCAGCCCGATGAGTTCCTCGTCAGCGGCGAGGCACTGATCCGCAACCTCCTCTTGGGGCGGCGCATCGCAACGTGCTTCGGTGGATGCATGGCCCTGGGCTACTTGCCGGACACCTTTGGGCATACGGGGCAGATGCCCCAGATCCTCGCAGGGTTCGGGTTTCCTGCAGCAATTCTCTTCCGCGGCATCTCACACGACCATGTCCCCTCCGCGTTCACCTGGCGCGGCACCGATGGCACCGCGATCCTGACCATCAAGATGCCCGACGAGACGGCCTACAGCAACTTTTTCTACGGGCTGCAGAGCACCCTCGCCGCCGGTAGCCCCATCGATTGGGCGGTCGCGGACCGCCAGTTGGCGGAGCTTCGGTCCATATCCGAGTCCACTGCAGTCTGCGATCATCTGCTCTGGATGGACGGTGTCGACCACGTCTACCCGAACCCTAAGACACCGGCCCTGATCGCGCATGCAAACGCCGTGCTGCCTGGCACGCATGTGATCCACTCGACACTGCCGGCCTACGTGCAGGCCACGCTGGAGGCGCGTCCCAATCTCGTCGAGCAGAATGGCGAGCTCCGCCACGCCAATCGGGCCTGGCGCTTCCAGGCGCTGCTCGCCAACGTCGCCTCCTCCCACGTCCGGATCAAGCAGGCCAACCATGCGTGCCAGACGCTGCTGGAGAAGGGGGCGGAGCCCTTGTGCGCCTTCGCCTGGCTACAGGGTGGTGCCTACCCACGGACGTACCTGGATCTCGCATGGAAAACGCTCCTGCAGAACCATGCTCACGACAGCATCTGCGGCTGCTCGATCGACCAGGTCCACCGGGAGATGCGGCACCGCTATGACCAGGTGTCCCAGGTTGGCGCCATCGTCCGGGAGAAAGCCCTGGACGCCCTGGTGGCACAGGTCGACACCTCCTTTGCGGCCCCTGAGGCTCGCGCCTTCGTCCTCTACAACGGGACGCGCTACACGCGGACCGGCACCGTGGTTGTCGATGTCCCTGTCGAAACCGATGCGCCGCACTCGCTTGTGGTCCGCGATAGCGCAGGTCAGGTGGTGCCCCATCAGGTGCTCGCCGTCACCACGAGCGCCCCCCTGCGTCAGCCTCGGTACGACGTCCCCAGGCCCAAGCGCCGCCAGGTATGCCGCATGGCGCTCGATACCGGCACCCTATCTCCCTATAGCCTCACCGCCTTCAGCGTCCGCGCCATTGCCGGGCCAGACCGGCCCCAGGGCACACTCTTCACAGGTCCGCGCACGATGGAGAATGGCCTCCTCCGCGCGAGCCTGGAGAGCGACGGCTCGCTGACCCTGGTCCACCACGCGACGGGACGTGTCTACCGGGGCTTGCTGGTGCTTGAGGATGGAGGAGACGGCGGCGACGGCTGGCAATGGGTACCGCCGCAGCACGACGCAGTCTATCTCTCGACCGGCACACCGGTCGACGTCGCCCGAATCCACGACGGCCCGCAGATGGCCGCGATGCGGCTGACGATGCAGCTCCGCGTCCCGGCACGACTGCACCCCACGCCCCACGAGTCCGACCCTGCCAGGATGCAACGCTCGCAGGAGATGGTCGCCCTGCCAGTCGAAATCACGCTGTCCCTTGCCGCAGGGTCGCCCCGGCTTGAGATCGAGGTCGCCCTCGACAACCGCGCGCTGAATCACCGACTGAGGCTGCTTTTCCCCACCGGCGTCGCGACACAAACGTGTTTTGCCGATGGTGCCTTTGACGTCGTCGAGCGCTCGATCGCGCAACCCGACAGCCACGACTGGCGCGAACCCCAGTTGGGCACCTATCCCCACCACAGCTTCGTGGGGGTGACGGATGGGACCGCGGGCCTTGCGATCCTCACCGCCGGCACGCCCGAGTACGAGGTGATCGACGACCCGCAACGCACCATCGCTATCACGCTGTTGCGCGCCTTCGGCCGCGGCGCCGGCGAGCCGCACGAGTATCTGGATAGCCAGGAGCCGGGGCCCCACGCCTATCGCCTGGCCATTTTCCCATTCGCCGGATCGTGGGAGGAGGGCGGCGTCGTGCCCGAGTCCCGGCTGTGGGTGGCACCGCCCGTCGTGGCCGAGACAGGGATGCACGGGGGGACGATCGCCTCGGGCCATTCGCTGCTGCGCATCGACGGGACATCGGTCGACGTCACCGCCGTGAAGCTCTGCGAAGAGCGCGAGACACTCCTGGTGCGCTTCGTCAACCTATCGAGCGCGCCTCAAACCGCGACGCTGGCGCTGGCAACGCCCATCCGTGAGGCCTATGGCCTGACGCTGGCAGAGGAAAGGACCGGAAGCCTGACCCCGAGTGCTGACGGCACGGTCCGCCTGGAGCTTGCCCCGAACCGGATCGCGACGGTGGAACTAGTGCTCAGCTAAGCTGGTATTCGGGGTTCGTAGGTGCGACTTCATTCGTTCCGGTTCCGCAGCCTGCGCGCCCAGCAGACTGGGCGACCGCAGAACCGATGAATCGGTTACTGCGAACCAAGCTAACTGATCCCTAGCGGCAGGCCACTAGGGTTGGACCTCTGAGGCTCGGCACATCGTCTGCCGGTGAGCCCGAACTTAGAGGTTACGGGTGTTGATGCACTGACACCATCAGCATGTTGCAGAAAGGAGACCGTGGATGCAATACCGCCAATTTGGGAAACTTGACTGGAAAGCATCAGCGCTGGGGTTCGGCGCGATGCGCTTGCCGACGACGGATCCACAGGACCGGAGCACGATCGACGAGCCTCTGGCGACGCGGATGCTCCGCTATGCCATCGACCACGGCGTCAACTACGTCGACACGGCCTATCCCTATCACAATGGGGAATCGGAGCGTTTCGTCGGGCGGGTCCTGCGCGACGGCTACCGCGAGAAGGTCCACCTGGCGACCAAGCTGCCGATCTGGGCCATCGAGAAACGGGAGGATGCCGAGCGTGTCTTCTCCGAGCAACTCGAGAAGCTGCAGACCGACCACGTGGACTTCTACCTCTTCCACGGCCTGCGCAGGGAGCGTTGGGAGACCATCAAGCAGTTCAATCTGCTGGACTGGGCAGAGAGAGCACTGGCTGACGGGCGGATTCGTCACCTGGGCTTCTCCTTCCACGACACCCTCACGGTCTTCAAAGAGATCGTCGACGGTTACGACGGCTGGGACTTCTGCCAGATCCAGCACAACTACATGGACATCAACACCCAGGCAGGCACCGAGGGGCTGCACTATGCAGCGAGCAAGGGCCTCGCGGTCGTGATCATGGAACCGCTGCTCGGAGGGCGCCTGGTCGACCCACCTGACCCGGTGCAGGCTATCTGGGACAGCGCAGCCGAAGTGCAGACGCCCGTCGAGCGCGCCATGCGCTGGCTCTGGGATCAGCCCGAGGTCTCAGTCGTGCTCAGCGGCATGTCCACCATGGCCCAGGTCATCGAGAATGTCGCCAACGCCTCGCGCTATGGGGTGGGCAACATGACCGCCGCGGATCAGGACTTGATCGCCCGCGCGCGCACCAAGTACCAGGAGCTCTGCCCCATCCCTTGCACAAAGTGCGAGTATTGCCTCCCATGCACGGTTGATCTGAAGATCCCCGAGCTCTTTGACATCCTCAACCGCGGCGTGATGTACAACAGGATCGACGAGGCACGCCGGCGCTACGACAGAATGGCGCCCGAGCAGAAGGCCGCAGCCTGCATCGCCTGCCGCGAGTGCGAGGCCAAATGCCCGCAGTCGATCCCCATCAGCGACTGGATGGTGCACCTCGACGAGATCCTGGGGCAGGGGATGGATGTCGACGCATGCCTGGCGGAGATGGCCGGCTAGATTCGAACACTACCCACCCGCGGTCTGGATCGCGATTCGGGACAAGGCATAGCGCAGAACCTGCCGAAGGATCCACGAACTGCTTCCTGGGCAAACTGGACTACAATGGGCCAGGATCTGAGGCTTCCAAGACGCCCATCGGCCCGGATTGCCCAGGAGGTGCTATGGCTGCTTCCGACAGCGACAAATCCATCCTGAGAGAGCTAGGGACACGCGTCGCCGAGATCGCGGCGCTACCCATCCAGCAGGAGACGATCAATCTCTGGAAGGCGCTCAACGGCCTGCGACCCACCCGCCCCATGGTGTTGATCGACCAGATCCCCTGGCACGAGATGGACGTCGACGGCGAGCTCGCCTTGCGGACCGAAGACCCCTTCTGTCAGGGACTCGAGACACGCCTGCGCCGGACTCTCTACGCCTGGAACCACATGCGGGCCGACATGGTCGTCGATCCGTGGATCGACATCCCCAAGAAGATCAGTGGCACGTACCCAGGCATGAGCCCGCTCGAGGATGTCGCTGTGCTCGATCCGGCCAATGACGTCGTCGGACACTATTACATCGACCAGTTGCAGACCGAAGAGGACCTGGAGAAGATCCGCATGCCCGAGGTCTGGCTGGATGCAGAAGCCACGGAGCGGGCCGCATCGCAAGCTCACGAGATCTTCGATGGGATCCTCGACGTCCGCATGCAGGGTATGCATCCGGGCTTCGCCTTGTGGGACCGCATCGTGGAATGGCACGGCGTCGAAGCCTCGCTCGTCGATCTGGTCGACCGCCCGGATTTCGTCCACAACCTCATGGCACGCCTGACCAATGCCTACCTGTCGCTGCTCGACCAACTCGAAGCGCAAGGGCTGTTGGGGCAACCACAATCGCTGATTCACTGCACTGGCGCCTACACCGACGAGCTTCCCGCCCCTGGGTTCAATCCACAATGCCCGCGGGCGAAGGACCTGTGGACGATGGGGATGGCCCAGATCTTTGCCTCGGTCTCGCCGGCAATGCACCAAACGTTCGAGTTGGACTACGCCACACGATGGTACGAGCGATTTGGCCTCGTCTACTACGGCTGCTGTGAGCCCCTCGACACCAAGCTGCACATCGTCCGCGCCATCCCCAACCTGCGCAAGATCTCCATGAGCCCCTGGGTGAAGGTTGACCGGGGTGCCGAGCGCATCGGGCGCGACTTCGTCTTTTCGCGAAAGCCCAGTCCTGCTTTCCTGGCGGGAGATGTGTTCCACGCGGATGCCGTCCGGGCCGACCTGGAACAGACGCGCGACGCATGTGCGCGTTACAACGCGCCCGTTGAGTTCATCCTCAAGGATATCAGCACCGTCCGCTACCAGCCCCAACGGCTGTGGGAATGGGCCGATATCGCTATGGACGTAGTACGACGCTAATCCCTCTGCCCGACACTCGCGTGGCGCAGACAGATCTCAGGAGACCAACACTATGATGACATCGCGCGAACGGCTCTTGACCGCGCTCAACAACGGCACACCCGACCACCTGCCCTGCCAGGTCCATGGTTGGATGGATTACTACCTTGAAACCTACCTGGGCGGATGCGATCAGTACGGGGCCTACGAACATTTCCCCGGGATGGACTGGGTGATCTATGATGGGCCGCGTTTCATCTACAGCCCGGAGGCCATCTCGCAGTGGCAAGTGACGGTGCATGACCTTGGACCGGGCATCAAACAGGAAGTCATCCGGACCCCTGAGGGTACCCTGTCTCAGACGATCGAACGAAACGAGTTCACACCGTGGACGACCGAGTACATCATCAAGGACGAGCATGACTTCGCGCTGTGGGAGAAGTATGTGCCGGTGCCCGTGGCAGTGGACTGGACCAACATCCTGCGGATCAAGGAACGCATCGGCGACCGAGGTATTGTCCGTGGTGGGTTCTACGGCTTCGGACAGGGTAGTCCGTGGCAGGACTTCTGCACGCTCTTCGGCACCGAGAAGGCCATCTACGCAGCCCTCGACCAACCCAAGTGGGTGCACCATGTCATGGAGACGCTCCTGGAGAAGAAACTGAACGTCATCCAGGCCGCAGGAAAGATCGAGCTCGACTTGGTGGAGACAGGGGGTGGCGCAGGCTCATCCACTGTCATCAGCCCCAAGCTCCATAGGGAGTTCTGCCTGCCCTACGATAGGGCGCAGATCAAGGCGCTTCACGAGGCGGGCACCAAGGTGGTCTACCACCTCTGCGGTGGGTTGATGCCGCTCCTGGAGATCGTCGCCGAGAACGGCACGGACGGCCTGGAGACGATGACACCGCCGTCGATGGGCGCGGACACGGACCTTGCCGAAGCCAACCGGCGCGTGGGTGACCGGCTTTTCTTCATTGGGGGCTTCGACCAGAATGCAGGCTTCGAGAAAGGCACCCCCCAGACCGCAGCCCGGCTGGTCCGCGAGTGTCACGAGGCCTGTCCCAACGGTGGCTACATCTGCTGTCCATCGGATCACTTCTTCTTCGGCGACCCGGCCAACATCCAGGCCTTCGTCGATGAAGCCAACCGCTGTACCTACTGAGATCGAATCCTACTCAACCTATCAGGAGGTAAGACACCATGATCATCGCGAAGATTGAAGAGATGGCTGGACAGGCTGTGTTTTCGGAAGCTATGCGCAAGGGTATGACCTGGCTGACGTCGGTCCTTGGGCAGGATCTGCCTGACGGACGGGTCGACATCGATGGAGCGGAAGTCTATGCCCTGGTGCAGTCCTATACCGGCAAGCCTCACAGTGACCAACCACGCTTCGAGGCGCACCGGTGCTACATCGACGTTCAGGCCGTGGTCGCGGGAGAAGAGGCCTTCGGGTGGGCACCGATCGAGGCCCTGCAACCAACGGACGAGTACAATCCCGACAAGGACGTGATCCACGGCGTCGTACCGGCGGAGCTGGCCGTCTTCGTGCCCCTCCACGCAGGCGAGGCCATGATCCTCTACCCTGCCGACGCCCATGCACCAGGTCTGGCGCTCGACGAGCCCATCCCTGTGAAGAAGATCGTGCTCAAAGTCAGGCTCTAGACGCTCCGGTCCCACTCCATCACAGGGTAGCTCCTTCGGAAGCCAAGGGCCTCAAGGATCGATGCCCCCAGGCTATCGAGGACAGGCTCACCGTTCCAGAGCTGCACCACCATGTGACGCTCAAAGCGTCCGATGTGCTTCAACAGGGCTCCTGCTGCATACTGCAGGAGCCCGCTATCGGCGTTTTGGAGCGTCAGGACCTCGCTCCCGGTGCCGCTGACCACGAGCAAGGGCAGCCCACGGTGCACCGCGAGCCACGTGGAAGGCAACCGGGCGAACGTCAGCGGTCGTCCAGACCCGTCGACAGGTCCGTCCTCGCGCGCTGGCCCATAGAGGTTCGCCGGGTCACAAGCGTTCATCACAACGACAGACGTGTCCTGCAGAGCCCCATCGCGCAAAGTCCGCAGGCGTTCCACAACGTCTGGAAGCGCAAACTGCAGCCCGGGCAACCCCTGCACAAAGTAGCCGCGCCGCAACTCCCCTCTCAGCTCCATCCGCTGGAGGTGCTGGTAGATCGTGGACCAATCCCAGGCACCAGCCTCCTCATCAAGGCTCAGTCGCGTGACGACACCGTAGCGTGCCAGGAGTTGGCGGGATTGCCGCGCCGCACGCTCCGCCACCGGGATCGGCTTCCCCATAACGCCGAACCGGTGAACCGGCGTCCACCTGCCCACCCACCGCGATGCGACCGGCTGCCCCGCAGCACTCCCCTGGTGCTCCAGACGGTGGCGGACACGCTGCTTTGCCGAACGGTAGCGCGCAGGATCCGATAGCCGCGTGACGTGTCCTGACCCAAGGCCCAGATCGGCACGGCGCCGGGCCAACTCCTCCTCCAGGGCGCTCGGGGTACGCCGGACAGCCCCACTGCCGGAGCCGCCGCGTGACCCTGAGGGCGTCAGCGTCGCCGACTCCACGATCGTACGCATAGCCTCCAGACTGTCGTTCGTCACCAAACCGGCCATGACCAGATCGACGAGGGCACTCTCAACGGCCTCCGCGTCCAGATCAAGCGCGCCGGTAAGATCGCCAAAGAACGCAGCACCTTCCGAACGCAGGAATTCGTAGACGGCCTGCGGCACCTCACCTATGTCGCCTAGATCCTCAGGCGCTCCTTCAAGGTAGGTGTGCCCTTCTCCTCGAAACAGGAACCGCACACGGCTCCGTCTCGGATCAGCGCCGCCAGATCCCACCCACACGAGCTCGCCACCCTGACAGAGGAGATCGAGGTCCTCAGGTCGGTAGGCGTCTAGCCTGAGAGGGAGAACATCCCGCTCCCAGATACGCCCCACGACGGGAGCAGCACGCAGTTGCTGCAACGCCACAGTCAGAGCGCTCTCGCCGCCCAACCGCTCGGCTGGGTGGATGTGTTGCCATCGCGCCAGGAAGTCAGCATAGGTGGCAAAGGAGACCGGTTGCACCTCACTACGGAGGATGCTCATCGTCCGGCGGTGGATCTGTTCGAGCGCGCGACGGTCGACGAACTCGGCTCCGGCGCCGTCTCCTGCCTCCTGTCGCGGTGTGAACCGGCCGTGAACGAGCTCGCGCGCCTCGATCAGGGCATCCAGCTGGCTCTCGAGCCACTCGCGTGGAAACGCGTACCGCGCCAGAATCCTCTCGAGCGTTACCGGCCCGGCCTGGGCAAGGAATCGCTGCAGAATCGAGCTCCGCGCCACGTCGACGGTGGCATCATCAGACGAAACGTCACCCTCTGGATGCAGGCCAAAGGCACGGATGTAGTCGTCAGCGTACTCCGCCGGAATCCAGCGGGTCTCGTGACTGTGGCGTCCCGAGCCCGCGACCAGAACAGGGATCTCCAATCCGATCACGCGACCCTCTCCGGTCAGGCGCGCAATCCAACCCGCGGGGTCAACCGATGCCCGTTGCGCGACCTCGCTCGAAGAGAGATCGCCCATCTGCTGCAGGAGCACAGCCAGCTCCTCAGCGCTGCGCGCCATCGCAGTCGGAGCCGTGTGCTGAAGCTGATCGCGAACGGCCTGGATCGCCTCAGGCCGGAGCAAGTCATCCAGTGCGACGTCTTTGAGCAGGTCCTGCAGCAAGTCACGGTTCACCGCCAGGGTCTGGAGCTGCTGCTCTGCCCGGGGCGCATCCCACTCGTACATCCGCACGCTGACGAAGTCGAAGAGCAGGCTCTGCGCCACCGGCGAAGGCGTCAACGACTCGACCGGGACGACCCGGATCTCGCCGTTCTGAATGGACTGGAGGATCTCCTCCAGATGGGGAAGGTCGAGGACGTCCTGAAGACAGTCACGGTAGGTCTCGGCGACAATGGGGAAGTCGTCGAAGCGCCGCACAATCTGCAGCAGATCGCGTGCGCGCAGCCGCTGCAGCCAGAAAGGCGTGCGCCTGCCGCGGCCCAGCCCTGGCAGCAACAGCGCGCGCGCCGCGTTTTGCCGGAAGTGAGCGCCGAAGACGGCCGAGTCGGGCAGCTCCCGCAGGATCCGCTCGCGCGCCTCGGCGGGGCCCAACTCAGAGACCAGGTCGATGGGGAAGTCAGCGTCCGAGTCGAGCAGCCGCAGTAGGATGCCGTCGTCGTTGGTCTCCACTTCGATCTCGACGCCGGTGCGCTCCCGGAATGCACCGGCGAGAGCCAGCCCCCAGGGGCCGTTCACCCGACCACCGAAGGGCGAGTGCACCACCAACCGTGCGTCGCCTACCGGGTCATCGAAGACCTCAACCACAATCGTTCGATCGGAGGAGATGGCGCCCGCCGACGCAATCTGCCCGATCAGGTAGTCGATCGTGTGCCAGGCGGATAGAGCATCAAGGGCATACCGCTCACCCAGCCACGCCAGCAGTTCCTGGATCTCCGCAGTCTCGCGAAGATCCCGAACCTCGCGTA
>JAXDDP010000154.1:0-27506 GCA_034676785.1 Anaerolineae bacterium | reverse complement strand
CCCCAGGATCCATCTCGAGGCGCGACAATGTCATCGCCAGCAACAGCAGGGCGACGACTGCCGCACCCAGCAATCCGATGCGTAGAACAGCAACCCTAGACAGCTTCATCGAGCACAAGCTCCACGTGAGAACCGTGAGCCCACAAGCCGGCCACGGCACAACCGATTAGCGCAGGCCAAGCACTGAGTATAGATACGCAGAATCATCCGTCAACCAAAGCACAGCTAAGTGAGCCAGCAGCAAAGCAAGTGGGTGCACCCCAACAACGCTTCGCAATCACCGCTCAGGGGTTCCGCCAGCAAGATCAACGCCTCAAACAGGCCAAGCGCTTCGCGTAGTCATATCAGCCCAGGCCTGACCTATCATTCTCGTTTTCTTTTAACAAAATACAGCCTATGCGAAGTGAAGAATCTCCCCAGATAGCGGACTGCGCTGGTACATCCAGACCCGTCAGGCTGTGCAACTGGTCTGTAAACAATGATGGTGAGCCCGATGTCACAAAGGTATGGGTTGTGGGGTCGTGCTCTGGCGTGAGCATGCCCATTCTGGTAAGCACGCGCTGCACCTGGCGTGCCACCGCTGGTGCGGGATCAATGATGTCGACCGCTGGTCCTGCAACCTTGGAGATCAGGTCCGATGCAAAAGGGTAGTGGGTGCACCCCAGAACGAGCTGGTCGACTCCGCGCTCCAGAAGGGGAGTCAGGCACCCTCTCAACAGACTCTCAGTCTGCACTGAGTGCGCGGCCCCAGCCTCAACCGCCTCGACCAGTCCAGGGCAGGTCTGTGTGTGAATGGCAACAGCCTCGCCGAACCGGTCCGCCAGGCGTCTGAACAGATCGCCCTGGAACGTAGTGGGCGTCGCCAGCACTCCCACGACGCCCGATCGGGTGCGCTCAACAGCGGGCTTCACGGCTGGCTCCATCCCCACAAAGGGAACGTCCGGAAACGTCTCTCGTAGTGTGGTGAGCGCCGCCCCAGAAGCTGTGTTACATGCTACGACGATCAACTTCGCCTGGAGACCGAGCAGCGCCGCGGCAATCGCGATCACATAACCACGTATCTCCTCAATCGGTCGTGGGCCATAGGGCAAGTGCGCCTGGTCAGCAAGGTAGATCGTGGACTCAGAGGGCAGCAGTGCGACGATCTCGCGCCACACCGATAGTCCACCGACACCGGAGTCGATGACCGCAATCGGCCGGCGCGCGAGCTGAGTCCCGAGTGCCATCGAGGCTACCTACGGCGCGACGGTCAGCGAGTACTCATAGGGGGCAGACTCCGTGGTCACAGGGGCCGCTGCCGAGATCACGAGAACGGCAGACTCGGCTGTCTCACCCAAGGGTAAGGTCCATTCACCGGATGTCTGTCCACCCGAGAGCAAGCGGGTGACCGTTATCTCTCCGCCGTCACCGTACTCAATGAGCTGAACAAGCCATCGCTGGGGCAAGACATTGGCATGGCGCACAAATCCCTCTGCAATCCAGGCCGGGTCCTGATCCTCCACATCCTCATCGACGATGGCAACGCCATCGGCCGTCACAACCAGATCGTCAATTGCGAGCCCGGCCTGGTTCACAGCCGCATCAGTAATGTACTCGAAGCGGACAGCAATCTCCTGCCCGACGAAGTCGGACAGGTCAGCCGAGAGCTGCTCCCAGCCATTGCTACTTCCAGTCAATCCGCATCCCAGATTGGCGCTGTTGGGGTTTGTGCGCGCGCATCCCAGGGAAGCATCCCCAAGGATATGCCACGTGATCTCCGGGTCGGCCAGGTCATCGGGAATCGTGCCACTCGCCGTCGTGCCCACGGCGACGTAGGCGTAGTCCCATCCCTCCTCGATGTGGTACCAGGCCCAGAAGCTCATTTCGGCCGTTGCAGCCTCGCTCAGATCGACGACGCGCGTCAGCCTGGGCGCCGATTCGTCAGCGCGATTCGACCACCAGAGATACTTACCGCTGTGCGCATCGGTCGCCATGAGTCGTGTCTGTGTGCTCCCGGAAAATGTCAGGTTCAACGGCTGCCGCGCATCGACCTCGATGTAGTCGACGCCGTACTGTGCCACCATGCTCCGCCGCGTCACCGGATAAGTGGTGCTCCGAGAATGAGACATATCCGTGGATGGTCCGGACACATCGATTTCGTCGTAGCCATACTGACCATCGCCAATGGACGTGTCGTCGACCCAGTTCGCGACGGCCCAATCGGCAAAGATATCCTCGTGAGTCAGATCGAGGCCCAGCGAATCTCGCAACACCAGATCAACGCTTTCGAGGCCATTCGCGTCGTGGGCTACGAGCGCCTTGGTGGCATCCTCGCCGAACCGGTCAAGGAAGTAGCTCATGAATAAGTAGGACGCCCCATAGTGCGCCGCAGCGGAGCCAGTCTGACTCACCTCGGGCCACGTGTTGAGTTGCGTATCGGGCCGGTCGAGGTAGGCGAATTCGCTCCCACCAACGTCGTAGGCGCTCGTACCACCGGAGTAGGTGCGGTTGTTAAGCTCCATCGCGAGCTCAGAGCAACCCTCGTTCAGCCAGGTGGCCTCGTTGCGATCGTTGTTCCAGTGGATCATGTGCTGGAACTCATGGGCGAGCACACCATTGTAGAAGGGATCGCCAACCTGCGTGCCCTTGTCAAGATGAATGTAGAACATCTCGGCTTCGTTGGAGTCTTCGCGAACCGCACGCACATAAGAATCGGCGCTCGAGAAATACCCGGCAACGGTGCTTCCCAGGTTTGAGGCGTGCAGGATGCTCAGATGGACGTCTCCATCGACGCCGGGCGTCCACTCTGAGCCAAAGAACTCGCGGTTGGTGGGGTAGGTATGCTCCTCGAACAGGTCAGCCGCTTCCCCGATATCCTGAGGATCGTAGCTTAGGCCCTGTTCAATCCACATGTAGACGTGGTCCGTCTTGTAGACAAGCTCTGCGTCCAGCTCGAAGTTGAGGTCATCATCAAGATTTGAGGCCTTGAACGTCCGCACATCGCCGACCGAGTAGGGGGTAGCGCTTGCACTGACAATGCGCAGCGTGTCAGCGTCGACACCGCGATAGCGGACTGCCAGCTCGTGAAGATCGGCATCCGGCAGGATCGCGGTCTCGAGGGCGACCAAGGTTTCCTCAGCCTCATCGGGCGGCGGCGCAAGCGTCGGCGCAGGAACATTCGCCTCGGGATCGGGCGCCGTTGGGTCATCCTGCCAGAAGAAGGGTGTTGGCTGCGGGAACGTCGAAGTCCCGTCACGATCCATAAACAGGTACGCTGCGCCCAGACAGACGCAGCAGCTGCAGACGAGGAATGCCAAGAGGACGACAACCAGGACCACTCCACCCACAGTAAACGTCAAGCGACGATCGCTCATGAGATCTCTCCTAGAAATGGGCCACACGATCCGCAGGTTCCAGCAGCGACCGCAAGAAACGCAGGGCCGGTAGCCCCTCCCGCACAAGGTTCTCGTGATTATAGCCAGCGGGTCAGGGCTGACAAGAGCATGCTATAATGGCCGGGTGATGCAACGGTCTACGATGGCTGGACGCTTGTTCCCACCGGCCGGGCACCTTCGGGGACGCCACAGCCTCGTGGTGGTCCTCGTGCTACTGCTCTGCGTAGCGCTCTATGCCGCTACGCTGGCCCCCGGAACCCTATTCGGCGATCCCTCGGAATACCAGTTCATCCCTGCCATCTGGGGCATCGCGCATCCGCCTGGCTATGCGTTCTACACCCTGCTCGCCGGACTATGGCAGCGGATCGTCACGGTCGGCAGCGTTGCCTGGCGCACGAATCTGCTTGCTGCATGCGCGGGTGCGTGGGCCGCTTCTCGCGTCAGCGCGATCGTCCTGAGCCTTGGGGCGTGCGATCGGGAATCGCGCGCGGCCGGGTGGTGGCCAGCAGGCTCAGCGCTGGTGGGGGGACTTGCCGTCGCCAGTGCGCCGGATGTCTGGCAACACAGCATCCATGCCAACGCGCACATCGTGAGCGCGGCCATCACGGTCACACAGCTCTGGCTCCTCGTGTGCTGGTGGCGCACGGGGCGGATCGCCTGGCTCTATGGCCTCGCGTGGCTGGTAGGCATCGGAGTGACCCACCACCCGATCACGGTGTGGGGGATACCCGCGTACCTGCTCTTCATTCTTCTCGCCAGACCCGGAATCATCAAGGAGTGGCGAGCGATTCTGGGGGGCGTTGGGGGTGTCGTTGTGGGCCTGATGCCGTGGCTCTACTTTCCACTGAGGAGTCCTGAGGTGCCCTTCGGCCCGACTGATATGGCCAGTTGGGATGGCTTCCTGCGCCACGCCACCGCACAGGGCCTGCGGGTGAATCTCTTTCACTTTGGGCTGGCCGATCTACCTGATCGCTGGCGCGTGTTCCTGTCGCTGCTCCACCTTCAATACAGCTGGCCCTTCCTCGCACTCATCGTGCTGGGGTTCATTGGGCTGGTCGTCACTCACCCGAAGGTTGCCGTGCTCTGGATGGGGTACCTATCGGGGCATCTTCTCTTCACGCTCAACTCCGTCCAGGACGTTATGGCCTATCTGCTGAACGTGTTCGTTCCCCTGGGCGTACTTCTCGCCGTGGGCCTGGGCGTTGTCCAGAGAGCGGCGCGCAGGCCGTGGCTGGGTCGGGCGCTCGTCGCCGTGTGCCTGGCGCTCATCGCAGGACAGGCGGGGCACACGCTCCCAAGGATCACCCTACGCAACTGGCGTGCAGCGGACGCGTTCGTTGAGAACCTGAAGCAGCGTTTTTCCGGGCAGGGTGAGGGCGCGGCACTGCTCTCAGACTGGGAGCACTTGACTCCCTACACCTATGAGGCGCTTGTCGAAGGCGAGCCCCTTGGCCCAGCCGACCTCCGGACTGTCTATGTGACGGGCGCACAACCGTGGGTCGAGAGCGTGTTCGCCAACCTTCCGCTGGGTGATGTCTACCTGACGGCCTACCGTCGCGACGTGCGAGACCTCGGCTTCCGACTGCGGCCCCAGGACGAGCTTTACCAGGTGCTCGAACCCCCCGCTCTGGCAGGCGTAGCGCCAACGACTCTGCTGACGGGCACCATCGTGGATGGCAGGATCGATGTGCTGGGATACGATCTTTCCAGCACACAGGTGGGCCAGGGGGGCTCCCTGTCGCTGGTGCTCTATACGCGCGCCAGGACGGCCATCGACGCAATCGTGATGCCCTCTGTGACACTCGGGTCCATCGAGCAGCGGTTCACAACCGACAGCCGGCACCTGTCAACCGACTGGCTTCCGGAGGAGATCATCGTTGAGCGCTACGAGCTCTACGTGCCCTTTATGCTCGAACCCGGATCCTATCCCTTGACACTGCGCTTCGACGAAATGGATGAAGCACGCCGGACGTTGACCTACAACGATGGCACCAGCTCGCTTATGCTGGGGCAGGTGGAAGTGGTGGCGGCGGCCGGTGCTGATCGGCGCGCCGATGCGGTCACCCGAGGCCTTGCCAACATCGGCAACCAGGTGCTTCTCAGATCGGCGCTGGCGCGCGCGGGGGCAGCCCTCCGGTCGGACCTGTGGGAGGCTCCGCTGCCGGCACGACCAGGCCAGGCAATCCACGTGCGATTGGTGTGGCGTGTACTCGCGCCACCCACCACCAGTTACACTGTGTTCATCCACGTGATCGATGGACAGGGTCAGGTCGTTCTGGGGCACGACTACACGCCCCTGGGCGGTGCGTTTCCCTCATACCTGTGGTTCCCAAAGTGGCTGGAAGGCCAAGTGGTCGAGGACCCTTACAGATTGGTGCTGCCCGCGGACATGCCGTCGGGCGACTACTGGGTCGAAGTCGGCTTGTACGAGATGGGCAGCGTCAGGCGAGTCGCGCAGCTCGGCGCAGATGGTGTGATGACGGGCGATCGCCTCATCCTTGGGGCCGTGCGCGTCATACAATGAGATCGGTTAAGTGGAGGTCGTTATGGATGGTATCCTGGTCCCATGGGTCATTGCTACGACGATCCTGCTATTCGTGGCAGCCTACTGGATCTACACGCTCGAACAGCGAATCAAGGCATTTTCCTCGCGCTACCAGGATCTGTTGAAGATCTCCGAGGCGCTGGCTGCCACGCCAGATCAGGCTGCACTTCACCCCCTCGTGACGAGGCTTGATAGTCACGAGGCACGCCTGAACAGCATCGATGAGCAACAAAGAGCCCTGGTGACCGTGCTTGGACACTCGGTCCAGGGACTGGGTGTCGTGCGATATAGCGCCTTCGAGGGCATTGGGGGCGACCAGAGCTTCTCGGTTGCCCTGGTGGACAGCGTTGGTCGTGGTACCATCCTCACCGGCCTGCACGGAGGCGAGAATATGCGCGTCTATGCGAAGCCATTGAGCAACTGGCGCTCCTCCTATAGCCTGAGCGCAGACGAGCAGCGCGCGCTCAGCGAGGCTCGTGGAGTCGTGGAGGGTAGGGCGCCGCAGGCGTAGCGCTGCTGGCCTGCAGTGGCTTGACATCATCCGGCAGATCCTTATGATCAGCAACGGCGCAGGTCTGCTACGCACCGGGACAGATCGAAGCTCACAACGTTCGCGGTAGCCCGGTGCGCGTGATCACTCAAGGAGGACATCTATGTCGTTTCTAGGGGGAAAGAACAAGTCCCAACCCACGCTGGACAGCACACCGCGGGTAACCGCGCCAAGCCGCCCGGCCTCATCGCCCATCGAGTCCACGATCGGCCCCAACACCCACATCAAAGGTGACATCCAGGGAGATGGTGGCCTGCGCGTCGACGGTGTCGTCGAGGGGACGATTGAGGTGACCGGGAACCTGGTCATCACGGAGAGTGCCAAGGTGCGCGCCGAGATCAAGGCAAACAACATCTCGGTCGCAGGTGCCATTCAGGGCAATGTCACGGCGACCCGGGTAGAGATCCTCGACACGGGGCGCGTATGGGGTGACCTGACTGTGAAGTCACTCCTGGTGAACGAAGGCGCATACTTCCGTGGCCAGACCATTATGCCGCAGGACCTGAAGCCACCACAACTGCAGGCTCCGGCCATGGTGAAGGACGAGGGCGCGACAGGTGCCGATGCCGGTACGGTCGTGGATGTCGAAGCTCAGAGCTAGACTCGACTGCGTTACGGTCAGGGCAGCACATGCTGCTCTGCGGTAAGCGCTGTTCAGCACCGAGAGCCGGCCAAGTCAGATGGGCGGCTCTCCACAGGGACACCTATGCCGCGGGCGCGCCTCGTTGGCAGGTGTGCCCGCAGCGGATCCACATGAGTTGCACTGCGATGGTGCATCACAGCTGGATTCCCGTGCGGAACTGGGTATAATCTAGGGGCCGCTGTGGAGGTCCCGGACCCGGCACCGCGACCTTCGGGCACCCAATAACGTGGGAGGATCCATGGAAGTCACCGTTGAGTTCGCCGGTTTGGCCCGCGTCCTGACAAAGCGCGCACATCTGCCTTTGACGTTGGAGGAAGGTTGCTCCTACAGGCAAATCCTTCGGCAATTGGGCACGATGCACCCCGAGCTTGTCGGCGACGTGATCCACCCGAGCTACGGATCGCTGCAGTCCTCCAACATGCTCAACCTCAACGGGCGTCATATGATCCAGCCAGGCCAGATGGATGAGAGTCCATCGGACGGGGATCGCCTGATTCTGATGTCGATCCTTGCTGGGGGATAGCAGCGGTGCCGCGATTGGACCCCGGCCTGCACCCGCCCCCAGGGCGCGGCCCTTGGATTGCGCCTCGACCCCATTTAGTGCGCTGTGGGCCTCTCACGAGGGACAGCGTTGCCCGAAGCCCCGAATAGCAGCCGCCACTCACCAAAAAACCTAGGAGGTACGCCAAATGTATGGATACCACGGAAAGATACTTCATATTGATCTGACAAACCGCAAGACCTGGACCGAAGAGAAGCCGGAAACGTGGTACAAGATCTACATCGGTGGTGTGTCAATGGCCTCACGCCTGGCATGGGAGAACATTGAGCCCGGGTGTGACCCACTCTCACCGGGGAACCCGATCTGCATCGCTAACGGCATCTTCGCCGGCACGCCGGTGCCGGTGGGCGCAAAGTACGGCCTTGCCTCAAAGTCACCGATGACGGGCTTTATTGGTGACAGCTTATCGGGCAGTTGGTTCTCGGTGGCCCTCAAGCGCTCGGGATGGGATGGCATTGTGATTCACGGGGCGAGCGAGAACTGGGTCAACGTCTTCGTCGACGATAACCGCGTGCAGTTCAGGCGGGCGGACAAATACCTTGGGATGGGGACATACGAAACCGAGGAGGCGATTCGCGACGACCTGATGGACGACCAGGTGCGCTCAGCGACCATCGGGCCGGCGGGTGAGAATGGCGTGCTCTTCGCGAACGTGACGAATGATGGGCGCCAGGCCGGAAGGACAGGCCAAGGTGCGGTATGGGGCAGCAAGAAGCTCAAGGCGCTGTCGATCCGGGGCACGCAAGGCGTCCGCGTTGCCGATTCCGCCACACTTATGAAGATCTCCTTCACTGCGATCGAAGCTGCACAGGGGCCGGACACAGCGAAGTACCGCATACTGGGCACGGCAACGAACGTGCTCAACATGAACAAGCTCGGCTTGCTCCCAACGCGCAACTACCAGGAGGGCGTCTTTGAGTTTGCCGAGGACGTCAGCGGCGAGTACCTCGAGGAACACCACAAGGTGAAGAAGATCGCCTGCGCCCAGTGCCCCATCGCCTGTGAACAGGTGTCGGCAGCCAAACAGGGCCTCTACGCGGGCGCGATGACGGGGATTGAGTACGAGTGTCTCTATGCAAACGGCCCGAACTGCGGCATCAGCGATATGAACGCGATCATCAAGATGATTGCAGTCTGCGATTCAGGCGGGCAGGACGCGATGAGCAACGGCGTGACCGTATCATGGACGATGGAGTCGTTCGAGCGCGGTGTTTTCAAGAAAGAGGACTTCCGTTGCGCCAAGTACCCGGAGGGATTCGAACCCAACTTCGGGAATGCCGATGCGGGCGTCACGCTCTCCGAGATGATCCGTGACCGTGAGGGCATCGGCGCACTCCTGTCCCTCGGGACAAAACGTGCAAGCGCACAGATCGATAGGGAGCGCGGGACCGAGTCCTACAAATGGGCCATGCACGTCAAGGGTCTGGAGAACCCCGGCTACGACGCACGCGGGCTGAAGACCTTCGCACTGGGGCTTGCCGTGGGCACCCGAGGCGGATGTCACAACCGCACAGCTGCGTATGACCCGGACATCAAGGGCGAGGTCAACCGTTTCACCGTGGACGAGACACGCGGTGCGGTTGCCAAGGACTCGGAGGAGTACGCGGCCGTTTACGACACGCTCCCGCTGTGCAAGTTCATCCGCCGCTCATTCACGGGAAAGGCCGATCGCGCTGGCGCCTGGCCTGCCATTGCAGCACTCATCAACGCGACGACAGGTTGGGACTTCGATTACGACGATGTCGATCTGATCGGTGAACGGGCATTCACGATCAAGAAGGCCTTCAACATCCGTGAGGGCTGGACGCGCAGTGATGATGCCCTGAATTACCGGTGGCACCACGACCCAATGACCAAGGGTCCATCGGCCGGGTACGTCGTGACAGAGGACGAGCTTGAGTACATGAAGAACCTGTATTACGAGGCGAAGGGCTGGACCAAGGATGGGTTGATCCCGAAAGAGAAGCTCATTTCCCTCGGTATGGACGACGTTGCCGAAGAGATCGGAGTATAGGAGGCGCATAATGATCACGTCGACATCCAGGTACAAGAACATCACCTGTGATCCCGAAAAGTGCATCGGGTGTCAACTCTGTGAGTACATCTGCTCCTACACCAAGACGGGTGAGTACAACTCGTACCGCAGTCGCATCCGTACTGTGAGGGTGGACGAGATCCTGATTACCGCTGTGGCCTGCCGGACGTGCGAGAATGCACCGTGTGTGACCGTCTGCACCCGCGACGCCTTGAGTCAGGATCCGGATACGGGCATCATTCATATCGATGCCACGCTCTGCGATGGCTGTGCCTGGTGCATCGAGGCCTGTGACTTCGGCGCGATCTCCATCAATCCCCTCACGAAGTTGGCCGAGATTTGCGATCAGTGCGAGGACGAGGAGGAAGGACCACAGTGCGTGCTCTGGTGTCCGAAGGACGCCCTCGAGCTTACCACGCCTGAGCAGCGTGCACAGAAGGCGCGGCATAAGCTCGTGACCGAAGAGGCCCTGCGGTAATGCGCCCACCCGTTCGAACAACTGAGGGAGGTACAGACTCGTGGTAGACGAGAAGCCCCTGGAGACCAGCGGCCCGAGGATTGGTGTGTTTGTCTGTCACTGTGGCTCGAATATCGCCAGCGTCGTGGCGGTGCCGGAAGTCGTCGACTATGCTCAGACGTTGCCCGGGGTCGTGATCGCCAAAGAGCACCGCTACATGTGCTCGGACCCGGGACAGGCTCTGATTCAGGCCGAGGTAAAGGAGCACGGGCTGGATCGTGTGGTCGTCGCGGCGTGTAGCGTGGCGATGCACGAGCCGACCTTCCGGGCATGTATCTCTGAAGCAGGCCTGAATCCCTTCCTGTTCCAGATGGCAAACATCCGCGAACATGACTCCTGGGTACACTCGCACGAGAAGGAAGCGGCAACCGAAAAGGCCAAGGAGCTTGTGGCCTCTGCAGTCGCCCGGATCAGCTACGGCCAGCCCCTGGAGATGTTCCACGTGCCCGTCACGAGACGCGCGATGGTGATCGGTGGCGGGATTGCGGGCATCAGCGCAGCCCTGGATCTCGCCGACATGCAGATTGACACCTACCTGGTCGAGAAGACGCCAACGATCGGCGGCCGCATGGCCCAGCTCGACAAAACCTTCCCAACCATGGACTGCTCCATCTGCATCGAGGCACCCAAGATGGTCGATGTGGGGAAGAACCCGCGCATTCACCTCCTGACCTACTCAGAGGTAAGGGAGGTGAACGGGTATATCGGCAACTTCCAGGTCACGGTCGAGCGCAAGCCGCGCTACGTGTTGCTGGATCGGTGCACCGGGTGCGGCCTGTGCGCCGAGGTTTGCCCGATCGATGTGCCCAATGAGTTTGAGGAAGGCCTCGGCCCGCGAAAGGCTATCTATGTCCCGATGGCGCAGGCTGTGCCATCGGTGTACACCATTGATCGCGACGCCTGCATCGAGTGCTACAAGTGCGTCGATGCGTGTGGATCGCTCGAAGCCATCAATTTCGCCGAGGAGCCGGAGTTCATCAAGCTCGATATCGGTACGATCATCGTGGCCACTGGATACGACATGTGGGACCCGACGGAGATCGAGGAATACGGGTTTGGCGTCTACGACAACGTGACGACGATGATGGAGATCGAGCGACTGCACTGCGCAGGCGGGCCGACCGTTGGCGAGTTCGTGCGCCCCTCGGACGGGAAAACGCCGAAGACCCTTGGACTGATCCAG
Organism: Anaerolineae bacterium; assembly: GCA_034676785.1. Classification (GTDB taxonomy): domain Bacteria; phylum Chloroflexota; class Anaerolineae; order B4-G1; family SLSP01; genus PWVB01. Next base: position 16,097 of record JAXDDP010000154.1, on the reverse strand, counting down.
TGCGTCGGATCGCGGGACAAGCGCTACAACGAGTACTGCAGTGGCTTCTGCTGCATGTACACGATCAAGAACGCGATGCTCCTGAAGTGGCTCTACCCGGACATGGACATCACGATCTTTCGCATCGACATTCGCGCTCCGGGAAAGACCTATGAGGAGTTCTACGAGCGCGCACGCGAGGCGGGCATCCACTTCGTCCAGGGGCGGCCATCCGAGATACGCGAGATACCCGGCAGCAAGAACCTCATCGTCCGCGCCGACAACGTCAGCCTGGGGCGCCCGATGGAGTATGAGTTTGAGATGGTGGGACTCTCGACAGCGGCGATCTCATCGGACGGTTCCGAGGAGTTGGCGCGGGTCCTGACCGTGCCCACCGACACGCATGGTTTCTTCCTCGAGTCACATCCAAAACTCAAGCCGATTGACACCCCAACCGAGGGCATCTATCTGGCGGGCTCGGCACAGGGTCCCAAGGATATCCCACAGAGTGTGGGGCAGGGGAGCGGCGCTGCTGGACGGGCAGCGCGGGTTCTCTCGCACGATGAGTGGGAGATCGACCCGATCGTCGCCTACGTCTATCCCGACCGGTGCATCAACGCGCGCGGAGGGAAATGCACGATCTGCTACGACGCTTGCCCATATGGGGCCATCGACAACCGCCCGGGTACAGGACAGCCCACGAAGATCATCTCCGCGAAATGCCACGCTTGCGGGACGTGCGTAGCAGAGTGTCCGCACAACGCCATCACGCAGCACCACTTCACGGATGGGCAGATCCTGGCCCAGGTCCACGCGTTGTTAGCGGATCGCCCTGAGGAAAAGGTTCTGGCATTCACATGCCGCTGGTGCAGCGGCATGGGCGCCGACAACGCGGGGGTGAGCCATTTTGAGTACCCGGCGAACACTCGCAATATCCTGGTGATGTGTGCAGGCAGGGTTGACCGGGACTTCGTGATGGAGGCCTTCAGACTGGGTGCTGGTGCGGTGCTGGTCTCGGGATGCCACCCGCAGGACTGCCACTACATCACCGGGCGACAGCATGCCGATGAGCGCATGGCAAAGTTGGCAGTGCAGCTGACGAACCTGGGGTTCACAGAGGGTCGGTTCCGGGTTGAGTCTGTCTCGGCGACTGAAGGGGCGAAGTGGGCGCGCATCATGCGCGAAATGAGCGACAAGGTTCGCGAACTGGGCGTCGAGCGCGTCGCCGCGGAGAACGCAGCCGCCCAACCGCAACTGACACGACTCCTGCGCCGGATGGGCGAGGTGCCCGGTGTCGCGGAGGTGCTGAGACTGAGCGAAGCAACCAGACTCCAGGGGATTGCGACGCCGGTCGAGCAGATGGCACGTATGGGGGGAGGTGAGTGATGGCAGCTGACACCATGAACCCCTTCCTGGCCGAAGTGCTCAACACCCAAGGGGGGAAGCTCGTGCTACAGTGCTACCAGTGTGGCACGTGCTCAGGCTCTTGCCCGGTCATCGACGAGATGGAATATGGCCCGCGGAGGATCCTGTATCTGATCCAGTCCGGCAAAGAAGCCGAAGTGCTCTCAAGCAAGGACCCGTGGCGATGCGTCTCGTGCTACTCGTGTGCCAATCGCTGCCCCCGCGGCATCGAGATCACCGATTTGATGGCCGATCTTCGCCGCATGGCTACCGAGAAGGGCTACGCCCACGACAAGGAAGCTGAGTTTGGCCATTCGTTCGCGCAGACGCTACAGACGCACGGACGGCTCTTCGAGCCCGAACTGCTCGTGAGATACTATGCTCGAGTCCTCGATGTGGTGGGGCTCATCGGTATGGTGCCGCTGGGCATCAAGATGCTGCTCAAAGGGAAGCTTCCATTCAGGCCCGAGCGGGTGAAGAACCCCCACGAGATTGCCACCATCGGCGTCGTCGAGTCCACGAAGTTGAGGTTTGGATCGCGACTCTTGCGACGGAAACCGACGCAGAGAACAAGGGATGCCGTGGTTGGAGGGGGGCTTGTCGCACTCATGACGGCGATTCTGGCGGCGCTAAGACATGGGAGGGCATCGTGACAACCCAACTCCGCTTCGCATACTACCCCGGGTGTAGCTTGCTCTCCGGTGCCAAAGAGTACGATATCTCAGTCCGGGCGACCTTTCCCAGGCTGGGTGTAGAGTTGGTGGAACTCGAGGACTGGTCGTGCTGCGGCGCTGTCCACGCGGATGTCGAGCATGCCGATACAGCGGTAACGCTGCCAGCTCGCAACCTTGCGCTGGCTGAGGCGCAAGGCTGCGACAAGATCCTGGCACCGTGCAGTGGCTGTTATAGGAACCTGCGACGTGCCAGCCTCCGCATCGCGGGAGATGGCGCCCTGCGGAATCGCGTGAACGAGCACCTGCGTGAGGGACTGACCGTTGCGGGCAATGTCGAAGTGCTGCATCCCGTTTACGTCATCCTCGAGATGCTGGGGCTGGACACGCTGTGCCACGTCGTGAAGAAGCCGCTTTCCGGTCTGAAGGTCGCATCCTACTACGGATGTATGCTGACGCGGCCGAAGGATCGCTTCGACAGCACCGAGAGACCCGTCGGTCTCGACAACATCATGCAAGTTCTGGGTGCCGAGGTGGTGGACTATCCTATGAAGGCCAAGTGTTGCGGCGGCGCGATGGCAATCTCACACGCCAATGTGACCGCCCGGCTTACCGGGAATGTCCTGGAATCGGCCAAAGAAGCTGGCGCAGACGTCGTGACGCTGGCGTGCCCGATGTGCCACACAGCGCTTGATGCCTATCAGGGAAAGGCAGAACGCGCGGTGGGGCGGCCTCTAGACCTACCAGTGCTCTACTTCACACAACTGATCGGGCTGGCGCTGGGGCTTGACGCGTCGCAGTTGGGTTTCGAGCGGCATATGGTGTCGCCGCGTGAGCTATTGGCACGCCTAGGTTTCTGAGGAGCTGATATGAAGCGTGGTACAACACTCAAGCATCGGACCGACACGAGCCTGACCCTGGAACGGAAAATGGTCACGCACCATGACGTGCTGACTTGGGATCTGGAGCGCTGTGTGGGCTGTCAGATCGGCCCCAAGATATGCCCCAAGGATGCACTCACGCATACGGGCGGCACGGTCGTTGATGGCCGTCTGGAGACCAAGCTCTCAGTGGATGTCGATCCACAGACCTGTGTCTTCTGCGGTATGTGCGTCGCGATGTGCCCGGTCAACGCGATATCATTGACGCTGAACGGCGAGCGCTATTTGCCCGTGCAGGCGTACGAAGCCTTTCCAGAGTTGATCGAGTCGAACACGTTCGATCCGACAGTTTTCGATTGGAGCCTGAAGGACTTCGTCATCGACAACTGCCCGGCGGACGTGATCAGCTACGACGAGGAAGCGCAGGCGCTTGTCATCGACTACCCGCACTGCATCCGTTGCCGGCAGTGCGAGGTGGCCAGCGACGGGGCCTTCACTGTGGAGCAACCCTGGGAAGGGACAGTGACGCTGCGCAGGGAAGCCTGCGTGGAAGGATGCTTCGCATGTGCGGACATCTGCCCGACGCGTGCCTTGCACGTCAACGACGATGGTGAGCTGGTGCTGGCGGATTACTACTGCATCAAGTGCGGAGCATGTATGCAGATCTGTCCTGTAAAGCCCATCATCGAGATGGAGGAAGTGGTCCTGCAGTCGCAGGGCGTGACGCAGGTGAAATCGCTGCCCCGTATCACCAATGCCAGCGAGTTACCCATCTGGGTCGAACGGTGGCGCGTACGGCACCAACCGGTGCAGAGCGGCGCCTGGATCGAAGCCCTAGCGAAGTTGGCGGATGACAAAGCCAGCATGGTCGAGATCGAGCGCAAGCGTGCGATTAAGCGGCGCGACCTTATCGTCGCGCTGAAGGGCGATCGTGAGCTTCAGGAACGCGAAGCCCGACGCCGTGACGAGCTGCTGCGAGCGCTGAAGGGCGGGCAGGAGCACGTTGACAGAGACAAACACTAAGCATCCTCACACTGCCTCGCAGAACTAACCAGACAACGGGGGGACGGTCCCCCCGTTGTCTGGTTTTATGGGTAGGTGTCCGTGCACCGTGCACTGACAGTGGCATTTGATGGGGCACACAATGGTGCTATAATGGCTTGGTGCCACTTGGAGGTCATGGGATGATTCATCCATACGCCGTCGTCGGCCTGTTCCTGCTTGTGTCCGTGTTCTTCGGCATCGCACCGATAGCGCTGGCGTGGCTCTTTAGCCCAAAAAAGGCCAATCCACTCAAGCAACAGGTGTACGAAAGCGGCAATCCCACTTTCGGCGAGACGTGGATTGAGTTCAAAGCTCAGTACTACCTCTTCGGGCTCGCGTTTCTGGCCTTTGACGTCGAGGCAGCGTTTCTTTTCCCCTGGGCACTGGCCTACAACCAACTCACGCTCTATGCAGTTCTCGAGGCCGCCATCTTCGTCGGCATTCTCGGCTTTGGCCTGATCTACGTGTGGCGCAAGAGGTGGCTCGAATGGATGTAGGTCGCTGGGCGTCGTGCCCGCCCGACACCGTGGAGACTGGGCCGTGACCGCCGTGTGGGACAGCGTGCTACGCTACCTGCTCGGTGCCGTAGCGATGGCGGTCTTCCCGCTCGTAACCGTGATCTTCCTGATCTGGGAAGCGCGCAAGGTCATTGGCAGAATGCAAGACCGCTTGGGCCCAACGAATGCGGGTACCTACGCTGGGCCCTTTGCGCTGTTCCAGACCTTTGCCGACGCGATCAAAATCCTGACGAAGGAGTTGATCATTCCCGCCGGAGCGGATCGCGGGGTCTTCGTGATGGCTCCGGTCCTGATGGTCGCCGTCGCCATTGCCGTCTGGGCCGTCATTCCCCTTGGACCTACAGGCCTGCAGGTCGTCGACCTGGACATCGGCGCCTTCTACGTGGTAGCCATATCATCGCTGGCGCCCTTCTCCATGATCATGGCCGGCTGGAGCTCGCGCAACAAGTACGCTGAAGTCGGAGCGTTCCGCGCGGTCTCACAGATCGTAGGCTACGAGATTCCTCAGGTGCTTGCTCTGCTCATTCCGGTCATGCTCTCGGGATCGCTATCGCTCCAGTCCATCATCCGAGCGCAGGATGTGCCTTACATTCTGGTCGCACCGGTAGCGGCACTGGTCTTTTTCCTGGCCAGCGCCGCAGAGGTTGGGCGGCTGCCCTTCGAGCTGGCCGAAGCAGACTCAGAGATTGTGGCGGGCTTCTTCACTGAATACAGCGGGATGATGTTTGGTGCCTTCTACCTGGGCGAGTTCATCAACAACCTGACTGCATCGGTGGTCTTCTCGGTGCTGTTTCTGGGGGGATGGCGGGGACCTTGGGTCGATCAGGTGCCACTGCTTGGAATCGTCTGGTTGATGCTAAAGGCACTGCTCGTGTTCAACGTGCTGGTGCTGTTCTGGGCAGCGATGCCACGGCTGCGCATTGATCAGGTCCTGGCATTTAACTGGAAATTCCTGGTGCCGCTGGGGCTGGCTGAACTGCTCACGGTGGCGCTTGTTGACAAGGCGATGGCAACCGTGGGGGTTACAGGAGGATGGGAACGAGCGGCAGGCCTCTTTGGCGCGAATTTGTTGCTGGGCCTGTTGGTCGTTGCCGTACTGAGCCAAACGTCTCGGTCCACACGACAGCGGCGAACGTTCAGGCGCCCGCCGGTCGTCAACCCATGAGGTCTCTCTAGCCATGTACCTGGGCCAGCTCGTATTCCTGATCGTCGGGTGCGCGATGGTGGCGGCTGCCATCAGAGTCGTCACCAGCCATCGCATTTTCCACGCCGCGCTCTGGCTGATCGGCTCTTTCTTCTGCGTCGCCATCGTTTACATGCTCCTGGAATCCCCCTTCATGGCGGGCATCCAGCTCTTCATCTACATCGGCGGCATCGCCGTGCTGACCGTCGTCGCGATCATGGTCACCAAGAACGCGATGAGTGCCAACAGCAGGCCACTCAACAATGGATGGTCGGCGGCGATCGTGTCAGCCTCCCTGTTTGGCGTGATGGCGTGGACCATCGTACAGCTGGACCTGCCAACGGAGCCAGGCTTGCCGGTCGCTGGCGAGTCACTCGCACTGCTTGGAGCCGCCCTGGTGGACCCGGGTGGCTATCTCTTTCCTTTCGAGGTTGTCTCAGTGCTCATGACCGTCGTGCTGATTGGTTCGCTATTCCTTGGGAGGGAGCGGTAGGTAAGTGATAACGGGCATTCCACTGTCCTGGTACCTGATTCTGGGCGCCGCCCTGTTCTGCATAGGGGTCTACGGCATCCTGGCCAATCGCAATCTCATCGTCATCATGATGTCGATTGAGCTGATGCTCAATGCGGTTGTGCTCAACCTCGTCGCCTTTGCGCGGTTTATGGAGCCGGCCCGGATCACGGGCAAAGCGTTTGCCATCATTGTCTATGCCACGGCAGCGGCAGAGGCAGCGCTGGGGTTGGCGCTGACTGTCGCGATCTGGCGAACTGAGAACACCGTCACGATCGAGGAAATCGACCTGCTCCAGGGATAGCCTGGGGACTCGCTCTGTAAGGAGCTGACTCGCGAAGTCACTATGGTGCCGATATCTAGCCTTGCATGGCTGATTCCAGCTGGGCCGTTTGTGGCCTTCATCATAATCGCGCTGTGGGCCCATCGTAGCCGAATCCTGAGCCAAGCCGTAGCGATCCTGGCTATCGCAGGGGCTGTTGTCGTGTCGCAGGTTCTCTTTTGGCAGATGGTGTCCGCGGCTGGGACTTACGAGGTAGCACTGCTGCCATGGTTCAGGCTGGGCACGGAACAGGCGTGGCTAGGCCTCTATCTTGACCCAACCGCTATCGTGATGGTGGCGATGGTGAGCTTCGTATGCTTGATGATCTTCATCTACAGCGTGGGCTATATGCGCCACGACCCGCGGATCAGCCGGTTCTTCGCGTATATTACGTTGTTTGCTGGCGCGATGCTCGGCGCAGTGCTATGCGACAGCCTGCTCACATTGTTCGTCTTCTGGGAGATCATGGGCACGTGCTCGTATCTGCTGATTGGTTTCTGGTGGGAGAAACCCGCGGCTGTCAGCGCAGCGCTCAAGGCATTCCTGGTGACCAAGACCGGTGATCTGTTCCTGGTCCTGGGTCTGGTGCTTCTTTACACGCAGACCGGTTCGCTAGCCTATCGCGATCTCTTCCGCCCGGAGACGATCGCAGGTTTGGCGTCAGCCCCTTTCATTGGCGGCGTCTCAGTCGCAACCGTTGCAGGGTTGCTGCTTTTCGGCGGGACGGTGGGCAAGAGCGCCCAGCTGCCACTCCACGTGTGGCTCCCCGATGCGATGGAGGGCCCAACACCTGCATCGGCCCTCATCCACGCCGCGACGATGGTATCGGCTGGGGTCTACTTGCTGATCCGGGCCTTCCCGCTACTTCAGGCATCTGAGGCACTCCCCGCCATTGCGGCAGTTGGGGCAGCCACTGCACTTTTCGCTTCGATCGTGGCCATTGCACAGAACGACATCAAGCGCGTCCTCGCGTTCTCAACGATCAGCCAACTGGGCTATATGGTTGCCGCGGTGGGTATCGGGGCGTACGCTGCCGCTGTGTTCCACCTGATCACTCACGCGTTCTTCAAGGCGCTTCTCTTTCTGGCTGCTGGATCAGTGATCCACGGCATCGAACACGGACACCAGCACACCTTCGGACACGCCATCCCGCAGAACGCGGCGGAGATGGACTTCAGCCCCAACGACATGTGGAAGATGGGTGGCCTCGCTTTCCGCATGCCGCTCACTGCGCTTGCCTTTGTGGCAGGAGGAATGGCACTGGCAGGCTTTCCGCTGATCAGCGCAGGGTTCTGGTCCAAGGATGAGATTCTGGCCCAGGCGTGGAGCCTTGATCGCGTCATCTTCTGGATCCTGGTTAGCTCGGCAGCAGTGACCGGCTTCTACACAGCGCGTCAGATCAGCCTGGTCTTCCTGGGGCAGCCGCGCTCGCGAGCAGCAGTCTATGCGCGCGACAACAGGCCCGTGATGACGATCCCGCTCCTGGTACTGGCCGTATTCGCGGTTGGTCTCGGCTGGACTGGCATTCCGGAGGGTTTCCCGATCCTGGGGGGATCGCGCCCCGGCTGGTTTGGGCCCTTCGTAAGCCAGTCGCTTTCTAGCCTGGGCGAGGCGGTGCACGGGGCAACCGAGGGGCACGGGTTCGCGTGGCAGCCGTTGGCTCTGGGCGTCGCATTCGGCCTGGGAGGGCTGGTTCTGGGGTGGTGGACCTATGGGCGGCGACGAGCCGAGTTCGACGAATCATCGACGGATCCCGTTCAGGCCGCGATGGCCCGGGTGCGCCTCGGATGGCTGTATCGTGCCATGGGCGAGCGATTCTACATTGACACGGTCTACCGCCGGCTGATTTCGGGGCCAACAGAAGCGCTGGCGCGCGTCTCCGCCAGCTTTGATAGGCGCGTCATCGATGCGCCCATTGTGGCGTTCGGTCGCGGCTTCGGCCAGGCGGGCCGGATCGCGCCGACGGCGGATCAGCTTGACCGTGGGTTGCTTGACCGACTGGTCGAGTGGGTAGGCAAGTTCAGCCGTGTGTTGGCGCAGATGGCGCTGCGCTTGGATATGGGGCTCGTGGATGGCTTCGTGAAGGGTGTGACCGGAGCCAGCCGCGCATCCTCCGATGCTTCTGGTCTTGTTGACGGCGGGCTGATAGATGGCTTCGTGAATGGGATCGCGCGCGTCACCGGTGCGCTTGGTAGATGGTCGCGCAAGATGCAGAGCGGGCTCCTGCCCGACTATCTGTGGAACGCGTTCATGATCATCATTCTCTTGGCTGCAGTTCTGGTGCTTCTTCAACGTATATAGGTCGGAGGACAACCTGCGATGAACCTTCCTGTGCTGAGTATGACACTGTTCACCCCACTGCTGGGCGCGCTTCTGGTGCTCCTTGTGCCCAAGGAGCGGAAAGGCGTGATCCGGTTCATCGGGGTACTCTTTGCACTGGCGTCGCTGCTTCTGGCTACGTACGTCTGGGTCATGGTGGTGCGCCAGGACGCCAGCAAGATGCAGTTTGTCGAGAACTATCCCTGGATAGCGGATCTCGACCTGATGTACACGCTGGGCGTGGACGGGCTAAGCGCCCCGATGTTGTTCCTTTCAGGCCTCCTCACAACGCTGGCGCTGTTCTACAGCGGCTTCACCGTTCAAGAGCGCGTCAAGGAATACACCTTGCTCTTCCTCTTGCTGGAGATGGGCATGCTGGGGGTCTTCCTATCGCTCGACCTTGTGTTGTTCTACGTATTTTGGGAAGTGGGCCTGGTCCCAATGTTCCTGCTGATCAGTGTATGGGGAGGGCCCCGCCGCGAGTACGCCGCCATCAAGTTCTTCATCTACACGCTGGCTGGCAGCGTATTCGGGCTTCTGGGGATCCTCGCCGTCTACCACGACACCGGCACATTCAATGTCCTCGAGGCTTCGGCTGCCCGCCCGTTCGCGGGCGATCCAACGTGGGCAACCATCGTGTTCTGGGCTCTGTTCGTTGCCTTTGCCATCAAAGTGCCAGTCTTTCCATTCCACACCTGGCTGCCCGATGCGCACACGGAGGCGCCAACAACCGGAAGCGTGCTGCTCGCGGGCGTGTTGCTCAAACTCGGCGGGTACGGCATGATGCGCATCGCCCTGCCACTCTTCCCGGAACGATTTCACTATTTCGCCCTCCAGGTTCCGATCATCACGGTGATGGCCCTGATGAGCATCGTCTACGGGGCATTGGTGTGCATGGCACAATGGGATCTCAAGCGGCTGGTCGCATATTCCTCGGTCGCCCATATGGGCTACGTCGTCCTTGGCCTTGCTGCCGCGGCAGCCGCGTGGGGCCAGGGGACCAATCCCCAGATAGTCAATGCCGCGGCTTCTGGCATCAACGGCGCGGCCATGCAGCAATTTGCCCATGGGATCATCACGGGTACGATGTTTTTCCTTGTCGGCATGATCTACCAGCGTGCGCACACGCGTGATCTTAAGTCGTTTGGAGGCCTGGCTACAATCCTGCCGGCCTTCTATGGCCTCACCCTGGTGACAGCGTTCGCTTCTCTTGGGCTTCCAGGCCTGGTGGGGTTCTGGAGTGAGTTATTCGTGTTCCGCGGCGTGATGCGCCTGATGCCCGTTGCCGCGTTCATCGGTGTCATCGGGATGGTGTTCACTGCCGGCTACACGCTGTGGAAGATCGTGCAGTACCTCTTTCTTGGGACGCTCGACCGCACACGGTGGGGGGAACTCACCGATCTGGTGTGGTGGGAGAAAGTGACCGTCTGGCCGCTCGTGATCTTGATGGTGGTGCTGGGCGTATATCCGGCGCCTCTCGTAAACACCTTCAATGCTGCGGCGATGACGCTGCTGCGTAGCTTTGTCATACGTTAGGGAGCTACTGCGTTGACGCCTTCTGCTCCCGTCATGTATCTGCTTCCGCCCATCTGCCTGCTTGCCGGCAGCCTTCTGATCATGCTGGCAGATCTGGTCGTGGTCAGGCCTGAGCGTGTCGTTCGGATTGCCTGGTGGCTGGCCTTGGCGGCGATCCTCGCGAGCGGCGCTACCTCGTTCATTCCGGGTCGGGATGACGTCACCCGGGTCCTCGCTGTCCTGGCCTATGATCCTTTCACCGCCTATACGTGGCGTCTCGTCCTGGCTGCGCTGGCCCTCATCGCGCTGATCAGCGAGGCGTACGTCAGGGTTGCGGTAAAGGAGCCGGGGTTCTACTATGCGGGCTTGCTGCTCTTCGGCTTTGGAGCGCTCGTCCTGACCGCGTCCACGAATACGATTATGCTGATCCTGGCCGTGGACTTCGTCAGCATCGTCGGGTATGTACTCACCGGGTACCTGCACGATAGCAAGCGCTCCACGGAAGGCGCGATCAAGTACCTGATCTATGGATCGGCCGTATCCGCAGTTATGGCGTTTGGTCTATCCTGGCTATACGGGGTCACGGGAGCTGCGGACTACGAGATGACAGCAGCAGGGCTTGCGGGGAAATGGGTCTGGCTGCCCTCACATCCCATCGAGCCCGCGGTTCTGGTTCCGGCGATCACGTTTGTCCTTGCCGGCTTCGCGTTCAAGATCGGCTCGGCGCCTTTCCATCAGTGGCTGCCGGACGCCTTCGAAGGAGCACCGACGCCGGTGACCGCCGCACTGGCTATCATACCCAAGGTCTCAGGATTCGCGGCCCTGGTCAGGCTCACGATGCTCATGCTTCCGGAGACGCTCACGCTGGGCCAATGGTGGCGTTGGCCTTTGGTCGCCTTCCTCGCTGTCGCGGGCATGTTCCTCGGCAATCTCATCGGCCTGTGGCAGACGAACATCAAGCGTCTGATGGCGTACTCCGGCATCGCGCAGGTCGGCTATGCCCTCATCGCGGTGGCAGTAGGTACGGAGAAGAGCCTGGCGTCGCTGATGTTGTACCTGACGGTCTACACAATGGCTGAGCTGGGTGCCTTCGCGGCGATCACGGTTATGTCCGTGTCTTCGGGCAGTGACGATCTCACCGAGTATAGGGGGTTGTACCACCGTGCGCCGATCCTCGCTTCAGCCCTGATCCTGAGCGTGCTATCGCTCTTTGGGATGCCCGGGACAGGAGGGTTCATAGGCAAAGTCTGGCTGTTCACGGCGGCGCTCGAAGCCGGTCGCGGGTGGCTGATCGTCATCGCCGCGATCAACAGCGTTATCTCGGTGGCTTACTATTGGCGGATTATCCAGGCCACGTTCGTGCACTCCGATCACGGACTGGCAACGGTGCGTGTGCCAGTGACGACGTGGGCCGTGATCGTTGTCTCCGTGGTGGCCGTGTTGCTCCTCGGCATCTACCCCAACATCGTGCTGCGGTGGGCCCAAGCAGCGATACACGGCTTCTTCGTAACCGGCTAGCGCAGTGCTGCGAGTAGCCCGGATTGGATAGACGTCAGGGTGGAACTCCTGCATAGCGCCGACTGGGGCGCTCGCATCGCTCTCGTTCACGACTGGATGAACCAGTATGGCGGCGCTGAGCGCGTACTGGAGCATCTCGTAGGGATCTTTCCGGACGCGCCCGTCTACACGAGTATGGTGTGGCACACGGCGCTGCCACCCAACTATGCGACGTGGGACATCCGGACAACCTGGATGGATCGCCTGCCGGGAATCCACCGGCGGCATCAGGCCTACTTCCCCTTGTATGCGCTGGCGTTTGGCTCGATGCGCCTGGGACGGCCAACGCCGAGTGCACACAAACCGTCTCCCTACGATCTGGTCATCACCAACAAGAGCGGGTTCTGCCACGGCGTACAGACCGGAACCACGCCACAACTGTGCTACTGCCTCTCTCCGACTCGCTACGTCTGGCAGTTCAACCACTACGCCGAGCGCGAGCAACTCCCGGCGGCGCTGCGCGTCCTACTGGCCCCCGTCGTGGCTGTGCTGCGGCACTGGGACTACCGTGTGGCTCAACGCCCCACGATCAGTTTCGTCGCCATCTCGACGGAGATCCAGAAGCGGATCCGTGAGTACTACAACCGCGATTCCGAGATCATCTATCCCCCCGTGGACGTGGACCGTTTCGCGCCCGCGCCAGGGCCGGATGACTACTACCTGGTAGTCTCACGGCTGGTCCCCTACAAGCGGATCGATCTCGCCGTGCGCGCGTTCACCGACCTGAACTTGCCACTCTGGGTGGCGGGGGAGGGGCGCGACAGAGCAGCATTGGAGGCCCTTGCGGGACCAACCATCAAGTTCCTTGGGCGTGTAGCGGACAGGGAGCTTCCCGGGCTGCTTGCCCGGTGCAGGGCCTTTGTCTTTCCGGGTCTTGAGGACTTCGGAATCGCACCGCTCGAAGCCCAGGCCTCAGGCAGGCCCGTGATCGCTTACCGGGGTGGGGGAGCGCTGGACACCGTCATCGACGGTGTCACTGGCACCTTCTTCGATGAACCGAGCGCTGCCTCTCTCATCGAGGCCATACAAGCACTCCAGATGCGCCCTGTCGACCCTGCAGCCTGTCGGCGCAATGCGGAGCGCTTCGCAGCGACGAGCTTCCGGCAGAGCATCCTTGCCAAGGTGGCCCAGATGCTGGCGTGAGGTCAGGACGCGCCGCTGTTGCGAGGGGCACGACGCATCAGGGCAGTCCCTGAATCTCCCACTCGGGACGCTTCGTCCACCACGGCAAGGTGCCGTAAGATGCGACGACCTCTTCCTCGCTGTAGAGCTCCGTCATGCAGGCGTACCAGCTCATCCCCTCGGTCTTCTGGAAATGCCACCACTCGATGTCGAAGTACGAGCTTCGCCAGTTGGACAGAGCGTTCCGCCGCTCCCAACCATAGTCGGCGGCGAGTGTCGTGAAATCGACGTAGTAGCCTGCCGGAATCGGCTTGAGCTCTCCGCCTTGGGCAGCAGCTAACCCACCTTTCGAGCGCGCATCCAGGCTCCACGGAGCCACCCTGAGTGGTTCTCCCAGACTGCCATCCTGAGCACGTGCTCGAATGAACACGCGCCAGTAGGTGACACCGCCGACATCCTCCCGGACGAGCTCGATGTCACCCGTGCGCAGGAAGCCCTGGTTGATGTCGATGGCTCTGCCGCAGACGTGCCACGAGATCCGTCCCTGACCAGGGCGCGGTGTATGGTTCATCGGGCGCCAGGAATCGCCCAGAATCGCCAGGTAATCCCACTGGGTCTCCAGAAGCACCCGCTCACGAAGGGCATTGAAGCTATCATTCACACGATCGCTGAGCCTCTCAGCGCGGTCGCTGCCATTGACATTGGGTAGGTCGATCAGGTCGTAGACGTCAGCATCGGCTGCCATCAGCAATTCAGTGTAGAGCTGGGAGGTGGCTGCCGTTGCATCGGTTTCACTGCCCTCGGCGAGGTGAGCCTCCAGACCGGGGTCGATCCGACCTCCGTACCAATGCGGTCTCCCCATCGTATCGGAGGAGCTGAAACCCTCTTGTGTGAGCCCCCATCCCCGCGTGTCTGCGGCAATCAGGTAGGTGGTCGCTTCCTGGCGGTAGACGAAAGCCAGGGACTGACCATCGGGTGACCACGTTGGCATACCACCCACACCAAACAGCAGAGGTCGCAGCTCGCCACGAGCAGCGGCCTCCGTATCGAAGGGAATGCGCCAGATCGTCTCGCCGCCACGGACGCCAGCGGAGTAGGCGAGGAACTCGCCCGTGGGTGACCAAGCCGCATAGTCTTCGTTCTGGTTGGGTGTCCGGGTCAAGTTAGTGACGCTGGCATCGTCCAACGACAGTACATAGAGGTCTTGGTTCTGGTCACGGTACGAGGTGAAGGCGATGTGGCGCCCATCAGGTGACCAAGCGGGGGAGTAGTCGGGTTCAGGATCGTGCGTCACCCGCTGCTCTTCACCCGACTGGACGTCCAGCACGTACAGGTCGAGATTCCCGTCCCGATAGCTCTCATAGGCCAACCAGCGACCGTCCGGGGACCAAGAGGGGCCTGCCTTGAAGACCTGAGTCCGCGTGACACGAAGCACGGTTCCGGAGGTCATCTCCATGGTGTAGAGGTCCCACCCACCACCTCGCCGTGATGCAAAGGCCAGGAAACGCCCATCGGGGGACCAAGCGGGGTCGCGATCATCTCCCGGATCGTGAGTGAGCCGGAGCAGCTGCCCACTCTCCTGAGTCAACAGATAGATGTCGCTATTGCCGGCGTGTCGCATCGAGAACGCCAGCGTCCCCCCCGCGACTGGAGAAGGACCGGGCATAACTGGGGTTGCAGACACGAGGGGTGGGGCAGGAGTCGCTGTTACAACAACGATGCGCTCGGCGGCACCCGTCAGAGGAGGTGTAGGTTCCTCACCATATGCACGGACGACGAGAAGGCCGATGATCAGCAGCCACAGGAGCGGAGGAACCTTCGCGGCACCAGGCACGATTAGCCACTTAAGGAATGTGCCCAGAATCTTTCGCGCCTTCACGGCATCGCCCCTATCGGGCTACCTCCACTATTCCAAAGCCCGTTCGCGGTCCTGGCTGGCGCGGACGTGCTGCCGCGCTCCAACACGTGCCAGGATCAAGCCCAGCTCATAGAGCAGAATGAAGGGGCCGGTCACCAGAAGCAGTGTCACAGGATCCGTGGTGGGCGTGATCACAGCAGCAAAGATCACGGCAATGAACCACACGACCCGCCGCCCTCCCGAGAGCTGTTTGGCAGTGAGCAGGCCTAGCCGGGCGACAATGTACACGAGGAGAGGGGTCTCGAAGATGAGGCCCATCCAGACGACAAGGGTCGTGACGAAGGAGAGGTAGCTCTCGAGTGAATAGCTGGGCTCGACGACCTCGCCAAGGAACCCCATCAACACGGGAAGGCTCAGAGGCATAAGGACCTGGAGCGTGAACGCTCCGCCCAGAACGAAGAACACGATGGCTGCCGGAATGAACGTGATCACGATCGTGCGCTCACTCTTGTACAGACCGGGGGCAGCAAAGGCATAGATCTGATAGAGGATAATCGGCAGTGAGACCCCGAAGCCAGCCGCTAGAGCGACCTTGAAGTAGACGATAGGCGCCTCAGTCGGGCTGAGCACGATGACGGTGCTACCCTGGAGTGGGGCGACCAACCATCCAACGATCGTGTCCACGAAGATTGAGCAGACAATCGTGGCGATCAACAGGGCGCCAACAGCATAGAAGAGGCGCTGGCGGAGCTCGATGATATGGTCAAACAGACCCATTGCGCGTTCATCGGTAGTCATGGAGCGGGAACCTCATCGGGGAGTTCGTCGGGCACTCGGTCTGCAAGTGACACATTTGGATCAGCTTCGGTCCATTCGGGGGCGATTAAGGCATCGCCGGCCTCCACGGCATCCGCAACGACGTCGATTGCACTTTCGGCATCCTTGAGGGCGGCCGCTGCGCTGTCCAACTCGGCTGTGGCGATCGACGCAGTCTCAGCCTTCAGCGCCGCGGCACTCTCAGCCGCCTGGCTCTTCAGCGATTTACCCGCCGTCGACACATCGCTCTCGACGGTCTTTGTGACGTCGTTCACCGATGTCTTGAGCGTGGCGACGGCCTCTTCAGCGCTGCCGATGAGCGCCTTGGTCTCGGACAGAGCCTCTTCCACCTCGCGGGTCTCCATCTCCTGCTTGATGTTGGTGCTGAACTCGGCCC
>JAXDDP010000152.1:0-30039 GCA_034676785.1 Anaerolineae bacterium | reverse complement strand
GGGCTGGATATCGTGCATTCCAAGCCAGTTCCCGTCAGCATCCAGTAGACGGACGCTCACTGCATAGTCGTTGACCTTCGGCGTAGCGGTACGCCATCGGAGCGTCAGGAGTGCATCGGTTGCGTCACCCAAGGAGAGCGTCTCGCCAACGAGAACCATTTCGGCGCCGAAGGGCAGATATCGCTCGCCGGCTCTTGGCGCAGGGATTGGCAAGGACGCCAGCCTCGCAGGCGAGCCGTCTGTCCGGGATAGCGTGAGTTGCAGCGCGTTGCCCGCGCGTATTGGGATCCCGACGGTATGGCAACGGCCCCACCCAAGCGCATCGATCGTTACCTTGGTCTCGCCCTGCGCGATCACAACCGGAAGTCCAGGGCCGCACCAGTGGAGGTGGGCGAGCGCCGAGCCGTCGTCCCTGACGTCGTAGTCGACACCGCGGAGGAATGGCCCTCCACCGAGGACTGCGCCCGGCCATGCCCGCTCGGTGGGCAACGTGGGGAAGGTGCAAGTGACACTGATGGGCGGGAGCGAGACTGCCCCGAGATCCTCAAATCCGGTCTCGGAGACGGTGTACACTCCCACAGTGGCGACGAGGTCAGGACTGCACCTGTCAAACGGCAACTGGTGGATCAGAGTAGCGAAGCTGACTTCGCCATCGAGCACCCCGCTGCCGAGCGACCGATCGGCTGCCGACACCAGGTTACCCTGTCGATCCCATAGGCGTGTTGCGAATGAAGGGGCCGGCGCTTGAGAGGCTGTGGCTTGCCACGCTAACTGAAGCTCAATCGTGGCGCCTGGTTGGGCAACGCCCGACCACCGCACGCCCAGTAGGCGCACCGGTCCAAGGTCGGCCTTCGCAGGTGAGAAGCCGAGCTCGGTGGGTAGATCGGTCAAGGGGCGCAGGTAGAGCCGATAGCCGCCACCGACGGGGGCAGCGGTCCACTTATCCCACGCGTAAGCGTGAGTCGTGAACAGCACAGCGTTACCGGCTGCGTTCGCACGAGCGTACCACACATCGTCGTAGGCGCGTTCTTCCTCGGGGTGAACATAGGTGACAGTGACTCCAGGCGCGCGGCCTTCGACTGCCTGAAGTTCCCATAGTGGCGTGGCCCAATGCCAGTCCGCCAGGATCGTGGCATCGGCAGGAGCCTGTTCCAGGAGTGGCTCGGTACGAGCGCGAATTGACGTATCGGTAGCGAGCACGGCGAAGTCCCGGACGTGGCCTGGAAGCTGTATTGCCAGCGAGATGGGAACAGCCAACGCAACCACGGCGGTCAGATGACGCAGTGTTGCCAGCTTTGGTGCAGGCCTCACGGCAGCCGCCAGGCCCAGCGCCAGCGCCATGGGAACGTAGGCCGGCATCAGGTACTCGACCGTCTGGGGCGCACGGTAGGTGATGGTGATAGTGGTCTGCACCAGCCAGGCTGCGACTAGTGACAGCGCGATGCCCCGGTCGCGGTAGAGTAGCCAGACCCAGCCGATCGCGATCGCGACAAGGACGAGTCCCGGGAATTGCATACGGAAGAGCGTAGGCAGCAGTGGCAGCCGCAGGGCCAGATCGCGTGCCGTCGCATATGCAAGCATGTCGCCACTGAAGCCACGGGCAAGGACGTGATCCCAGAACCCCTGCCACGAGGCAAGTCCGCCGGGGTTAAGTGGAACATCCTGCATTGCCCCGCGCAGTGGAAGATAGAGCTGCGGGAGTAACCAGGCCACGGCGGCAGCGATGGCTGCTCGATACCAGTTCCGGGGCTGGATGAGCAGCCGGGGCGACAGCCATACGAGGTAGACCAGCCAGCCCACGGCGACGAAGGCCAGGGAGGGATGGTGACCCACGCCGAGGCCTGCTACGATGGCCAGCCCAATGAGCGATTGTTGCCGGGGTCTGGCAGCATCACCTGCAGCCCTGTAGCGTGCCAGCGCGAGAAAGCCGCAGGCAACGAAGAGCATCGTGGGCATCCGGATGTTTGCGGTTGTCGCCTGTGCCCAGAAGGTTGACGCCGTGCCCAGGGCCAGCGCGGCGAGCATCCCGCCGCCACGGGCGCGTTGGGGCGCAGCGTCGAGCGTCGTCGCCCATAGCGCGACA
Organism: Anaerolineae bacterium; assembly: GCA_034676785.1. Taxonomy (GTDB): domain Bacteria; phylum Chloroflexota; class Anaerolineae; order B4-G1; family SLSP01; genus PWVB01. Next base: position 27,956 of record JAXDDP010000152.1, on the reverse strand, counting down.
GCCTTTGCCAGCACCGCCAATGTGGAGGCTGCCAGCGCTGCACTCAGCAGATTGGCCCGGTAGGGCAGCGTCCCAACCGCAACCAATCGAACCCAGAGCGCCGAAACAAGCGTGTAGAGGGGATAGCCGGGCGGGTGGCCGATCCCCCAACCTGCGGCAATGAGTTGGAACTCACCACTGTCCGCCGGCAGGACGTCTCGGGCTGTGGTGGCGGCATAGACAAGGAATGCCGACAGCCAAAGTGCGGGGAGCCAAAGCCTCGATAACCCGTGCCCGGTGACAGCGGGCTTTGTCCGATTCAGGTCTGCCCCCACGCTCTCGGGAGGTTCAGGCATTGCGCTACTCCGCCATAAGCTTCTGCGCTTGCTCCGCGATGCGCTTTGCCGTGAAGCCGAACTCCTCCTTGAGGCGCGCCGCCGGGGCCGAAGCGCCGTAACGGTTGATGCCCACGACCGCGCCATAGCTGCCCACGTAACGTTCCCAACCTATGGGTGTCCCAGCTTCAATGGCCAGGCGCTTGATGACGTGGGTGGGCAGCACATTGAGCCTGTAGAAGAGAGGTTGTTCGTCAAACAGCGACCACGACGGCATACTCACAACGCGCGCGCCGATGCGTTGCTCATAGAGTAGCTTCTGTGCTTCCAGGGTATCTGCGACTTCAGAGCCTGTGGCGATCAGAATGATGTCGACGCGGTCGAGAGGCGACTCACTGAGCACGTAAGCTCCCCGCTCCACGCCTTCCATCGCCTTATCCACAGTCTCCGCGAGCGTGGGAAGGGTCTGCCGCGACAACGCGAGGGCCGTTGGGCCGCTGGTGCGTTCCAGGGCGACCTTCCAGGCGGCTGACGTCTCGTTGGCATCGGCGGGACGGATGACAGTGAGATTGGGGATAAGGCGCAGCGACATCATCTGCTCGACCGGCTCGTGAGTTGGTCCATCCTCACCCACGAAAATCGAGTCGTGTGTCCACACATAGATGGCTGGCAGTCCCATTAAGGCTGCCAACCGAACCGATGGTCGCATGTAATCAGAGAAGATCAGAAACGTGGCTCCGTAGGGGCGAAGGCCGCCATAGAGTGCCATTCCGTTGAGGATCGCGCCCATGCCGTGCTCGCGGACTCCAAAGTGGAGGTTCCGGCCTTGTGGCGCATCTCTTGAGAAGTCGCCGAACCCACTCAGATAGGTGCGGGTTGAGGGCGCAAGATCTGCAGAACCCCCGACGAGCTCCGGAATAACGGGGGCCAGCGATTCAAGGACCTTACCAGATGCGGATCGGGTGGCGACGGGCTTGTCTCCTGGTTTGAACCGCGGAAGCGCCGTCGTCCAGTTCTCGGGTAGCTTACCGCTCAGGACGCGCCGAAGTTCCCTGGCCTCTTCACGATAGGTTTGCTCGTAGCTGGTCAACTGGTCGCGCCAGAGTGCTTCGGCGCGCTCGCCCTGTGGGCCAGCGATGCGGTAGGCCGCAACGACATCGTCAGGCAGCCAGAAGGGCTCCATCGACGGCCAGCCGACGGCCTGTTTGGCGGCCTGCACCTCGGCTTCACCCAGAGGCGCGCCGTGGGCTTCTGCGCTGTCGTGCAAGTTCGGGCTGCCATAGGCGATGTGCGTCTGACAGGCGATGAGATGCGGTTTGCCTTTGGTGGCCTTCGCAGTACGGATGGCCGAATCGACCGCGTCGGTATCGTGACCGTCGATAGTCTGAACGTGCCAACCGTTGGCCCGGAATCGGACAGCGACGTCCTCGGTGAAGGCGAGATCCGTGGACCCCTCGATGGAGATCCCGTTCTGATCGTAGAAGGTGATGATGCGGTCGAGGCCCAGATGACCTGCCAGCGATGCGGCTTCTTGTGTTACCCCTTCCATCAGGTCGCCGTCGGAGACGATGGCATAGATCCAATGATCAAACAGGGGGAACCCTTGCCGGTTGAACCTGGCTGCCATATGCTGGCCAGCGATAGCCAACCCGATGCCATTGCCAAAGCCCTGCCCGAGTGGTCCTGTCGTTGTCTCAATGCCCAACTCAGGGCCGTACTCGGGATGGCCTGCCGTCTTGCTGCCCCACTGACGGAACTGCTTCAGATCCTCCATCGAGATAGGATAGCCCGTCAGGTAGAGCAGACTGTACAACAGCATGGAGCCGTGACCCGCGGACAGGATGAACCGGTCGCGGTTGGGCCACTTCGGATTGAGAGGATTGTGCTTGAGGTGGCGTGTCCAGAGAATATAGGCCACATCGGCCATGCCCATGGGCATACCGGGATGGCCGGAGTTCGCCTTCTGCACCCCATCCATTGCCAGCACACGCAGCGCGTTGATGCATCGCTGATCAAGGTCGGTTTTCGGCATGGTCTTCCTTCACCGGTGCGGCGAGTGTCTGAAGAGCAATCGTCACCCGACGAGGTCGCCCCGTCAGGAGGCTGGCTTCCTCCCATCGACGGGCGACGCCGGTGAGGGCGCTGTAGGAGATAGTGTCGTGAAAGGCGTCATGCAGGGCCGTGAGGGTGAATTTGCCCTGTAATCGGTTGACCGCGTAGAGGACCAGTGCCCGCTCGACCTCGGTCAGTGCGGGGAAGGCCGCCGGCGGGTTGACCTGAGGATCGAGGGCTGTCGCCAGCAATGTCTCCAACCATCGGGAAGCGTCGGCGATGAGGTGTCCCATCTGGAAGTAGAGGCGATTCGACCACTCTGCGCTGCCGTCCAGGTCGTGGATGAAGGGGGGAGACTCGACAAGCGTACCGTAGATACCAAAGGGAAAGTCGGCGGCGCTGAAGAGTCCGACACGCGGTGTGACGGCTTCTGCACGCAGAACATCCCAGCGCTGCTCGGTGACCCGGTAGGCGAGCTCGAAGGTCGCCAGGATGCCACCGTTGAGACGCCAGTACCAACGGGAGCCAAGTCGGCCCTGGTATCCAGAGACTTTTCCGGCGATGGCCTCCACGATCTGGTCGGCGAGTCGCAATGCCTGGTAGGAAGGGTACACCAGTGACACTACTGAGCCTCCGTATGCTGAGCGGACTGCGCCGCATCAGGCGAGAAGTGAGCTTTGACCCAGGCGATTTCCTCGTCCCGCGTGTCGATAGACCCGTCCAGCCGGGAGAGGCGCAACCCCTGCAAGATCTCCCGGAAAACGGGGCCGGGTTTGAGCCCCATCTGTCTCAGATCGTCACCGGTCAGGTGCGGCTTCACGTGTCGCCAGGTCCGGGCGTAGGCTGTAAGCCGCCCCTGCAGGATGGGGTCATCGGTCACAAGCCAGGCAAGTGCCAGGGTCATCAGGTCGAACGGATCGAGACACTCGGCAACGTAGCCAGGTTGGTCGCTTTTGGCGACCGCCACCAGTGCCTTCTTGACCGATGCCTGCCCTGCATGCAACTCGGCAAGGCGTGTCGGAAGCCTGAGCTGTCTTCGCAGTCTGCCGAACGCACGTCCATCGAGCCGGTGGGTGAAGATAGCCCAGTGGAGTAGACGCCATTCGTCCGGCGTGTTGATGTCCCAGAGGGCACGGGTGAAGGTTCCCCGCATGCGGCGGAGACGTTCTGCCAGCCACGGATCGCTTGTCAGTCCTGAGCTCAGCGCTTTCAGCACTCCCAGCGTGTCCAGGCGTTCGAGTGCATCCTCGGGCTTCGCCTCCTGGAAAATCAGGTCGAGTTCGTGGCGGATGCGCTCACCGCTAATGCGATCGAGCAGCGGAATTGCCTCGGCGATGAGAGCCTCGCTACGTTCCTCGATCCTGAAGCCCAACCTCGCTTCGAACCGTGCTGCTCGCAGAATGCGGGTCGGGTCGTCAACGAAGCTCAGGCTGTGCAGCACCCTGATGATGCCTGCTTCGAGGTCTGCACGGCCCCCATAGAAGTCCAGCATCTCGCCCCACTGCTGCGGATCCAGGCGTATCGCCAAAGTATTGATGGTGAAGTCGCGACGGTGGAGGTCCTGCTTGATCGAGCTCCGTGCAACCATCGGTAGCGCTGTTGGATGCTCGTAGAACTCCGTGCGCGCAGTGACCATGTCAACGAAGGACGGCAATGTGCCGTGGTCGTGGCGCGTGGAGGGTTCTGCGCTGGGCATATCCGAAGGACGAGGATCTCGACCCACCGCTTCCCAGATGCCCTCAGGAAGGAGCCACTTCGCGGTTCCGAAGCGGCTATGGCTACGGACCTCGCCCCCATAGAGCTCGGCCATGGCGTGGGCCAGTTCCATGGCGTCGCCTTCAGCGACGAGATCGACATCGACGATGTCGTGACCAAGCAGCAGATCCCTGACGAGCCCTCCGACGAAGTAGACGACGAGCCCAACATCGGCAGCCTCTGCACCGATCCGCCGGATCAGAGTCAGCAGAGGAGCCGCGATCGCTTGTTCCATCAGGTGTGCGATTCGTTGGCGCTCTGCAGTCTTGGGTGTGGCGTACAAGCGGATCAGGTCGGTACGTGTCACCACACCGACTATGTGGTCATCTTGAGTGACCGGAATCTGCCCCCAGCCGGTCTGGATCATGAGCGCCCGGACATGCTCAGCGGAGTCCCCGGGGGAGACGGTCACCGACCCGGTGTGCATAATGCGGCGAACCGGTTGTCCGTTGAGACGGTGCTGCATCGCGCGGTCGACCGCATTGCGGGTGACGAGTCCCACCACCTGGCTCGACTCATCAATGACAGGGAAACCCTCATGGCCCGTCTGGAGCATCTGTCTCGCAACCTGCTCGATAGGTTCATCGGGTGAGACCCGTCGTACGCCATAGGACATCAGATCGCGTACCTTGACACGCGGTTGTACGAATGCTGGAAGCAGCTCGCGCAACTCGTTGGCGAGGCCGAAGGCCGAGTGGCTGCGGATCAGGGCCGCCGCTGCCCGGTCGTGACCCCCTCCGCCAAAGCGCTCTGCGACAGCAGCTACGTTGATGTCGTCGGTGGCGCTGCGAGCGACCATCTGAACGTTGTCACCGATCTGCACGAGGATGAAGAGTGCGCTGGGCTCCAGAAGGTTGCGCAGTTTGTGCGCCAGCGTCGAGATCTCCTCCTCGGTGTCCGGTGGTGATACTGCCCAGCTCAAGATAACGGGGTGGCCGTCGATGACCAGCGTCTCCATGTGTGCGCCGAGGCTCTCGTAGATGGCCTGCTGCGCCGGCGTCAACGGGTGTTCGAGGAACTCGGTCGCGATCTCCAGGTCGGCGCCCTGATCGATTAGCCAGGCTGCGGCGCGCAAGTCGCGCGGCGTCGTCGAGGCATAGGTGAGGTTGCCAGTGTCTTCGTAGATCCCAGCGAGCATCAGGGTAGCCTCGGCGGGCGAGATCGCGATGAGCCGAGTGGAAATCGCTTCGGCCAGTAGAGTCGTCGTGGCCCCAAGCGTGTCTACCTGGAATTTCCAGTTGGCCGGATGCGACTCGGGTGGCGTGTGGTGATCGATGACGAGAACCTGAGCCGTACTGGCGTCAGTGCCGCGCACCGGTGTGAGCTTGGCAGTGTCAACCAGGATGACACGCTGGATACTCCTCGCCCGCGGTAGCTCGTCCTGGCGTAGGAAAGGGAGTCCCGGCCCATAGAGCGAAAGGAAGGCCTGCACGTTACGGTTGACCCGATGTGGCAGCACGGGTAACGCGCCTGGGTAGAGCCGATGCGCTGCCAGTAGACTGGCGATGGCATCGAAGTCAGCGTTCTCGTGCGTCAGGATTATCTGCATTTCGGGTCACTCAGCCGAACAACGGATCGCGGATCGCGCAGCGTACCAGTCATATGGCGGCAATCAAAACGCGAGCCTATTGGCGATTATAGCACGGATGACAGCAAGGTCAGGGAACGGTGTAAGCGGACGCCACGCACCACAGGGGTTTCGCCGTTGAGTTGCGGCGCAGGATCAGCGCAATACCTTGCGTGCCATCGACTTTGGGGTTCTGAATGTTTGCGGTAAGATGGTCTCTGTCAGCGCTAATCGACGGGAGGAACGATGGGGCGAAGGCGGACGACCAGATCGCGAACGAGAAGGGTGAGGCTCACACCGACGGAGCGGGTGCTCTTCATTCTCGGTGCTTCGGTGTACGTAGTAGGTCTGTTTGGCGGCGTTGGCCTATTGCCCATGCCGCTGTCAACGGCCGTGACTCTGCTGGCCATCGGAGGCGGTCTGCAGTTGGCGATGACGCTCCTTCTGATCTTCTAGGATGGGGGACGTAATGTGGGACCAACCTAACCTGTGGGCACAGCCCGACCATCCGCTCACGGTGAGCGAGATCACCAGTCGCATCCGGACGGTCATCGAGAGTGACCCCGTCTTTATGAGCCTCTGGGTGCAGGGCGAAGTGTCCAACCTGTCGCGAGCGAGTTCCGGTCACGTATACCTGACGCTGAAGGATGCCGGGGCGCAGATCAATGCCGTTATCTGGCGCAGCCAGGCCCAGGCGATGGGGACACTGCCTCGGTCGGGTGATCAGGTGGTGGTACACGGTCGGATTGGCGTCTACGAGCAGGGTGGGCGTTACCAGCTCTATGTGGACTTCGTCCAGCCGGCGGGGCGTGGCACGCTCTACCAGGAGTACGAGCGACTCAAGGCACAACTCGCGGCCGAAGGCCTTTTCGATGAAGAGCGCAAACGCCCGCTGCCCCTCTATCCAGGCTGTATTGGCGTTGTCACCTCACCGACTGGTGCAGCCCTGCGTGATGTGCTGAATGTTCTGAACCGGCGCTACCCGCTGGCCCGCGTCCTCATTTCCCCGACGCTGGTCCAGGGCGAGGCCGCGCCGCCGCAGATCGTTGCCGCACTCGCTCGACTCAATTCATGCGTAGATGTGGACGTTGTGCTTGTCGTAAGGGGGGGCGGCTCGCTAGAGGACCTGTGGGCGTTCAACGATGAACGTGTAGCCCGGGCGATCGCCACATCCCGACTACCAGTGGTCTCCGGCGTGGGGCACGAGACAGACTTCACACTGGCGGATTTCGCGGCAGATCGCCGGGCGCCGACGCCGTCGGCGGCCGCGGAGATCGCGACGCCGGATCTGGCTGACCTGAGGGCTGCCCTGGTACCCGCGCAGATGCGCCTGATGCGGACGATTGCGCAACAGGTGCGGACGCGTCGCGAAAAGGTAGGCAATCTGCAGCGCGCTTTGCAGCTTCTGTCGCCAGCGGCGCGACTGATGGGTTCACGCCAGAGGATCGATGACCTGGTGTCGCGGCTCGAAGGAGCGATGGATCACCGAACGGATGCTGCGCAGCGTGAGGTGTCGGGCCTACAGGCTCGCCTTTGGGCCCTGAACCCTGCCGCGGTGTTGACCCGTGGCTATGCGATTGTGCGACGTCGCGACACGCAACAGGTTCTAACGTCTGCAGCTACCGTGCAGCCAGGGATGCCGCTGTCGCTGCAGTTCCGTGATGGAGAAGCCTCGGCGACCGGCGAGCCAGCTTCGCGCGTTGACATTACCGAGTGAGCAGTGATAATGCGCCATAGATGAGTGGATTGATGACGCGACCTGAACCTATGCCCAATCCCGGCGACCCTGGCTATCTCCCTGAGCTTGTCGATTCCCCATCCGCTTTGACCGCGATGGTCGATGCGGTTATGGCCCAACGCCGTGCTGCTGTCGACACAGAAGCCAACAGCCTGTACACCTACCGCGAACGCGTGTGCCTGATCCAGATCTCGATTCCGGGTGTCAACTACCTGGTAGACCCGCTGGCACTGGACAATCTCGACCCGCTCGCGCCGTTTTTCCACTCGCTGGATGTGGAGAAGGTTTTCCACGCTGCAGATTACGACCTGATGGTCCTGCAACGGGACTTCGGCTTTTCCACGCGTGCCATCTATGACACGATGTGGGCGGCTCGTGTGTTGGGCTGGCCAAAGGTAGGTTTGGCTGACATCCTCGTGTCGTTCTTTGATGTTCACGCCAACAAGCGTTTCCAGCGTTACGACTGGGGCAAGCGCCCGGTTCATCCTGATGCGCTAACCTACGCGTGGATGGATAGCTACTATCTCCTGCCGCTCCGCGAGATCCAGAAGGCGGAACTGGAGACTACGGGCCGGTGGGAGGAGGCACAGGAGATCTTCAACTATCTGACATCCACGGTGGAAGTGCCTCCAGAAGACAGCACTGCGCGTCACTTCTGGCGCTTCAAGGGCGTGCACGCTCTGTCTGCGCACGAACAGCGCAAGCTCTTCGGCCTCTTTATGTGGCGCGAACATACTGCGGAAGCGTTGGACCACCCCCCGGTCAAGGTTATGTCGAACGCGAGCCTGATGCGCCTCGCTACCGCACAGCCTCGAACAAGAGAGGAGCTAGCGGATTGCGGCTTGACACCGGGACAGATTCGTCGCTTCGGCGCTGATTTATTGCGAGCTGTGAATACGAGGGATCTGCCCATGTTACCCGAACCGCCAGACTCATCGCGGTTGCCTGAGGATGTTGTTGAGCGCTTCAACACGCTCAAGTCCTGGCGCAAGGAGGTGGCTCAAGTAAGGGGCGTGGACTCGGACGTCATTCTGCCCAATGCTGCCCTATGGCGGCTGGCCAAGCACCCTCCGGAAGATGTCGCTGACTTGCTCAAGGTGCCAGGTATCGGGCCATGGCGTCAGAAGACCTATGGGCCGGACATCCTCCAACTCGTAAAGGACTGAACTGGCAGATGAAGATCACGTTTCTTGGTGGTGTGGGCACGGTCACAGGGTCAATGTACCTGGTCCGTACCAACCGAAAGAATATCCTTTTGGATTGCGGCCTCTATCAGGGCAAGCGAGAGGAATCCTATCAGCGCAACCAGAAGCTACCCTTCGACATCCGCCGGCTGGATGCTGTGGTGCTTTCGCACGCGCACATAGACCACTCGGGCAACCTCCCCAACCTCGTCAAGCAGGGATATTCGGGACCCATCTACGCCACACAGGCAACGGTCTCATTGTGTGAGTCGATGCTGCCGGACTCGGGGCGGATCCATGAATACGATGTTGAGTACGTGAACCGCAAGCGTGCCAAGAAGGGCCAACCTGCAGTAGCGCCGCTCTATACGGAAGACGATGCGCTCAGGACGCTCAGCCACTTCGTCGGCACCGGCTATGGCCAGACGATTCGGCTCGCCCGTGGCGTGCGCGTCACCTTCTTTGATGCCGGGCACATTCTGGGATCGGCGATGGTGCTCCTGGAATCTGTAGAGAATGGTCGAACCGTGCGTCTCTTGTTCTCGGGCGATCTGGGACAGCCCGACCTGCCCATCGTGCGTGATCCCACGCCGATGCCGCCGGCCGATGTCCTGCTGCTGGAAAGCACCTATGGTGATCGGTTGCATCCCCCGATCGAAGATATCAAGCGTGATCTCGCGAAGGTCGTGAATGACGTGGCCTCGCGCGGCGGGCGCATCATCATCCCAGCTTTCGCAGTGGGACGGACGCAGGAGATCGTCTACGATCTCCACCAGCTCAGCCATGCCGGCGCGATCCCCGAGTTGCCGATCTACGTCGACAGTCCTCTTGCAGTTAACGTGACCGAGGCGTTTCGCACGCATCCCGACTACTACGACAGCGAGACCCGGGCCTTTATCGCTGAGAGTGGTGCCCGTGACCCGTTCGGCTTCTATCGCCTGCGCTATGTTCGCAGCGTCGAGGAGTCGAAGGCTCTCAACACCGCTCCTAATCCTATGATCATCATCAGCGCCTCAGGTATGGCCGAGGCCGGACGTGTGCAACACCATCTCCTGCATGCAATCGAGGATCCGCGCAATGCTGTACTGATCGCGGGGTGGCAGGCTCCCTATACGCTGGGGCGCCGCATTGCTGACCGGGAGCCGCAGGTCCGGATCTTTGGAGAGCCGTATGAACTCCGCGCGGAGGTTCAGGCCTTCTACGGCTACAGTGCCCACGCCGACCGCGACGATCTTCTGACTTGGGCGGCGGACGGTGTCGATACCGTGCAGACTGCCTTTGTAGTCCATGGCGATGACAAGCCGGCGCAGGCGTTGGCCGATGGGTTAACCGATCTCGGTTACCGACGGGTCATCGTGCCCAGCCGGGGCGATAGGGTAGAGGTCTAGCACCGAACGGTGGTCGATTCCCGGACTGTATGGCGTCTCTTACTGGAGCCGCATCCCAGGCCGGGTGCGCTCAACATGGCCATTGACGAGGCCATACTCCGCGCCGTGGCCGCTGGGCAGAGCCCCCCCACACTGCGTCTCTACGGATGGTCGCCACCTACCCTGACATTGGGCCGTGGCCAACCCTCTGCAGATGCCGATGTGGCGGTGTTGGCGAAGGCTGGCGTCGACTTGGTGCGCAGGATGACAGGCGGCACTGCGGTCCTCAACCGTGACGAGCTGACCTACACCGTCGCTGTAGCGGAGAACGATTTACACCTGGCGGGCACGATCGTCGAAAGCTATCGAGCAGTGGGGGCGGCGTTGGTTTCCGCGTTAGCGAGCCTTGGGCTAACGACTGCCGAGGCCAAAGAGCACGAGAGAGGCGTGGGCCCACCCTCGTCGCGCGATCGGGCGCCGGTCTGCTTCGAGATTCCATCGGATTATGAGGTCACCGTCGGTGGTCGCAAACTTATCGGCAGCGCTCAGATGCGCGTGCGCGGTGGCATTCTCCAGCATGGTTCACTTCCCCTGAAAGGTGACATCGGGGCCATCAGCGCCTATCTGACGCAGCGACCGGACCCGGTGCGCATCCGATCGCTGGCGATCACGCTCCAGGAAGCACTCGGTCGCTTCGCACCCTGGGCCGAGGCAGCAGGCGCGCTCATCGCCGCGTTCCGCGAAACACTCGACCTGTCACTCGTCGAGAGTTCACTTTCGCGCGATGAGCGTGCACAAGCCGAAGCTTTGCTGACGGCCAAGTACGGTAACCCCAGCTGGACTGGCCGACTGTAGACCTATCCTGCTCCCCATCCATTCCGTCGTTTCGCCACCCGCAAATTCACAGACCTATTGACATACCAAACGACCTATTGTATAATGCTTTGTAAGTAAAGCTTACTATCTAAGCGTACCACTACTTCCCATAGCACCGCCGCCCCCACTGCGCTCACCGCCTCGTTCCAGTTGAGGCCATGTGAAGAGAAAAGTCACTCACGAGCAGACGCGTGCTCTCAACCGTCAGTTGGTGACGAAGACCATCTACGATGCCGGCGAGATCAGCCGTGCCGAGGTGGCCCGGGTCACGCGACTGACGCGCCCCACAGTGTCTGACCTTGTCGCGGAGTTGATGGCCCAGGAACTCGTGGTCGAAGTGGGCTATGCGCCGTCGACGGGCGGAAAGCGTCCGATGCTGTTGCGGATAGATGCAGACGCCCGCAATACCATCAGCATTGACCTGTCCCGCAAGGATTTCAGCGGAGCTGTGCTTGATCTACGCGGCCAGGTTCAGCACCGCGAGCATCGCCGTTGGCGGAGAGACAGGCCGAGTATCGATCTCATCTTTGACCTCTTGGACTCACTGATCGCTGCAACTGAGCATCCCCTTCTTGGTATTGGCGTAGGCACGCCGGGTCTCATCGACGCCGCAAATGGCGTCGTGGTTGCTGCAGTGAATCAGGAGTGGACCAACGTTCCGTTGCGCCGGCTCCTCGAGGAGCGCTACGGTGTCCCGGCTTACATTGCCAATGACTGCCAGGCTGCCGCCCTGGGTGAGTTCACGTTCGGAAACGTGAACGGCGTTCAGGACCTGGTGGTCATCAGTGTAGGGTGGGGAATCGGGGCTGGTATCGTGATCAACGGACAACTGCTGCATGGCACCCCCTTCGGGGCCGGCGAGATCGGCCATATTGTCGTCGTCGAGGGTGGCGAGCGCTGCAGCTGCGGCAGCTATGGGTGCCTTGAGACGGTGTCCAGTTCCCAGGCCATCATACGTCAAGTCCGCGCCCTTCTGTCGCGCCGCGGTGATCCTTGTGGTGGATCCCCTGAGCAGGTCAGTTTCGACCGAGTCTGTGAGCTGTTCCATGAAGGCGATGCAGAGGTCCGCGAGGTAGTCAGGGCTGCTGGCTATGGTCTCGGGACTGTTGCCGCCTACCTGGTTGGGGTTCTGGGGATCTACCACCTGCGCTTTGCCGGGCAGGTGACTGCCGTCGGGTCATTTCTCCTTGATGTAATTCGGGAGGAGCTGGTCAGACGAATGTTGCCGGCGCTCGCCGGCGAAACGCAACTCGAGTTTGCCACTCTTGGGAGCGACATCGTGTTGCGAGGTGCCTCGGCACTCGTCCTACACCACGAGCTTGGGGTCCTGTAGTCCTGGCTTGCCAGGGATGGAGAGAGGATGCCGGTAGCCACTGGGCTGGACCGTTTCGTCAGAGAAGGGGCAGGCAGGAGCGCTGCGTGCCCTGTTGGGCTTGTGACGCATGGGGCAGCTGTTAGCGCGGATCTAGTCGATGCCGTGAGCTTACTCAGGACGGCAGGCATCCGTGTGAAAGCCCTGTTCAGCCCGGAGCACGGGCTGCACGGGGCTATGGCGGATGGCGCCGCTGTCGCCGACGCGGTTGATCCACGATGGGGCCTGCCGATCTACAGCCTCTATGGGGCGACGAGGCAGCCCTCCGCCGAGGCATTGGCTGGTCTTGGCGGTCTGCTCTTTGACATGCAGGATGTGGGTGTGCGTTTCTATACATTCATCAGCACGTTGTACTATGTGCTTCGGGCCGCGGCCGACGCCGGCATCCCTGTGACCGTCCTGGACCGTCCGAACCCTCTCGGCGGGGTGACCCTTGAGGGCCCTGTTCTGGAGTCCGCCTTTTCGTCATTCGTGGGCATAGTGCCCATCCCCGTGCGCTATGGCCTGACCGTTGGCGAGCTGGCCCGCACTATGAACGTGCCCATCGGCGCGGATCTTGTGGTCGTGCCCTTGTCGGGTTGGCGTCGGGAGATGGGATTTGAAGACACAGGCCTTCAGTGGGTGCCGACATCTCCCGCGATGCCGCATCTGTCCACAGTGTACCTCTACCCGGGCATGTGTTTCATTGAGGGCACTAACCTGTCTGAAGGGCGGGGCACGGCTTTGCCCTTCGAGATTTGCGGCGCGCCGTGGATTGATGGGTATGTGCTTGCCGCGAAGCTCAATGCGTTGGCTATGCCGGGGGTGCGCTTCCGGCCCACCCAATTCGTGCCGGCCGTGGGCAGCCGGTATGGTGGGATGCTCTGTGGTGGAGTGCAGGTTCACGTCCTCGATCGTGTCCTCTGTCGTCCTGTGACTGTAGGACTGCAGTTGATTGCTGCGGTGAAGTCGCTGTGGCCTGAGGCTTTTGCCTGGCGCGAGCGAAGCTGGGAAGGGGCCCATAGCCACTTCGACCTGCTAATGGGAACGGACCGGGTTAGGAAGGGGTTGGACGCAGGTGAGGATGTAGAAGCCTTGGTCCGAAGCTGGGATGGCAGCCTCGGCGCGTTTAGTGAGGCCTGTCAGCCCTATCTGCTGTATCCGTAACGGCGTATAGTCACGAAGGGAGGTGAGCTTGAGCGCCGCAACCAGAGCCGTCAGTCGAGGTTCATTCGACCAATTGATCAAACGTGTTCGATCGAACTACGTCGTGAACAAGGTGCTGAAGGCCATCTTCACGATCTGGTTCGTGACCTCGGTGATTTTCTTCCTGATTCGCCTGATGCCCTCGAACCCTGTCGATGTCTTCATCTTCGAGCTGATCTCGCAGTATGGCCTGTCTTATGACGAGGCCAGGGACCAAGCTGCCTCGCTTTTCGCCTTTGATCCCGACCAGCCGCTCCTGCAGCAGTATGGCGTCTATATGCAGCAGCTGCTGCGCGGGAACCTGGGCACCTCGTTGAGGTCTCCGGGCACCAGTGTGTTCAGCATCATTGCAGCGTTTCTGCCCTGGACACTCTTCAGCGTCGGCATCGGGCTACTCATAAGCTTCACATTGGGTGTGTTCTTGGGCATGATCCTCGCCTACCGGCGTGACGCGTGGTGGGAGCCCATCCTCTCGGGGGTAGCTTCGGTGCTCAGCTCGATACCAGACTACATTATCGGCATCGTCCTCCTGGTCTATCTGGGGGTCTACTGGGCATTGGTGCCCATACACCAGATGCGCGGGTCCACTTCGCCAGGGATTGAGCCCGGGTTCACCGTGGAGTTCATCAAGGACATCTTCTTCCATGCGGCGCTGCCGATCGCCACCTACGTGGTTGCTACGATAGGCCATTGGATCCTCTCGATGAAGAGCAGCACGATGAGCACGCTTGGCGAGGACTATGTGACAGTAGCGCGCGCCCGCGGGCTTCCGGAAGGACGGATCAGGGGAGCCTATGTCGGGCGCAACGCGTTACTGCCCCTTGTGACACAGCTCATGATCAGCATCGGCTTTGTCGTTGGAGGATCGATTCTCATCGAGAACATCTTTGTGTATCAGGGCATCGGCTACCGTTTGCTGGAGGCCCTGAGCCGTCGCGACTATCCGGTCATGCAGGGCATCTTTCTGATCATCACCATCTCGGTGGTGGTCTCAAACCTGCTGGCGGACTTTGTCTACGGATGGCTCGATCCCCGAGTGCGCGTGGCAGGAGGTGAGATGTGACGGCGAGGACGATGGTTGACACCCGCCCCACGCCGGTCCGCTGGCTGGTGGCGCTCTGGGAGGGTCTTCGCAGGTTTCTGAGGGTTATGAGCCATAACAAGACCGGGTTTCTGGGATTCCTGATCTTCGTTAGCTTCCTGCTGCTTGCCTATATCGGACCGTTGTTCGTGCCTGAAGTGATGAAGGCGGACGTTACCGCAATCTATGCGCCGCCCTCGCGGGAGCACATCTTTGGCACCGACAGCCAGGGCAAGGACATCTTCGCCCAGATTGTTCACGGCGGGCGTGACATCATTCAGATGGCGCTGCTGACCGGCATTCTCTCGACCTTCATCGGTGTGACGCTGGGGTCATTGAGCGCCGTGATCGGGGGGCGCTTCGATGCTTTGCTCACGACAGCGGCGGATATCTGGCTGACAATTCCACGCTTCCCACTGCTGGCGGTGCTCGCAACGCTGATCCAGCTCCAGGATCTGCTCGCCCTTGCGCTACTGCTCGCGCTTCTTTCTTGGGCGGGGCTCTACCGGTCGATCCGCGCTCAGGTGTTCTCCATCAAGGAGCGGGATTACGTCGAGGCAGCAGTCTCGCTGGACCTCGGCTTGCGGCACATCATCTTCAGCGAGATTCTCCCGAACATGATGGCCTACATCGCGATGAACTTTACCATTGGCATGACTTCGGCGATCTACGCCCAGGTGGGCCTGGTCTTCCTTGGCCTGGTGCCGTTGACCCGCAACTGGGGTGTGATGATCAATCTTGCCTGGACGCAGGGCGCGATCTTCTTCAGGGACAGCGTCTACTTCATCATGGTGCCGGTGGCGTGTATTGCACTTTTCCAGCTCTCGATCGTGTGGATGAGTCGTTCGCTGGAAGAGTTCTTCAACCCGCGACTGCGGACGGGGTAACGCTATGAGCGCGAACAGAATCACAGAGCGCGGCAGGGCAATCCGGCACTCGGACCAGGTTGTCCCCCTCTCAATGCAGGACCTTTGGGTGGAATACGAGGTTCGTCGCGGACGTGTCAAGGCAGTGCGAGGTGTGACCCTCGACCTGAGACCTGAGGAGAGCCTGGCGCTGATTGGCGAGAGCGGCTGTGGTAAGACGACGCTTGGGCTCGCGCTGGTGCGACTCCTGGCCAAGGCCGCCAGGATCACCCAGGGCAGCATCACGTACCGGCGCGACGATCAGGAACTGGACGTCCTGCGCCTTAGTAGTCGCGAGCTACGGCGCTTCCGCTGGCGCGAGTGTGCCATGGTCTTCCAGTCAGCGCTCAACGCCTTCAACCCTGTGCTGCGGATTCGTGATCAGATCTACGACACGGCGCGGGCTCACGGTGTCACGTCGCGTGAGGAGACCAATCAGCGGGCGCTTGAGCTGCTGGAGTATGTCCAGCTTGACCCTCGACGCGTCATCAACGCCTATCCACATGAGCTAAGCGGAGGTATGCGGCAGCGCGTACTCCTGGCGATGAGCCTCTTGCTCTCCCCTCAGGTGCTCATCCTTGATGAGCCGACGACGGCGTTGGACATCCTGACACAGCGGACCATCATCGATCTGCTCGTGCGACTGAAAGCAGACCTGGGCTTCTCGATGCTGTTTATATCCCATGACCTCTCCACGGCTGCGGAACTGGCGGACCGTATCGCGACGATGTACGCCGGTGGCATTGTGGAGCTTGGTAGCGTCTATGACATCTTCTACCGACCCAACCATCCCTATACGCTGGGGCTGATTCATGCGGTGCCGACTGTCACCGGGGATTTCGAGGAACTGGTCTCCATTCCGGGTGCGCCGCCGGACCTGATCGATCCGCCCGACGGCTGCAAGTTCCACCCACGTTGCCCCTATGCGACGGAGCGCTGTCGGGTGGAAGAGCCCCAACTTGAGCCGGTCCTGGATGGCGGGCACCTGGTGGCCTGCTTTCACACGGATCTCGTGCAACGCGATGCTGCCGGCCTTTTGCAGCGACTCACAGACAGCGGCGAGGCGCTACGATGAGCAACTACATTGTCGAGGCGCAGAACTTGGTGCGCAGATTTGGGTCCCGAAAGTCACTGGTCACCGCGGTGGATAATGTCTCCTTTGGCATCAGGGAGGGCGAGGTGGTCTGTCTGGTCGGCGAAAGCGGCTGTGGCAAGACCACGACGGGAAAGATGATCGCGGGACTGCTTAGGCCAACTGAGGGTCGCGTGAGATATGCGGGTCGCGATGTGTGGGGTGACAGCGGGCGGAGCCGGGGAGATCAGAAGGCATTCCGGCTAGGAGTGCAGATCATCCATCAGGACCCCTACGCCTCGCTGAACCCCTCACACACGATCTTCAAGATCCTGAGCACGCCCCTGTTGCACCATCGCTTCGTCCAGAACCGGGCGGAGGCGACCGAGCAGGTCAGCGAGTTGCTGACAAGGGTGGGGCTATCTCCGGTGGAGGACTTCATCACCAAGTATCCTCACCAGTTGAGTGGCGGACAGCGTCAGCGGGTCTCAGTCGCACGCGCGCTCACTGTCAAACCCAAGGTCATTGTGGCGGATGAGGCGGTGTCGATGGTCGATGTGTCGCTCCGTGTGAGCCTCCTTGACATTCTGGGGAGTCTTAAGCGTGATTTGGGGGTCACCTACCTGTTCATCACGCATGACCTGGCGGTGGCGAAGTTCTTCGCCTGGGCCGGCAGGATCGCCGTGATGTACGTGGGGAGCATCGTCGAGCTCGCATCGACGCCGCAGTTGGTCAATGATCCTCTTCATCCCTATAGCAAGGCGCTGCTCTCGGCTGTGCCTGAGGCGGATCCGGAACTGACGCGCTCCAAGGAACGGCTGCAGCTGAGGAGCCATGACATTCCCAGTCTCCTTGCACTGCCCCCTGGGTGTCGTTTCCATCCGCGGTGCCCGTTCTTCATGGAAGGGCTGTGTGACGTCAAGCGACCCGACCTGATGCAAGTGGGTAACGAGCGATGGGTCGCATGTCACCTTGTGGCAAGGGAGACACTGGGACGCGATGCTGTCGCCTGAGTTGGGGAGGGCTATTTTCAGGATCGCCACGTTTCTGATCGTTGTTTCCCTGGGGTTGCTGATGACCGCTGATCCAGGCACCGCTCAGCAAGTGGTCACGGTCATAACGCTGATCGTTGGCGTGCTGCTTGGGGGATTGGTGGCGTTTCTGGTGCGCAAGTAGCGCGTCCGCAGGCGCACAGCGCCGTTGGACCATAGACAGCGGAGGAGGTGCATGCCAGGAAGATACGTCGATATGTTTCTGAGCACGGTGCGGTTGACCCGAAGTGTTCGTTCACGCTAGCAGGAGGAGCAAGATCAATGTCTACTCGAAGGTGGATCTGGAGCGCAGTCAGCCTGGTGATGATCCTGGCGGTTCTGGCGGCGTGCGCTACGCCGACCCCGCAGATCATCGAGAAGACCGTCGAGGTCGAGACGATCGTCGAGAAGACCGTCGAGGTCGAGGTTGAGAAAACCGTCGAGGTCGAGGTCGAGAAGATCGTCGAGGTGACGGCGGTCCCGACAGGCCCGGGCATCTTCGCCGGTGCCTATCCCTATACCGTCCCCCCCGTGGGCCACATCAACTTCTTCGCGACCAACAACATGGGCCTTGGTATCTACCGTTGGTTCTTCCAGCCGCCCATGGCCTCCTACAACTGGGCCGACGGAACGTGGCGGAATTTCCTCGCTGAGAACTGGGAAATCGACAATGATGCTGCGACACTGACCATCTACTTGAAGAAGGGCATCAAGTGGAGCAACGGCGACGAGTTTAATGCCGAGGACGTGATCGCGACCTTCAACTGCCGCCGTTTGGTCAAGGGCACCGTCTGGCGGTTCCTGGAGTCTGTGACAGCCAAGGACGACTACACGGTGGTCTTCCAGATGTCGGAGCCCTCAACGGTTGTCGAATGGTACGCGATCAAGGAAGCCATCGTAGACCGCGCGACCTATGGTGAGTGGTCCGACAAGGTTCAGGCGCTGGTCGACGAGGGTTTGGACAACACGACCGATGAGTGGAACGCGCTGCTGCAGGAGTTCAACGCGTTCCGACCCACGGAGCTTAACGCGACGGGGCCCTACGTGATCGACCTGGATAGCATCAACGAGGCACGCTTGACGATGGTCAAGAACGAGTCGTCGGCCTGGGCTGACGCCGTGAAGTTCGACCTGGTCTACATGTACAACGGTGAGACGCCCACAGTCACGCCGCTGGTGTTGGCGCAGCAGGTGGACTACGCGACGCACGGCTTCCCGCCAGCGACGGAGATGGCCTTCAAGGCGACGGGCGTGCGCATCCTGCGCCCGCCTATCTACTCGGGTCCCGCTCTGTACTTCAACCACACCATGTATCCCTTCAACGTCAAGGAAGTGCGTCAGGCGATCGCCTACGCCGTCGATCGTGCTGAGAACGGCACAGTCTCGCTGGGCGAGTCAGGCAAGCCCGTGATGTACATGTCCGGCGTCAGCGACAACATCATCCCCTTGTGGACCGATGTCAGCGTCCTCAACACCTATGACTACAACGTCGACAAGGCCACGGAGCTTCTCGAGGGCCTGGGCTTCACCAAGAACGCCGACGGCCTTTGGGTGACGGACCAGGGCGAAGTGATGGAGTATGAGCTCACGGCACCGGCGGAGTTCGCAGACTGGTCCGCGGCTGCGGAGAACCTGGCCAACCAGTTGACCGCCTTCGGCATCAAGGTCACGTTCCGCGGTGTCACTCACACACAGCATCCCATCGACGTCAACCAGGGGAGCTTCGAGCTGGCAATCCGCGGCTGGGGATCGGCGACACCACATCCTCACTTCTCGTTTGTGGCTGACCTCTTCACCCACAACATCGCCGCTGCAGAAGGCCCGGGGATGAGCTACGATCTCAACGTGACCACGGACTGCTGTGGCGACGTGGACCTTGAGACCCTGATCGAGGATATGACCAAGGGCCTCGATATGGACGCCCAGAAGGCTATGGTGACCCAGGTTGCACAGGCCTACAACGAGCTGTTGCCCAACATCCCGATCTGGGAGCGCTATGGTAACAACCCGGCGATGGACGGCCTTCACACCTGTGGCTGGCTAGCCGACGCCGATCCGATCTACAAGAACAGCCCTTACGCTGACAACTTCGTCGTCATCCAGGTGTTGGAGGGGAATCTCTATCCCTGCAACCAGTAAGAGCGATCAGGGATACGGCATGGGCCGTTGGACTGTGACGGCCGCTATACAGATCACGAGATATGAGCACGTATCCGTCAGGCGGCGACGCCTGGCGGATACGTGTCCCCGGTTGTCTCGTGAGGCGATGAGCCATCTCCGCAGCGCCTGGCACCTGGACGTGGGCCAGTCCTGAATCCGGCCAAACTAGGACAGAAAGGTACCTTATGATCAAGATGCCCAGAACGCTCAACTTGCCCCAGGGACCGCTCAACGGCCTACCCCCTGTGGCTACCTACCGTTGCCTGAGGACGGCAGAGCCGATTGCCGTCGATGGGCGGCTGGACGAGCCGGTGTGGCAGCGCGTGACGTGGTCCGCGCCCTTTGTAAAGATGGACACCGGCGCACCCGTGTCGCTGGAATCCCGGATCGCGCTCGTTTGGGACGACACACACCTGTATGCAGCCTACCGGTATGAGGATCACGAGATCTGGGGCACACACGTCGAGCATCACGACCACGTCTACCACAACGACAGCGATGCCGAGATCTTCGTGAACGGGACCGGTGTCTACTATGAGCTTGGCGTCAATCCCATCAACACCATCTACGAGGTATTCTGGACCTGGCTGGAGCCGGTCGTCGAGCGGCGCGACATCGAGCGGCTGAACGCCTTCTTCTCCCTGGAGGACTTCTTCTACTTCCTCCCGCGGCTCGGGCCGAACGGGCACGAGCGGCTGGGGCGCATCGGTGAGAAGGCTTGGGAGCTGCCGGGGCTCAAGCATGCCGTGCAGGTTGACGGAAGCCTGAACTGCCCTGAGGTCGTCGACAACGGCTGGACGGTCGAGTTCGCTCTGCCCTGGGAGGGACTGAGGGCATTGGCCAATCCGCACACCCCACCGCACGATGGCGATGTATGGCGCATTGGGGCATCCCGCTGCCAGCATTTCCACGACGCGCAGGGCAACAACACGTCTGTGGACTGGTCGTGGAACCGCCATGGCTATATCAACATGCACATTCCTGAACGTTGGACTGCTGTTACCTTTGTGGATGAGGTGGTGTAGGCGATGCGAATCCTGGTGGGTGGCTTTGGCCACGAATCAAACACGTTCACGCCATTCCTGACGCGATTATCGGATTTCAGGCCGCGCTACGGTGCCGAGACACTGATCCAGCCGCTGCGGCGGGGCTCATTTGGTGGGATTGTCGCAACCCTCGAACGACAGCCTGACATTGAGCTAGTACCAACCATCACAGCGCATGCGATGCCTGGCGGCGTCGTGGAACGGGAGACGTTCGAGTCTCTGAAGGGTAAGATTCTGGAGCAGGCTCACGATGTCGATGGCGTCTGCCTGTACCTCCATGGCGCGATGCGGGCCGAGGGCGTTGACTACTGTGAGAACGTCATTCTGGGCGAGCTGAGGCAAGCCGTCGGTCCCTCGGTTCCCATTGTCATCGCGTTGGACATGCATGCCAACATCGTCGCCGAGACGGCACGCAACGTCAACGCGATGGTTGCCTACCATACGGCGCCACACATCGATGCCTTTGAGACCGGAGAGAAGGCGGCAGCCATGCTGCTGCAGATCCTGGCAGGCCGTCGCCTGGCGATGGGCTTTGCCAAGATCCCCTTCCTGCTGCCGGGTGAGAAAGCCCAGGACACCGTCGGCACCATGGGTGAGATGATGCGACTCGTGGCAGAGCTGGAGTCCCGACCGGGAATCGTGTCGGCATCCTTGATGAACGGCCATTGCTGGGCTGATGTCCCCGACATTGGTGTGGCTGCGGTTGTCGTGACCGAAGGCAATGCTGCGCTTGCCCAGGCAGAGGCCAATCGACTGGCAACCATCTTCTGGGATCGCCGCGCGGACTTCGACTTCGGGACCGAGGCCTATCCTATCGATGAGGCCGTCGAGGCGGCGATGGCGGCGCCCGAATCGACCGTTTTCCTCTCCGACTCCGGTGACAACCCTGGTGCAGGGGGCACCACCGATGTCACAGCCCTCCTCGCGAGCTTGCTGGCACATCAGGCCGCGAACGTGGTCGTGGGTTCGATCTGGGACGCTGCCGCGGTGGATGCCTGCATTGCTGCTGGGGTTGGCCAGGAGGTGAGTGTGGCGCTCGGCGGAAAACTGGACACGCGCCACGGGCACCCGTTGCCGGTTACGGGACGGGTGCGCCTGATCAGCGATGGGAGCTACTACTGGGGCGGCTTCCGCGACTTCCATCGCCTGGTCCAACGAGGCAAGACCGTAGTCCTCACGATCGATGGTGTGGACGTCATCGTGACCGCGCAGCGGCACAGCTATGAGGAACCGGCGCAGTTCCGCGCTCTGGGGATCGATCCGCTGGCCTACAAGATCGTCGTACCCAAGCGGGGTTACCTTACGTCACCACTTGAGGCTATCAGCCCGCGCTCTATCCTGGCGATCAGCCCTGGCGTGACCAACTGCGATGTAGCGCAACTCGAGTACCGGCGGGTGAATCGACCGATGTATCCCCTGGATCCGGACGCGACCTGGAAAGCCGGTGATTAGGGGCCCGGAGAGCGCAGGGTCCCTTCAGAATCTACGGCAAGGCAGGGAGGACTGTCATGGCCCACACGTTCGTGTTTTTGCCAGCCCCGCGCCGGCTAGACTGGCTCGAGGGCACCTTCGATGTCGCCCGTCACGCAACGATCCTTCTGGATCCGAAGCACCCTCAGGCGCTGCGATTCGCAGCCCAACGTTACCGTGATGCTCTTGCCACAAGCCATGGGGTGAAAGGAGAACTGATCGCCACATCTGCCTCGCCCGGCGACGACATCGGCCTGACCCTGTTGATCATGCCGGAGGCCGTGCAGATGCCAGAGGGTTACCGGCTTCGCATCACGGCGGCTGGTATCGTGGTTCATGGCCACGACGCTGCCGGTGTCTTCTACGGGGTCTGCACCCTGATCCAGCTGCTGGAGCAGGCGAAGCTGCGCCCGCTCCCGTGCCTGGAGATCGTGGATTGGCCCGACTTCTCGGCGCGCGGGGTGATGCTAGACGTGAGCCGGAACAAGGTCCCGCAGATGGGGACGCTGTTCGACCTCGTGGATCGACTTGCGGCCTGGAAGGTCAACCAGGTCCAGCTCTATACAGAGCATACCTTCGCCTACCGCAACCATCGTGAGGTCTGGGAGCACGCTTCGCCGATCACGGGCGAGGAGATCCTGGAGCTGGATGCCTTCTGCCGGGAGCGGTTCATCGAACTGGTGCCCAACCAGAACTCCTTTGGACATATGGAGAACTGGCTCCCAAACCCGCGCTACGCGCACCTTGCGGAGACGCACGAGGTCTTCCAGACGCCCTGGAACACGACGATGAAGGGCCCCTTTGGACTGGCGCCGGAGCATCCCGGAAGCATTGAGCTGGTCCGCGGTCTCTACGACGAATTGCTTCCGCATTTCTCCAGCAGACAGTTCAACGTGGGGCTCGACGAGACCATCGACCTGGGCCAGGGCGCCAGCAAGGAGATCTGCGAGCAACGCGGTGTCGGTCGCGTCTACCTGGACTTCTTGAAGCGGATCTATGCCGACGTGAGCCGCCGTGGCTTCACGATGCAGTACTGGGGTGACATCATCGTTCACTACCCGGACCTTGTGCCGGAGCTCCCCAAGGACGCGATTGCATTGGAGTGGGGGTACGAGTTCGATCATCCCTTCGATGAGCACGGCGCCTTGTTCGCGGCTGCCGGCGTGCCCTACTACGTCTGTCCCGGAACATCGTCCTGGAATTCCATTGCGGGACGCACTGACAATGCCCTGGGAAATCTGCTGCGAGCGGCTGAGAACGGTCGATCTCACGGGGCTCTGGGGTACCTCATCACGGATTGGGGTGACCGGGGTCACTGGCAGCATCTCCCGGTGAGCTATCTGGGCTTTGGCGCAGGGGCCGGCTATGCGTGGTGCGTGGACAGCAACCGTGACCTTGATGTGGCTCGAGCTATGAGCCTGTTCGCCTTCGACGATCCCAGTGGCACGATGGGGCGCATCGCCTATGACCTGGGTAACGTCTACCAGGTCCCAGGCGTGCCGCGTCTGCACAATTCGAGCGTGCTTTTCTGGCTGTTGCAGGACGCCCCGCAGCTTCACTCGCCCGCGGATGCGGTGCCCGCTGCGAGCTTCGAGGCGACGGTGGCCCGAATCGATGCGATCCTGAGTGGACTCGATGCTGCGCCGATGGCAAGGCCCGATGCGGACCTCGTCAAGCGTGAGTTTGCAAACGGGGGGCGGCTGCTACGCCATGCGTGTCGCCGGGGGTTGCAGCGCATTGCCGGGGATGACTTAGCCGAGCGAAAGGCAGAGTTGCTCGCGGACCTGGAGGAGGCGATTGCCGAACACGAGGCACTTTGGCTGTCTCGAAACCGGCCCGGTGGCCTTGAGCTTAGCCTGAAGCGCTTCGACCGGTTGCTCGCTGCTTACAGGGGATAGGCCGGATCCAGGCTGGGGGAAGGGGCGAACAAGACAGTTCGCCCCACGGCCAGAGGGTGCCCGGCTGTGCGCCGGGTCAAGAGGAGTCAGAGGGAATGCAGTTCCGGGACCTATCAGCGAAACTCGGTGATGCCGCTGGCACGGTTGCACCAGCGATCCAGCTCGTCGTGCGCCATCGGGGCGCCGTAGTCGTCGACGAGGCCTTGGGGTGGCTCGATCCCAATGAAGGGAAGGGCCGTGTCACCAGCGCGACAGTGTTCGATATGGCCTCGGTGACCAAGCTCTTTGTCGTGACCGCGTTTATGACACTTGTGGAAGCGGGAAAGGTCCGCGTGGACGATGCCGTGCGCACCGTCCTACCCGAGCTGGATGGGACGCGCCCGATTCAGCCCTACGAGGACCCACTGGGCGGCTCGGGCTGGGTGACGGTGGCAGATGGCGGTGCCGTCGACGCTGGAAGCGTCACGTTTCGGCATCTGCTTACACATACCTCAGGGCTCCCCGCGTGGCGTCCGCTCTTCCGGCTGCCCAGTGCTGAGGCAGCGCGCGAGATGGCCCTTGCCACGTTCTTCTCGTACCCAACCGGCACGCGCGTTGTCTACAGTGACATTGGCCTGATCCTGCTGGGGATGGCCATCGAGCGCCTGACCGGTCAGCGGCTCGATGCGGCGGTCGCTGAACGTGTGATACGCCCGTTGAGCCTGGAGCACACGTGCTACCTTCCTGTCGGCGCAGGGGGCGCTTCCTCGCTCGATGTGGCACCGACCGAGTTCTGTCGCTGGCGCAACCGGCGCACCGTGGGTGAAGTCCATGACGAGAACGCTTACCGGTTGGGCGGCGTTGCAGGCCACGCGGGCATCTTCTCGACCGCTCGCGACGTCGCTACGCTCGGGCAGATGACCCTGAGCGAGGGGGATGCGCTGCTTGCGCCAGAGACGGTGCGCGAGATGCGCCGGCTGCAGACCGCCGGGCTCGATTCGCCGCGCGGCCTCGGTTTCGCCCTCTGGAGCCCTGACGCCGAAGCCAGCAGCAATCCCTTCAGTCCGAGCGCCTTCGGCCATACGGGGTTCACGGGCACCTCCGTGTGGGTAGATCCCGAACGCGATCTGGTCGTGGCGTTGCTTACGAACGAAGTCTACAACGGGCGTACCGATCGTCGCATCGGTGCGTTTCGCGTGGCCGTGCACCGGCATGTGGTGGAGGCCTTCGATCACGGATGATCGTCGTCGGGCTGATGTCGGGTACGTCGGCGGATGGTACAGATGCCGCGGTAGTGCGGCTCGATGGCGCGCCGCCGGCGCTGGACTGGCAGGTTCTGGGTCACACGCACATCGAGCATCCGGCCGGCCTACGTGAGGAGATCTTTGCCTGTTTCCGACCCGCAACGGGAAGCGTCGATCGTCTTTGCCGGCTCAACTTCGCGCTGGGGCGGGCCTTTGGTGCCGCTGCACTGGTGGCGATCGCCGAGGTCGGACTTGAGCCCAGCGATGCTGACCTGATCGGCAGCCACGGTCAGACACTGTGGCATATCCCCTCTGGCTGCGATGCCTCGACGCTGCAGCTTGGTGAGCCGGCGGTGATTGCTGAGATGACTGGGTTGCCAGTGGTTGCCAACTTCCGTACACGGGATGTGGCGGCGGGGGGGCAGGGCGCGCCGCTGGTCGCTTACGTGGATCGTCTTCTGCTCACCCACCCGACGCGCACACGTGCTGCGCAGAACATCGGTGGCATTGCGAACGTCACCTACCTCCCGGCGCTCGCTCGGACGGATCAGGTGCCCTTTGCCTTTGACACCGGGCCTGGCAACATGCTCATTGATGATGCGGCCGGGCGCGCTTCAGGCGGGGTCCTGCACTTCGACCGCGATGGCGCCCTCGCAGCCAGAGGGCGCGTCGACGAAGACCTTCTTGGGGAGCTTCTGGCAGATGCCTACTTCGCGCAACCGCCGCCGAAAACGACCGGTCGGGAACGCTTTGGCGAGCAACTGGGGGTGGAGATCTGGCGGCGTGCTTTGGCATCGGGCACTGAGGTCAGCGACGTCGTGGCTACGGTGACGGCGCTGACGGCAGAGTCGATCGCGCGGGCGTACCGGGACTTCCTCCCCGAGATGCCCGACCAGGTCATTGCCAGCGGTGGTGGGACGCGCAACCCGACCCTGATGGCCATGCTGCGAGAGCGGTTGCCCGGCGTCGACGTGGTCACCTCGGACCTGGTGGGCCTGGATCCCGAGGCCAAGGAAGCCGTAGCCTTCGCGGTCCTGGCCTATGAGACGTGGCACCATCGCCCGGCTAACATGCCTGCCGCGACTGGCGCAGATCATCCCGTTATCCTGGGGTCCATCACTCCCTGAACCGAGGGACCGATGCACGAACCGCGACCGATGCCCACAACCGAGACACGCAATCCCGAGACCGTGGATATCGATCAGGGCTCGACGCTGGAGCTCGTCAGGCTGATCAATGCCGAGGATGCGAAGGTGGCTGCTGCGGTCGGGCGGGTGGCGCCGCAGATCGCCGCGGCGATCGATGGGATTGCGGACCGGATGCGAGAGGGTGGGCGTCTGATCTACCTGGGGGCCGGGACATCGGGCCGCCTGGGAGTGCTGGACGCGTCTGAGTGCCCACCGACCTTCAATACGCCGCCGGAGCTGGTGGTGGGGGCCATCGCCGGCGGGCATGCCGCACTCACAGCGGCGATCGAGGGCGCCGAGGATGACCGGGGCGCCGGCGTCCGGGACATTGCAGCGCTCGGGGTTGGGCCAAGTGACTCCGTTGTGGGCATTTCGTCCAGCGGCAGCACCCCCTATGTCCTGGGTGGGATGGCCGAGGCCCGCGATCGGGGCGCGTTCGTCGTGGGGCTCACGTGCAACGCTGCCGCACCGCTCGAAGCGCTGGCGGACGTCACGATCGCCGCTGTCGTTGGGCCAGAGGTAATCGCGGGCTCGACGCGACTGAAGGCGGGCACTGCGCAGAAGATGGTGCTCAACATGCTATCGACAGGCGTGATGGTCCGGTTGGGCAAGACCTACAGCAACCTGATGGTCGATGTCCGGGCCACCAACGCGAAGTTGAGAACCCGTGCCCGGCGGATCGTGGCCCAAGCGTGCGGCATGGGTGAGGACGAAGCGGGGGAGGTCCTCGGCGCTTGTGACGGTGAAGTGAAGACAGCGATCGTGGCAGTCCTTAACGGTGTGACGCCGGACGTTGCGCGCCAGCAACTGGCAGATCACGGGGGTAGGGTGCGGCAGGCTCTCGACAGTTAGGATAGCGCGTGGACTTGTCCACCTCGCCCGATTCTGGAACAGATCAGCCGATCTCCATCGATGCGAATTGCGCCGCCGCGTGCGCCGGTTAGAATTGTGAATCAAGCAAGGTCTTGACTGCATCGAGAGGAGGCCTCAGTGAAAAGCTACCGCAAAGAGCTCTGGTTCAGCATCCCCGGACGCCGTGCATTCGTGAACATCACGCCTCATGTCGTCCAGTGCGTTGAGGAGAGCGGCGTCCGAGAGGGACTGGTTCTCGTCAACGCGATGCACATTACTGCTTCGGTCTTCATCAATGACGATGAGCCTGGCCTCCACAGAGACTACGAGGCGTGGCTCGAACAGCTCGCTCCCCACGAGCCGACAGGCGCCTACCAGCACAACCGGACGGGGGAGGACAACGGCGACGCGCACCTCAAGCGACAGGTGATGGGGCGGGAAGTCGTGGTGGCGCTGACCGAGGGCTGCCTTGACTTTGGCCCTTGGGAGCAGATTTTCTACGGCGAGTTCGATGGCGGGCGGCGCAAGCGGGTTCTGATCAAGATCATCGGCGAATGAGCTAGCGCCGTACGTTGTTGCAGTCTATAGAGAGCGACGTGGGGGGGGGGGGGGGGGGGGGCC
>JAXDDP010000019.1:0-4649 GCA_034676785.1 Anaerolineae bacterium | reverse complement strand
TCAGAGGCTGCTCTGGACCGCCTTGTTGCCCTTTTCGAGGAGAAGCTACCCCTCGAGAAAGTGGCTCTCGTGCACACGCATGCGCTTGGCGAAGTCGAGGAGCTGCGGCGCCGCCTGGAACCCCTGTGGCCCGCTGATGGCGTGTTTTCTGTGGACGTGACGCCTGCACTGGGGACACACCTTGGCCCCAATGCGGTTGGGTTCGCATGTGTGAGCCAAGGGGCCGGCGCCCACTGAGCTCTGCCGAGGTCTACGCTTTCGCTGCGCTGGCGATTCCTGGGCTGACGGTCACGATGTGGACTGTCGGTCTGCTTATGCGCCACTCGAGGATTGTCGGCGTCTTCTGGGATTCTGGCTTCGCCCTGACGAATGCTGTCTACTGCGCGTCCGCGAGCGCGTCTGTCCCGCGGTTCGCCCGCGGCAGGGACCACAAGGATGGCTAGAGCCGCCGTGCCGGGAGGTTCGTGCCGAATCCTAACATGAAAGACTTGACCATGCCTCTCTCGCTATGTCGTTGCTTTGGCGCCGTGGCTTTGCTGTTGGCTCTCTTCGCGTGCACGCCACAGGAGACATCCCCTGTGGCCGATGCGTCTGACCGGGGCTATGTGTTGCCCCAACTGGAGGTCCCCGACGATGCCTTGTTGTTGTATGAGTCGATGGTGACCAAGAGCCTGGACCGGAGCTCGAACTGGCGTTACTTCATTGACGATCAGGGTTGCTATTATTCCGCACGCAACGAGGAGCTCCAGTTGGCCGATGCCAATGAGCTCAACAGCAGCGATCCAGCCCTGGCATGGGATACGCCATTCCAGGCATCGCCGGACCGCTGCCTGACCGATGCGCAGTTCACGGAGCTCAAGGAAGCTATCGCGTTGGCGAACCTTTCCGAGCTCGACGCCCGCTACACGTCGGTGTCCTTCCCCTTTACCGATTCGCCGCGCGTCGAGCGCTGGACGATCGTTGATCAGGAGGCGACGGTGACGATCGTGGTCGAGCAGGATGTCGCCCCACTGCGTCTCAAAGACCTTCAGACGCTGGTCAGCCGGCTTGTGGCTGAGGCGCCTCTTCCGGTATCCCCCTGAAGATATGGAAACGCACTTTCCCTCAGCCAGTTCCACCATCCTGGGTGTTGTCGCTGCGCTTCGGGATCTCGTTCTCAGTGCCTTTCCGGACGCGGTCGAAACCCATGACTCCGAGAACCTTGGGTATGGCTTCAGTGCGCGCTACCGCGATACCGTGTTTGTGATCTCACCCCATAGGAACCACGTCACGTTCGGCTTTGCCTACGGGGTTGATCTCCCCGACCCTGCCAGGCTCCTGGAGGGCACCGGGAAGCGCCACCGGCATGTCAAGGTGCGTTCGCAGGCTGACGCGCAATCGCCGCAGTTGGCGGAACTGGTCACCCGCGCCGTTTCTGCCGCCCGAGCTCGCTAAGAAGGCACTGGTCGCGCAGGCGGCCCATCCGCAAGGGCCTTGACGACGACACAAAGCCGGACCTTGTCTGGACATTCCCAGGGGGACCACGGACTGGGCTATAATAGGGCGAAACACGACATGTCACTCAGCGAGGTCAACCGGGAATGACAACTGACAAGGTAATCTATTCGATGATGCGGGTGGGGCGGATCTACCCACCCAACCGGCAAGTGCTCAGAGACATCTCACTGGGCTTCTACTATGGCGCCAAGATCGGTGTCCTGGGGCTGAATGGGTCCGGAAAGTCGACGTTGCTGCGCATCATGGCGGGTGTCGACAAGGACTACGTTGGCGAGATCGCGATGTCCAAGGGCTATACGGTCGGGCTTCTGGAGCAGGAACCTCACCTGGACGATGAGAAAACGGTGCGCGAGGTGGTGCAGGAAGCCGTTCAGCCCATTGTTGACCTGCTTGCCCGCTATGACGCTGTCAACGAGGCCTTCGGCGATGCCGATGCCGATTTCGATGCGCTCATCGCCGAGCAAGCGGCGCTTCAGGAGGAGATCGAGCGACGCGACGCCTGGGAGCTCGATAACCACCTTGAGGTGGCGATGGAGGCGCTCGGTTGTCCCCCGCCCGATACGCCGGTGCGCGTCATTTCGGGTGGTGAGCGGCGCCGTGTGGCGCTGACACGGTTGTTGCTCACGGAGCCTGATATCCTGCTGCTCGACGAGCCCACTAACCACCTCGACGCAGAGTCGACGGCGTGGTTGGAGCGCCACCTGCGCGACTACAAGGGCACCGTGATCGCCGTCACGCACGACCGGTACTTCCTGGATAACGTGGCCGAGTGGATCCTGGAGCTGGACCGCGGGTTTGGCATACCCTGGAAGGGCAACTACTCCTCCTGGCTGGAGCAGAAGCAGGAGCGGCTGCGGGTTGAGGAGAGGACCGAATCGAAGCGGCAACGTACGTTGGCGCGTGAGCTGGAGTGGATTCACATGGCACCGCGGGCGCGCCAGGCCAAGGGGCAGGCGCGCGTTTCGGCTTACGAACGATTGCTGAGCCAGGAATCTGAGAAGGTGCGGGAGGATCTCGAGATCTATATTCCGCCAGGCCCCCGCCTGGGCGAGGTCGTAGTGGACCTGGATCACGTGAGCAAAGCCTATGACGATCGGGTCCTGATCCACGATCTCAGTGTCAGCCTGCCGCCCGGCAGCATCGTCGGTGTAACCGGCCCCAACGGTTCCGGCAAGACGACGTTGTTGCGTATGATCGCCGGCCAAGAGAAGCCCGATGAGGGCTCAGTCCGTGTCGGCGACACCGTGTCGCTCGCCTATGCAGATCAGTTCCGAACACTCGACGGTTCGAAGAGCGTATGGGAAGAGATCTCGGGCGGTGCCGACTCTCTGACGCTTGGCACGCACCAGGTCAACTCGCGGGCCTACGTGGCCTCGTTCAACTTCAGCGGCTCCGACCAGCAGAAGCTGGTGGGCACCCTCTCCGGAGGTGAGCGCAACCGTGTGCACCTGGCCAAGACGCTCACGGCAGGGGGCAACGTCATTATGCTTGACGAGCCCACCAACGATCTCGACGTGAACACGCTGCGCGCTCTGGAGGATGCCCTCGGTAGCTTCGCAGGTTCTGCCGTTGTGGTCAGCCACGACCGCTGGTTCCTCGACCGCATCGCGACGCATATCCTGGCCTTCGAGGGCGATGGGGAAGTGACGTTCCACATCGGCAACTGGTCAGATTACGAAGTCGACCGACGCCAGCGACTTGGCAAGACGACGCCAACCACCGGGAAGCATCGCGCACTCCGCCGCAGTTAGCGCATATTCCCGGACTTCGGTTTGGTCCCAACCCTGCGAAGGTTTCTGCACCTTCGCAGGGTTCAGTCAACACGGTGTACAGCGGGCGAACGCGGGAGGTGGGGATGATGGGTGATTGGACCTCGACTCTGCGTGGAGATGCGACCGCATGGCTGCTCGAACCGGACAATCCTTCTGTCCGCTACCTGACCCTCACCGAAGTCCTTGACGTTCCGGCCGACGATCCCGAGGCTATCGCAGCCAGGGCTGCCATCATGGATGCTGGAGTGGTCCCACAGATTCTCGCCAATCAGGCGGAGGATGGCTTCTGGGACGAACCCGCGCGCTTCTACGACGCGAAGTACACAGGGACGGTGTGGCAGCTCGTGGTCCTGGCCGAACACCTGGTCGATGGCGGGGACGCGCGGATCATAAAGGCTTGTGAATTCCTGCTCGAGCACTCGCAGGATCTCGAAAGTGGCGGCTTTGCGATGCATCTTAGCGCCAAGCAGGGCGGGGGACGACCTACCGAGGTGATCCCCTGCCTGACCGGGAATATGGTGTGGGCTTTCATTCGGCTGGGCTATCTCAGTGACCCACGGATTGCTCGCGGAATCGACTGGATCACGACCTATCAGAGGTTCGATGATGGGATCGCCGCGCTTCCTGAGGATTGGCCCTACGATCGGTACGAGGTCTGCTTCGGCCGCCATACGTGCTTTATGGGCGTGGTCAAGGCCCTGAAAGCGCTGGCAGAGATACCCCCATCAGCCAGATCCTCCGCTGTCGAACACACGATCGCGGAAGGGGCCGAGTTTCTCCTCAAGCACCACGTCTACAAGCGCAGCCACGACCTGGCCAAGGTCTCGAAGCCCGGCTGGCTGCGGTTCGGATTCCCGTTGATGTATCAGACCGATGCTCTGGAGATCCTGGGTATCCTGACTCGCCTCGGCTGCAGGGATGAGCGGATGCAGGAAGCCGTGAACCTGATGGTGTCGAAGCAGGATGCCGCCGGGCGGTGGGCGCTGGAGAACACGTTCAACGGGAAGATGCTGGTCGATATCGAGGTAAAGGGAAAACCGAGCAAGTGGATCACGGTTAGTGCCTTGAGGGTACTGAAACGGACCTACGCCTGAGTTGGTCGGGGAGGCCGCTTGATGGTGCGAACCTCTCGCACACACTAGGAACCTATGGGGGCGAGCTATGGACGACGTCGTGATGCAGCTTCTGGCCTGGGATGATCCGTGCATTCGCCTCAAGACGCGGTTATTCGTCCTTGGGGAGAGTCCTGCCTGGCCTGAGGTGGCGTCGTTGGCTGAGGCTGTCCGTGCGAGCGACCGTGCAGGGCGGCTGCTATCGATCGCCGGTAGCGACGGCCGTATCCCCGGTCATGCTTATGCCAAGTTCACCGGCGCGCACTGG
>JAXDDP010000150.1:0-7057 GCA_034676785.1 Anaerolineae bacterium | reverse complement strand
GACGTTGGCCCTCGCCGTGTCGGGCTTTCTGTTCAGCCAGTATGCTGGTGAGGCTGAGGGCGAGGTCACGGTTGATGGTCTGGATGTGTCCCGGACGCCGGTCTATCGAATAGCCGAGATCGTCGGGCTGGTTCAGCAGAATCCGGAATCGCAGTTCTGTACGCTTACCGTGCAGGACGAAGTTGCTTTTGGCCTGGAGAACCGTTGTTTGCCTCGCGACGAGATCCGTGAGCGTACTGAGTGGGCACTTGGGGTCGTGGGGGCAACTCACCTGCGCGATCGGGCCCTGGGGACGCTCTCGGGAGGTGAGAAGCAGCGTGTAGCCGTGGCGTCTATGCTGGCGGCAAGGCCAAAGGTGATCATCTTTGACGAGCCGACATCGAACCTGGATCCTACAGCGACGCAGGAGATCTTCGATGTCATTGCGCAGGTGCGCCGGGTGGAAGCGCTCACGGTGATCGTCGTCGAGCACAAGGTGGATTATCTGCGGCACTTCGATCCAAGGTGGATCACCATGGATGAGGGCCACGCGACGGAATCAGACACGCCGCCGGCGAGCTTCTGGGGTGGGGAGCGACGGGACCGCCCGAAACCTGAGGCGCCCAAGACCGATGGGGTCGTGGCCAGTGTGCGCGATCTCGTCGCCGGATACGGAGGACGTCCGGTTCTGCAGGACGTGAGCCTCAACGTGGTGGCAGGCGAGTTCGTCGTTGTGATGGGCAACAACGGCTCGGGCAAGAGCACTCTCCTTCATTGTCTGATGGGCTTCATGAAGCCCTCGTCGGGCAGCGTGGAGACGATGGGGTACGATGTAAGGCGTGTGCCGGTATCGCGTCTCGCTCGCGATGTCGGGTATCTTTTCCAGAATCCTGACCACCAGCTCTTTGCCGACACGGTTCTGGACGAGGCCATGCTTGGCTCACGCAACTTTGGCCTGGTGGAAGCAGAGCGCGAGGGCACGATCGCTGCCCTGGTGGGGCGGATTGGTCTCGCGAAGCGACACAGCGATCCACCGTACCGTCTGAGTTATGGGCAGAAGCGGCGTCTCAACCTGATCTCGGTGATCGGACACGGCCCGCGACTGCTCTTGCTTGATGAGCTGCTCATCGGACAAGATCCGGCGAATGCGGCGTTCCTGCTGGATCTGTTGCGAGAACAGGCGGACAAGGGAACGGCGGTGATCCTGGTTTGCCATGCGCCAGAGGTCGCAGCGCTCTACGCTGACCGTGTGGTGTATTTGGACGGGGGGAGGATCCTCGTCGATGCGGCACCGCCGGAGGCATTCGTGCAGCTTGCCGAGATGGGGTGCGCTGCATTCGTGCCTGGTGTCGGGCGGGGCGATTTGTGAAGGGCGGGACGACGCGGATCACCTATCGCCCGGGAAGCTCGGCGCTGCACCGGCTGCACCCCCTGGTCAAGGCCGGGTGGCTTGTATCGCTGACCGCGCTTGTCTTTGCGGCAGCCGTGCCGGACGTTGTGCTCGGGGTGCTATGTGGGCTGGGCCTTATCTGGTGGCGCTTATCGCCAGGCCGGGTGCGTGGCGTGCGGCTCGCGATCGGGATGGCTGTTTTCCTGATGGTGTTGCAGGTCCTGGCTCGAGACGGTGGCGCAGTCTGGTTGCGGTTCGGACCGCTCCGTGTGACGGACGTTGGCGTGCGCGCGGGGATCGCGGTTGGGGGACGGTTCCTGGCGGTAGTGTTGCTGAGCTACCTGTTTGTGCTCACGACCGATCCCAACGACCTGGCCTATGCGCTCATGCAGGCCGGTGTCCCCTACCGGTTTGGGTTCGCGCTGGTCACAGCCCTCCGGTTGGTGCCCGTCTTCGAGCAGGAGGGCGAGACCGTCTACCGCGCCCAGATGGCACGCGGGCTGGGCTACAACAAGGCTGGCCTGAGCCGGTGGGTGACGCTGGCACGCCAGTTCCTGCTGCCACTGTTGATCTCGGCGCTCAGCAAGGTCGATGCCCTGGCGGTGTCGATGGAAGGCCGCGGATTCGGTCAGTACCCACGGCGCACGTTCCTCCGGGAGGTGCGGTTCACGGCGACCGACGCCGTTGTGACCGGGTTGCTGGTTATCCTGACGGCGACGTGGGTGGTGCTGGTCCTGGTGGGGTTGTGGCATTAGCCAGGCGCCCCCTAACTTGAGGATGCGGAGGATGGTATGAGGAATTCTCGTTGGCTGGTCCCGGTGATTGTGCTGCTGGTGGTCCTTGGCGGTGCAGCCGGGGTATTGGCGGCGTCGTCGCGGGCGGTGCCCTTTCGGGTTCTGTCGCACTACCCGGTCGGACTGCTCGCTGAGGAAGCGGCAACGATGCACGAGTGTGCTGAGTGCCACACGTCGGACACGTTCCACCGCTGTACCACCTGTCATGACGACCATGGCGCTCTGGAACTGAGCGATGTGCCCTTCTACGCCGTGATCGCCTTTGAGGGTGACGTTCCAACACCGGGTTACGTCTACGTGGACGATGTTTTGCCCTATCGTGAGCAGCCGAACACCCACGTGGCGCTGGTGGACTTCCTTGCCGCGCAGGGCATCGATGATTTCGAGAGCGTGACGCTCGCCTCTGACGATGGTGGCTTCGTCACCATCTCCCGTGAGAACTTAACGGATGGCGCTTTGCTGATGCCCTACGAAGATGGCATTCGCTTCGCGGCTGAGGATCTACACGTCTCTGCGTGGATCAAGGGGGTACGCCGCATCATCGTCGTCGGGCGCGACAAGCCCCTTGTGGTCGAAGGGGAGCCCACATCGGTGGGGCGCCTCTTGCTGGGGCCGACGGAGTGGGTGACGGTCGAACAGACCGATGTGATGCTGAAGAGCGAAGAGGACGGCGAGATCCGCAAGGCGCAGGTTGGGTCGCGCATTCGCGGTGTGCCGGTGGCGCGTCTTGTGCCTACCTCCGCGTCGACCGTGGTCGTGACGAAGGCTGATGGTGCGACCGCGGTGGTTAGCGCTGAGGACCTACCGCAGGCGTTGCTTGCGCAACTGCGCGGTGACGTGGTACTGGTCTATCCGGATCGAGCCCGTACCCAGTGGATCACGGGCGTTGTGGCTCTCGGGAGCGAGTAAATGCGATTCAGACGTGTGGCGTATGTGGCTATCATCCTGGCGCTGATGCTCCAGGGCTGTGGAATCGTATGGGAGACGACGCTGGTCGGGGCGGACGGCTCACCGGTTGCCGTGAACCGCCAGGCGTTGAAGGCATTGATGGTAGAAGAGGCAAAAGCGCTGCCCGTCGACGCAGTGTTGTACTCGGCGGGCTATGAGCTGGTCTCTTCTGTCACCGTCACCGGCACCGATGGCGTCGCAACGATGCTCGACTGGGCCGAGGTTACCGATAATGCCACATGGCACGCCGATGGCACGTTGAGCCTCGGGGACCGGCGCGCGGCGGAGATGTCCGTTGAGGTCCTGCCTGCTCCAGGGCCCATCGAGGCGAGGCCCATGGACATCGCTGTCACCGCGATGCAGGCCCTGGGTCTCCGTCCGCCTGCTGAGGCCACAGGACAGGCGTTGACCGATGAGCGTGCCAAGCACGTGTTGATCCTGTTCCTGGACGCTTTCGGCTACGTGCGCTATACGGAGGCGCTGGAGGCCGGCCTCATCCCCACCCTGGCTGCGCTGGGGACGCCGCGCCTGGGCATGACCGTATACCCACCAGCGACGTCGGTTGCATCGGCTGCACTGCTCACGGGCGCTCCGCCGCACATCAACACGGTGATCGATCGTGGCATCCGTAGCACTGAGGTCGAGACGATGTTCACGGTGGTCAAGCAGGCAGGGCTCCGAGGCGTTGCTGTCGAGGGTGACGCGTTGGCATTCAACATGCGCGACGCCGAGCTCACCCTCTCGGGTGATCGTGACGCCAATGGCAGCACGGACGACAATGTCCTGGCTAACGCACTCGCGGTGCTGGACGCCGGAATGCCTGATCTGCTGTGGGTTCACTTCCATGGTATTGACGATGCAGGTCATACGTATGGGCCTGGCGCCCCTGAGGAAGAGGCAGCGATCCGGACCGTGGACAATGCCGTTGGTCAGATCCTGGCAGAGCTACCGGAGGAGTCGTTGGTTCTGATCATTGCCGATCACGGCATGCACCTTGTGAGCGATGAGTCCAGGCTTGGCAATCACGGACATCTTATCGCTCGTGACATGCTGGTGCCGGTCTACGTGCTCGAACCCTGATCAAGGAGGTGTCGCCCTCACTGTGGGGGCGCGAATGATCTCTGGCCCGAATTCACTTGGTAGAGGAGGTTGTGGTATGAGACGTGCGAAGTTATGGATACTGGGTGTTGTGGTCGTCGTCACGATGCTGCTGGCTGCGTGTGGTGCTCCCAAGGTGGAGTGGACGCTGACCGTGGACGGTGCGGTGACGACGCCGCTATCGTTGAGCTATGCTGACCTGGCT
Organism: Anaerolineae bacterium; assembly: GCA_034676785.1. Taxonomy (GTDB): domain Bacteria; phylum Chloroflexota; class Anaerolineae; order B4-G1; family SLSP01; genus PWVB01. The sequence continues at coordinate 2,643 of JAXDDP010000150.1, read as the reverse complement.
GACAGGGAGCAGGTCGATCTCACGGATGTCCTGATGCAGAAGTCGCTTGGCGAGGACGAGACCGCCTCGTGGAGCGGCGTCCCTCTGGAGGATATCCTGGCAGAGGCCGGGGCGGGCGAATTCGCTTCGGTGACGGCTACCGCTGCTGACGGGTACGCGATCGAGATCACGCGCGATGAGCTCAAGGGTGGGATCGTGGCACTCAAAAAGGATGATACCTGGATCACCAAGGCCGAGCCGGACAAGGGCCCGATCCGGCTCGTCTGTCCCGAGACGCCGGCAAACCGGTGGGTCTTCCAGGTTCAGACGCTCACCGTCAATCCCTGACGGGAGTGGGTTTCCATTTCGGACATTCTAGGAGGAGTGACGTGTTCAAACGAATGGGTTTCTGGTTTGTGGCTGTTCTGATCGTTGCAGCGGTGCTGAGTGGCTGCGGTGGCGCGGGTGACGGTGGCGAGGTCGCTGGCGGAGTGCCGGCAGATGCCGCCCTAAAGGTCACGGGGAGCGTGGACAGCGAGGTCGGTTGGAGCGAGGCCGATCTGAAGGCGATGGACACCCTCGATGTTGACTATACCGACAAGGACGGGGAGACCAACACCTACACTGGCGTGGCGATCAACGATCTGCTCGACAAGGCAGGTGTCGCTGAGGGCGCAACAGCGGTAGTCTTTGTGGCTGATGACGGTTATGAGAGCGAGTTGACGCTTGATGAGGTTCAGGGCTGCGCCGACTGCATCGTCGCCTTCCGTGATGAGGGCGGCTTCAGCACGGTGATGCCCAACTTCTCCGGCAAGGCGCAGGTCAAGGGCGTCGTCGAGATCCGGGTGAAGTAGCGCGCAGCGTTCTACGTGCGGGCCGGGAAGGGGAGCGACGGGTTGAACCGCTGCTCCCCTTTGTCATATCGATTCAATGCGCCCTGCTTGAGGTGGCCGGCCTGAGGGGCGGAAACCCTCGCAGGGTGCGGAAACCCTGCGAGGGTACAGATATGGCTATTCCGCGTGCGAGAGGATGTAGCGAGCTTCTTCGCCTTGCAGCTCGGTGACCGGGTCCTGCGTCTGGAAGATGAGCGTCGGGATGGTGCCTTGCTTGAGTGTTGCGTCTACCATCACGCGGCGGTTCTCGCCGCGGCCATAGTTGTAGCCGATGCCGCGACTCAGGCCTCCGAAGAGTAGCTCGTTGACCGGCGTGGTGGCTTCGACTACCCAGCCGACATCCTTGCCGTTGATCGCGGTGGCGTGGGCGAAGTTGTAGAGGTGGAACTGGACGACCGACAGGTACTGGGTCGAGATCTCGTTCCGGCCCTCGCCCGACACGCAGAAGCCAGGGGCGAGCTCCGCCAGCTCGCGAATCAGCTTGAGTGAGCCATCCGCATAGGTAAGGCCTTCCAAAATCGCGTTGTCGCTATTGTGGATGAGCTGCGAGACGTCGACGAAGATGCTATCGAGTCCAAGGTCGCGGACAAGGTCGGCAACCTGGCGCGTGAGCTGGCGTCGCCAGGGTGACCAGGCCAGATGTACGTTGACGAGGATATTCCAGTCCTTGTTGGCGGGCATCTGAGAGTAGCTCTGCGGCGGACCGAAGCTCCCCCATCCCTCTACCGGCAGCCAGCTCCAGCCACCCCAGCGCAGGTCGTGGGGTGCCCGGGTGCAGAAGTCGCGCGCCTGGAAAAAGAAGGGGTGGTCGGGATTCATCTGGCAGGCATTGGCGTGCGGGGCGGTGTGGAATCCCATCGCCCGCGCCTTCTCGATGAAGACGCGGCCCTCGTCGCTCGGGACGAAAGCAGGATAGTCCTGGTCGTATTTATAGGGTCGCCAGCGAGGGACGTGGAGGAAGACTTTGTGTGGGTCGACGCGCGTGGCAAGCGCATCGAGGAGATCAGGTTCCGCCGGACACCAGGACACGGCGAGCTTGAGGTCGCCAAGCCACTCGGGGCGGAGCGCCGCGGCCTCGTCGAGACGGTAGGCCTTCCAGTACCAGTCTCGGTAGCGGGTCGCGGGGACAGTCCAGTCGCCCTGGTGGGCCGAGATGCGCCAGGCCAGGTTGCCCACGCAGCGGTTCTGCTCGAGCGGGCCGTAGGCCTGGGTGACGAAGGTCGCAGTCTGAACGTCCTTCTCGTGGCCGATGTTCACCTGCTTGAACAAGTGGCGGTCATCCCAGGTCTGCACGCTGAAGCCTGAGTCCCTTCCCTGGAAGACGAGGAAGCCGGCCTCCCAGGTGTTGGGCCAGGCGGCGCGCTTGCCGGCCATTTGCGGATGCGCCAACGGCAGGCGGGTACCTTGCTGAAAGGGACCCACGACGTCCAGATCCTCGCGGATCCCGGCAACGTTGAGCCCGAGCCCAGCGATGCCTCCCTGCATCGTCCAGGCTGAGGGCTCGATGACGATGTCGCCGGTGGCGGCGTCGATGGTGACGCGGATGCTGACGTCGGCCTCCCAGTCCTCGAGTACGATCTCGGCGATGCGGTCGGTGAGCAGCGTCGTGTGGACGTGGCTCGCCATTGGGTGCACGCCCAGGGGTGAGAGCTTGCCGGCTTGGTGGAAGAGGTCGAAGCCTGGTACGTCTGCGCCAAGGGCGCGGTCGAGGAAAGGCTCGCCGGTGCGTGCGTCGCGGATTGCGACGATGCGTGCGCCCTCGAATTCCACC
>JAXDDP010000126.1:0-51366 GCA_034676785.1 Anaerolineae bacterium | reverse complement strand
CTCGAGGCTGAGGAACATCTGCGGGATCTCCTTGTGGGGCTGGGGCTGGATGAGGTGATCACCTATTCACTGATCGATCCCCAGGAAGAGGCACGGTTGCACCCGGAGCCAGGGAGGACGCTATCCCTGCCCGGCGCGTGCGTCGTGCTGCAGAATCCGCTGGCCCCTGAGCGGTCGCTGATGCGGCGCACCTTACTCTCCGGTGCACTGCGCACGGCCTGGATGAACCTGCGTTATCTGGATCGCGTCGCTATCTTTGAGATCGGGCGCATCCACTACCACGCGAGCGCGCCCGATGCGGCGACGGGGGAGACGGGCGTCGCAGAGCCGCGTCACCTCAGTATGCTGATGACCGGTGCCCGGAATGACGTCTGGTGGCAGACTGGCGCCGGGGCTGCGCAGAAGCTGGACTACTTCGACCTGAAGGGCGTGGTCGATGCGTTGCTCGAGCGGCTGGGGCTGACGGCGCAGGTTCAGTGGGCCAGGCCGGCAGCAGGGCAGAATCACCCATCCTTCCATCCGGGACGTTGTGCCCTGGTCTCGGTGGGGGATCGTGCCCTGGGGGTGCTCGGCGAGCTGCATCCGCGCGTCCGTGAGGCTTATGACCTTCCCGAGCAGCCGGTGCTGGCCCTCGAGTGGGATCTGGACGTGCTGCTCGAAGCGGCAGACCTGGCCGATGCCGAAAAGCGGATCGGATGGCTCTCACCGCATGCTCCTGTGCATGAGGACCTCGCGCTTGTCGTCGACGAGGCCGTGCCTGCCGTGATGGTGAAGCGTACGATCGAGAACGCCGGGAGACCCCTGGTGACCGAGGTGGTGCTGTTCGACGTGTACCGGGGCGAGCAAGCCGGTCCCGGGAAAAAGAGCCTCGCCTTCGCGTTGAGCTACCAGGCGCCCGACCGTTCGCTTTCTGACCGCGACATCGAGAAGTTGCGTGGAAGGATCATCAAGACCGTGGAGAAGGAACTGGGGGCCAAGCTGCGGGGTGGCTAGTACGGCCTGCCGGGCAGAGCCTATGTCTGTACCAGGGGATGGCCCACAGGCCATCCCCTGGTAGCTCGCAGAATGGCTTCTGAGGTTAGCACCATGAAGGATAGGGTGCGAGGCCGTTGGCGGGTACCCGTGGCGCTGATGCTGCTCGCGGTGCTACTCCGCGGCGCCTATCTCATTCATACACCCCGGGGACTGCAGTTTGCGCACGTCGATGCGCAGGGCTACCACTGGTTGGCGGTGAACCTCCTGGAGCGCGGGGTGTTCTCGATGAATACCGAGCCTCCCTATCGTGCGGACAACGTGCGAGCTCCCCTCTACCCGTTGTTCGTTGCCGCGTGGTATGCCATCGATGGCCCGTCGCCAGAACTGGTCGTGCTGGCCCAGGTGTTGGTGGATGCGCTAACGGTGACTGTCCTGTACCGGCTGGGGCGGCTGGCGGCGGGGCTGAGAGTGGGGAGGATCGCAGCCCTGCTCTACGCGCTGAACCCCTCATCCTTTCGTTTCGCCAATGAGCTACTGACCGAGATCCTCTTCGGGTTGCTCTTGACCACCGCCGTCTGGATGGTCGCGCGCTATCTCCGGAATGCCCGGACCGCGGACGCGATTCGCTGTGGTGGGGCCTTCGGGCTGGCGATCCTGTGCAAACCCAACCTGCAGTTCTTGCCGCTGGCGCTGTTGGCGATCCTGGTCCACGACTTGCTGTCCGCACGCCGTTCCGACTCTCAGCATCTCAAGAAGGCCTGGTGGCAAGGCATCGCCCTTGTCGGTGGGACGATTCTGGTTGTGTTGTCGCCCTGGGTTCTGCGGAACCGCTGGGTTTTCGGTGGCTGGTTCTACACGCGGACCTTCGACGACAACCTCGCGCACGTAAGTGCGGTGTCAACGCTCGCCCACAGTCGCGGCGAAGCTGTGGCGCCCTGGTCACCGCGATGGGAAGCGCTATATGGCGAGGTCATCGTCAGGACGGCGCTGCGCTTTGGCTGGGAGAGCGTCGACGATGCCCAACTCTCCGCGCGCGAACGCGACGCACGGTTGCAGCAGCTCACCGAGGTAGCCAGGGAGATGGTGCAAGAGCACCCGGTCGACTTCGTGCTTGCCCACACAAAGGCGTGGCTCTGGTCCTTTGTGCCACAGGAGCACAAATTCTGGACGGCCTGGCTGTCGGGGGATCCGTGGCCCATAGCGCCGGCTGCCGGCGATGCGCTGGGACGCGCTCTGCAGGCTGCTGGTCGCGGTGCCGTGGGCGAGGGCGTGCGCATCCTCGTATCCGAGCGTCTGTTGTCCCTGCCACCGTTGGCGCTGTCGCTGTGGTTGACCTGGGGAATAGGTGCGCTGGCCATGGTGGCGCTGTTTGTTGCCGGCGCCATTCGCCTGCGACCGCGGTTACTTTCTGCCTTCCTGGTGCTGACGGTCGGCTACGTCACGTTTGTGCCCGGGCCGATCAGCCAGATTCGATTCAGGCTTCCCGTCATTCCCCTGATCCTGCTGGTGGCATGCGTCGGTCTTCTGGGGCAACGGGCCTCGATCACTCTCTCAGAGAGATAGGTCGAACCAGGCGCTGAGGAAGCGGGCCACGCCGTCCTCGGCATTGGATACCGTCGTCTGCCAGGCCAGCGCCTTGACCTCAGGTCGTGCGTTGTCCATTGCCACGGTGTAGGGGAAGCTCTCGAAGACAGGGAGATCGTTGAGGCTGTCCCCGAAGTAGAGCACCTCGTCAGGCGCAACCCCCAGTTTCCCGGCCAGGGCCAACAGTCCCAGATCCTTGCGTGCCTCGGGGTGGTTGACTTCGATCCAGCTGCGGAGTCCCCAGCTAGGACTCCCCGGTTGGTACACAATGTAGGCCCGGTTTTCCAGGGCCTGGTGCAGCACAGGGTTCAGGATCGCTGCTCGTGCCGGTGTCTCACAGACGGAGACCACCGCGGGAGGTACGCTGAAGAGCGCTTCCACGGTCTCGACGGGAACGTAGGGCTGGTAGGGGCGCTCCGCAATCAGGGCTGCCAGCGGCGCGCGTCCGTCCGCGCTTTCGGGTAGATAGCGGGATACCTGGTCCTCACCAAACACCAGGGGTATGTAGCCGTGTTCGAGGATCAATCCCACAGCCTCGCGTGCGACCTCGGGGTCAACAAACCGTCCCGGCACGGGCTGTCCCGACTCCAGAGTGAAGATCCCGTTGAGGCAGACGGCGTGCGTCCAGGTGCCCACCTCCGCAACCCAGCGCCGAACTACCCAGGGGTTGAGGCCAGTGACGAAGGCGAATGCGACGCCCAATGCCGGTAACTGCCTGAGCACGTCAAGCGTGTGCGGCGTGAGCACGCTATCGGGGTTGAGAAGCGTGCCGTCGATATCGCTGGCGATCAGGCGGAAACGAGGGCGCGGACCTGCCATACTAGCGCTTGAGGCCTGCGAAGATCGCATTAAGCGTTGTCTTCGGAGCCCTGGCGCGGACCGACTCAAAGCGTTCGACATAACTCGGACGATTCGCGTCGCGATAGAAAATGCCCAGGTACTGCGTCTGCGTCTCAAGGGCGAGCGCTATTGCGGCGAGCCGGTCCGATGCATCGTGACCTTCGGGTAGCGGCTGGGTGACCTCACGATAGTGGTCATAGGTGTTGTAGTAGGTCACGCAGGGGCTCAGGACCTGGATCAGGGAAAACCCCGGATGCTGGAGCGCCTGGATGAAGACGTCGGCCATCTCCTTGACCTTGCCGGAGAAGCAGCGCGCGACAAACGAGCTGTCATAGCTCAGGGCCAGAAGGATTGGGTTGAGGGGATGCTCCTGGGCGCCGTAGGGCGCGGCTTTGTTGACGATGCCTTGCGGGCTGGTGGGCGATGGTTGCCCCTTCGTCATGCCGTAGATGTTGTTGTCCATCACGATGTAGGTGATGTCCACGTTACGCCGTGCGGCGTGGGGGATGTGGCCGCCGCCAATGCTGAACCCGTCTCCATCGCCGCCTATGGCGATCACAGTGGTCTCCGGCCTACCCAGCTTGATGCCGGTGGCGAGTGGGAGCGCCCGACCGTGGATTCCATGGATGCCGTACGTCTTGACGAACGCCGGGAAGCGGCTCGAGCACCCGATGCCGGAGGCGATCGTGATGTTCTCATGGGATAGCTTCAGATGGGCAAAGGCGCGCATCAGAGCAGTGAGGACAGCGTAGTTGCCACAACCCGGGCACCAGATGGGCTTTACGTTGCTCTTGTAGTCAGTAGCCTTACGTTGCTCCTCAGGCATCGCATCCTCCACCGTCCTGGTCAGCGGCTGCGTTATGAATCCTGCGCACGGCATCGAAGATTCTCGCCAGCTCTCCTTGCTCCCTGGTCCATAGGTGGTGCTCCTGGCTGATCATATCGATGGCTGCATCATAGATCTCGCGGACCTTAAAGGGAACGCCCTGTTCTTTTTTGTGCTGGTAGATGTGCACGCCCAACTCGTCGAGCTGACGGTAGTAGCGGTGCTCGATCATGCGCCCGAACTGGCCCGAGAAGTTGAGCTCGGGGACCAGAATCGCGCGCTTGGTCGCGAGGAAGTCGGCCATCGCCTGGTCAGGCATGGGCAGGAGCGTGTGCGGATAGATGGCCTCGATAGGAATTCCCTGAGCGTGGATGGTCCCCATTGCCTCACGGACAGCGCCGCGGGTGCTACCCCATCCGACAATGCCGAAGGGTGCCCCGCGATCACCCCAGCGCCGCGACGTCATCGGCCAATCCGCCAGCATGCGGCGAGCGGCTTCGACCTTGCTGGCACGTTTCTGCATCATGCGCTGATGGGTCTCAGGCTTCTGATTCGGATGGCCATAGACATCGTGTTCGAGGCTCTCGGACAGATACATGCCTCCGGGCATACCGGGGTGGGACATCGGCGAGATGCCGTCTACAGTATAGGCGTAGCGCTGATAGTCCTCGCCAAGCTGATCGGGCGTAGGAACAAGGCGCTGCAGGGGGCCGTTCCACGGATCGCCGGGAAGCGGCGTTGTCTCCTGCCGTGCTGCCATCGCCTGGTCCGACAGGACGATGACGGGCATCTGGAAGCGCTCTGCCAGGCTGAAGGCATAGATCATCTGGAAATAGCAGTCCTTGACCGAATCGGGTGCCAGCACGAAGCGGGGTGCATCGCCATGGCCGCCGTAGAGCGCCAAAAAGAGATCGCCTTGGGAGGTCTTGGTTGGAAGACCGGTCGACGGGCCGGCTCGCTGGACGTTGACCAGCACCAGAGGGATTTCCGCCATACTTGCCAGGCCAAGGCCTTCGACCATTAACGATAGGCCGGGTCCCGATGTGGCGGTCATCGCGAGCTGCCCGGCGTAGGATGCGCCGATGGCCATGTTGATCGCTGCGATCTCGTCTTCGACCTGCACTAGCGTACCCCCGAACTGTGGCAGGTATCGGGCCAACGACTCCATAACGGGCGTCGCTGGGGTAATCGGGTAACCAGCATAGAACTTGCAGCCGCCAGCCAGCGCGCCCAGGGCCATCGCGTCGGCGCCGGACAGCAGAATGCGCTCTTCACGCACGGCATCGGCAAGGGGAAGCGTGAAAGGAAAAGGCTGGGGATAGGTCTCCCGTGCGTAGCGATACCCGCGGCGGAAGGCCTCGAGGTTCTTCTCCAGCGATTCGGGGTGGCGCCCCATCCGTTGGCGAATCAGGCCCTCTGCCAGTTCGCTATCGAACCGGAAGAACCAGGTCAGCGCCCCGAGGAAGACGAAGTTCTTGCCCATCGGCCAGTTGAGTTCCTGGGTTGCCTTCTCTGCGGGAATGGGGAAGCGTGCGTGTACGTCTGAGGGAATGCTGACCGTCGCATCGTGGACGATGACGGCTTGGGCACACAGATCCTCGTGCTCGTCGATCCACGCCTGTTGGTTCATAGCCACGAGGACATCGGCCTCGTCGCCTTCGGTCATCACACGGCGGATCCCGAGGCGGGCCTGGTACATCACCTGCCCGCCACGGATCTCGGCCGGGTATGTCTGGAAGCTGTAGATCTCCAGCCCGGCTCGCGCCGCGATGCGGGTGAAAAGATCACCGAGGGTGATCGTGCCCTCGCCTCCTTCTCCACCTACGCGCACGACAACGGTTGGATCGATTCCTTGCATAGTCGCAACTCCTGAGCAGCGGACGGCATCAGCCAACGTCGTCGGGTTCGACGTCATTGATATCGCGCGTGCTGACGACAGCCGTGACCCGCCCTTCGCCCCATGTTTCGACCTGACCCGCCGGGCCGAGGGCCAGTGCGACGCCGTCGGGTATGCCCAACCCCAACAGGTTCTCCCCGATCTGGGGCAGGGCGCGAAGCACGGGAGAGTTCTCGGTACCGGTGAAGTGTGGGCTGACCACGGCATTCAGCACAAAACCCAAGCCCATTGCCTGGTGGTAAGGAGGCTGTGGGGTGAAGACCCACCGCCCAAGCGCAGCGGCGCCAGCATCCGCACCGATCAAGGTGAGGCCCTGAAGCGTACTGAACCCCTCAACGACGTAGCGAAGCGCCTCGGTGTTGACCAGATTGTTAGCCAAAGGTAGCGGATTTTCCCCTCCCAGGTAGAGGATGCCGGCTTCCTGAAGCAGCTGCAGGAACTCCTGCGTCTGGAGTTGGTCGCGGGTCATGGCGCCGAGGCTGAATGACTCCCCGCCTGGACCTCCCAGTGCAGTGTAGTGCTCGAGAATTCCGTCGGCGGTGGCCTGGCTGCCCTCTGCCGTTAGCACGACCATCGGGCGGTCGAGATTGGCGACACTGAGTAACTGGGCGTCGACTTGGTCGGTCTCGCCGCGGAACCAGTCCCCTCCGCCGAGGAGAACTAGCCATCCCTCGCCATCCAGCCAGCGCAATGGGCCCTGTTGTGGCATAGCGAGCTCAGGCCTCCCGGACAGGCAGCAGACGGTGTAGCGTCTCGACGATCAGGCCGACGCCGTTGATCAGCGCGCGCTCGTCGATGTCAAAGTGCGGGCTGTGGTGTGGTCGCATTTCGTAGTCCTCCGGCCCGGACGCCACAAAGACGTAGCAGCCCGGTATCTCTTGCAGAAAGAAGGAGGCATCTTCGCTGCCCATCGTCCGGTTGGTGATGTCGAGGGCTTCGGGCCCGAAGAGGTCGCGCGCGACGTCCTGAACCAGCGCTGTGACCGAAGGATCGTTGACGAGCGCGGGCGTGACGGGCATCATCTCCAGATTGGCCGTGGCGCCCATCATCTGCGCAGTGCTGGCGACGATCGTTTGGAGGCGATCCAGGATGCGTGCGCGTACCTGCGTATCGTAGGTGCGGATCGTGCCCCGAAGCTCTGCGATCTCAGGAATCACGTTGAACGCGTCACCGCTCTGGATCGAGCCGACGGTCAGGACGGCGGTCTCCAACGCGCCGACGTTGCGGCTGATGATCGTCTGGAGGTTCAGGACCGTCAGGGCAGCCGTGATCACGGCATCGACCGTCGTCTCAGGGATTGCCCCGTGTCCGCCCCTCCCGTTGATGGTGACTTTGAAGGCCTCGGCGGCTGCCATAACGGGGCCAGATGCCGCACTGATCTTACCGAACGGCATATGGTTCCAGATGTGCAGGGCAAGGACGACGCTGGGGCGGGGGTCCTCAAGCGCACCTTCGCGCACCATGACTTCGGCGCCGTTCTGTCCCTCTTCGCCCGGTTGGAAGACGAGTTTGAGGGTACCCTGCCACGCATCGCGATGCTGCGCCATGATCGTCGCAATCCCGAGCCCAATAGCCGTATGGGCATCATGGCCACAGGCATGCATACAGCCTGTATTGCGCGATGCGTAGGGCACACGGTTTTCCTCGAGGATGGGGAGCGCATCCATGTCAACGCGGCTCATGATGACCGGGCCATCGCCATTCACGAGCACACCCACGACACCGCCCTTGGCAATGCCTTCCTGTACGGCGTAGCCTAACTCACGCAGGACGCCAGCGACGATACCAGCCGTGCGGTAGGTCTCGAGGCCCAGTTCGGGGTGCATGTGGAAGTCGCGGCGCCACGCGATGAGCTGGTCGAAGATGTCATTTGCCTGTTCGAGCGCTTTCATAAGTCCTCCTCAGGGCGGTCATCTTAGTGTAGCCAGGCCGGATGGCACGGGCAAGTATGGATTGTACCCCAGAGATACGAAAATCCTCCCGGAGCATCGTCCGGGAGGATTTTCGTGTGTTACAGGCACTCGGGGCACACGCCCCTGCATGGGCTGGCTGATTACAGGCCGTAGAGCTCCGAGTATTTTGCGCGGAGATAGGCCAATAGCGGCTGTGCGCTGATCTGCGTGCCAAACTCACGCTGCATCAGCTCGGGCGCGGTGAACTTGCTGCCGTGCCCATGGATGCGCTCGCGCAGCCAAGTCAGGAGCGGGGCGAATTCGCCGCGGCTGTAGTCTTCCTCGAGGCCGGGAAGCTCCTGGAGCGCCCGGGCATAGATCTGCGCGGAGATCAGGTTTCCGAGCGTGTAGGTTGGGAAGTAGCCGAGTATGCCGTGAGACCAGTGGACGTCCTGCAGGCAGCCATCGGCATTGCTGGGAGGCGTGATCCCCAGGTATTCCTCGTATCGGGCGTTCCAGGCCTCGGGAACGTCGGACACTTTTAGCTCGCCGGTGAGCAGAGATTTCTCCAACTCGAAGCGGACGAAGATGTGCAGGTTATAGGTGACCTCATCGGCTTCGACGCGGATCAAGCTGGGTTCGACCTTGTTGATGGCCCGGTGGAACGTGGTCATCGATACATCGCCCAGTTGCTGCGGGAAGAAGGCCTGCAGGATGGGATAGTAGTAGTGCCAGAAGGGCAGACTACGCGCGACCTGATTCTCCCAGAGGCGGGATTGGGACTCGTGCAATCCCAGTGTAGAGCCGCCTGCCAACAGCGTGCGTTCGAACTTGTCGGGACTGCCCAGCTCGTAAAGGGCATGGCCGCCCTCGTGGACCGTACTGAAGATTGCCGACTGGGGCATCGTCTCGTGGGTGCGCGTGGTCACGCGTACGTCCGTGTTGCCGAACTGGGTGGTAAACGGGTGGGCTGCCCTGTCCTGGCGACCACGGCGGAAGTCATAGCCAATGCCGCGCAGGAGAAGCAGCGTGAAGTCCCATTGCTTTTGGGTATCGTATGACAGGCTCAGGAAGCGATCATCGACGCTGGGGCGGGCCGAGATCTCCTTGACGAGGGGAACTAGACCCACTTTGAGATCACTGAAGAGCAGCTCGATCTGGGTCGCGGTCATACCGGGCTCAAACTGCTGTAGGAGTGCATCGTACGGATGATCGGTGTAGCCCAGGTAACTGGCTTTCTCGACCTGGAGCTCGACCACCTCGCGCAGGTGTGGTTCGAAGGTGGAGAAGTTGTCGGCCTCACGCGCCTTGCGCCAGGCCATGAAGGACCGGGAGATCGCCTTGCTTTCTCGCGTCACGAAGGCCGTGGGCAGTTTGGTCTCCTGGTCAAAGTGCCGACGCACCACGCGTACCGTGCTGGCCTCATCGCTATCGTAATCCAGACCGGCGACTTCTGCTTCGGCAGCTTCCAGAAGGCTACGGGTCGTGTCGGACGTGAAGATTTCGTGGGCCATCGTGGTGAGCGTCGCTTGTGCCTGGGAGCGCGGCTCAGCACCCTCCTCAGGCATATAGACCTCCTGATCCCAATCGAGTACGCTGGTCGCCCGGCGTAGATCGATCACTCTGGCCAGATGCTCGTTCAATGCCTCAAGTCTCTGTCCCATAGGGTTTCCTTTCCAGCGAATATTACGACTGTGCCGGGCCTACTATACGACGCACGCCAAGGGTCACGGCGCAGCCATCGATCTCATCCTGGAGGGAGGTGTCACCGGCAGGCATCTCAGTCGCCTTCAGATGATCTGCGAGCACCTCGTCTGCAATGACAGATCCATACTCGGTCAGTGCTTCACGTAGCTTTCCCTCAGCGCGATACTCGACCTCGATGCGATCGGTAAGGGCATAGTCTGCCTGCTTGCGCAGCTCCTGAACACGGCGCACGACCTCGCGCGCCAGTCCCTCCAGTTCCAGCGCGGGCGTAATTGTGGTGTCGAGCGCGACGACGAGTCCGCCCTCTCCCGCTACCCCAAAGCCCTCACGTGCCTGTGACTGGATCAACACCTCATCCGGGGCGAGCGCAACCTCCGTTCCGTCGGCGAGCTGCAACGGCAGCGGCTGTCCTGCGTGGAGTGTGGTCACGGCCTTGCCCGCATCGATCTCGTTGAGAGCCTTGCGCACCAGCGGGAACTGTTGACCGTACTTGGGCCCCAGGACCCGATTGGCGGGGAGCAGGCGATAGGTTACGAGCTCACCTTCCTCTGCGACAAACCTCACCGACTTGACGTTCAACTCATCGGCGAGCAGGTCGAGCAACTGTGTGAGCTCCTCGCGGTGGCGCGGGTCGGTGGCGATGAGTGCCAGGGCCAGCGGTTGGCGCACCTTCAGATTGTTCGACGAGCGGATCGAGTGGCCCAGGGTCGCAGCCTCCCGAACGGCGTTCATAGCGTCGACGAGGTCCTCTTCCGACGCAGTCAGAGGCTCAGCGGTGGGCCAGATGCAGTGGTGGATGCTCTCCGGTGCCGTTGCGTCGACCATCCGTACCAGGTTCTGGTACATGGCTTCCGGAATGAACGGGAGAACGGGCGCCAGCACCTTGGCCAGCGTCACCAGCACGGTGTACAGCGTCTGGTAGGCGGCTGCCTTGTCGGCGTCGGATGTTGGGCTTTCGCCACGGGCAGCCCAGAAGCGGCGCCGGCTGCGCCGGACATACCAGTTGCTCAGGTCATCGAGGAATGCCTCGGCGGGTTGGGCGATGTAAAGCGGGACGTAGGCCTCATATCCTTCCGTCATCTTGATGACGGTTTCGCGCAGCCGCGCGATGATCCAGCGATCGAGGGTCGTCGGCTCTACGTCCGGGGTCCATGGTGCGTCAAGGTGGGGCTGCCCTTCGTCAAGACGGCCCGGGTTGGTGAGCAGGCCCCTGGGCGGCGTCCAGCCATCGATGCCGGCATAGGTGACGAAGAAAGCGTAGACATTCCACAGGGGAATGACAAAGCGACGCCGGGTCTCATCGGCGCGATGGTAACCGAAGAGCAGATTCTGGTCGAGCTTCTGATTCGCAAACAACCAGCGCATCGTGTCGACGCCCATGGCTTCGGCTGCATCGTCGAACCAGATGGCATTGCCCCATGACTTGTGCATCTGGCGACCATCCTCGGCGAAGAGCGTCGCGTAGCCGTGGACGATCTTGGTCGGGGGGCGGTTCTCGAAGACCGTACTCATCGTGATCAGGCTGTAGAACCAGTTGCGGAACTGGCCCGGGAACGACTCACTGATCCAGTGTGCGGGGAACCAGGTGTTCCAGTACTCGCGATCCGTGCGGTAGCGGAGGGTGGAATAGGCAACGCTACCAGCGTCGAGCCAGGGGTTGCCGACGTCTTCGATGCGCGTCATCGTGCTCCCGCACTTCGGACAGGCGATCTTGACCGCATCGACGTAGGGCCGGTGCGGGGTGTGGCCCTCGAAGACATCCCAGCCCTCGACTGCACGCTCGCGCAGCTCATCCTCGCTGCCGATGACCTCATGGTGGTCGCAGGCCTCGTTGTCACACACCCAAATCGGCAGTGCGAGGCCCCAATAGCGCTTCTTGGAGAGCATCCAGTCCTGCATGTTGCGCAGCCAATCCATCTCCCGGGCGTAGCCGAACTCCGGGATCCACTGGATCTCGTCGACGACGTCCATGATCTGGTAGCGCAGGCTGGCAGCTTTCTCTGCCTCGGTGACCTCTTCGCGGGGCTTGTCGTAGAGCTGGCCCATGTTGATGAACCACTCGTCGACGAGGCGGAAGACCAGGGGCGTGTCGCAGCGCCAGCAGACGGGATAGCGGTGGGTGTAGGCGTCGACGCGATAGAGGCGCCCCCTGTCTTCCAGGTCGTGGAAGATGGCGTGCGCCACGTCTCCGACCTCGCGCCCGGTGAGCCAGCCGAACCCGTCGCGGAAGATGCCGTTTTCCAGCAGCGGGGCTACGGCGGGCAGCGTGTGGATCTTGCCCAACTCGAAGTCCTCCGCGCCACAGCCGGGCGCGATGTGGACGATGCCTGTGCCTTCCTCCTCACCCACGGCGTCCCAGGGGATGATCCGGTGCAGCGTCGGGACACCGGATGCCTGGATGGCCGGTAGCTCGTCATAGGGACCGCTATAGGTCCAGCCGATCATGTCCGAGCCCTTGAGCCGGCCCAGCACTTCGACCTTTCCCTTAATCACGTGGGAAAGCGTGCCCTCGGCCAGGTAATAGACCCATCCATCCTGCGCTTTGACCTTCACGTAGGTAAGGTCCGGGCCGACAGCAGCCGCAACATTGCTCGTCAACGTCCAGGGCGTGGTCGTCCAGACCAACAAGGCTTCACGTTCCTCAGCCACGGCACCGGTTTGGATGAGCGGGAACCGGACGACGGGGGCATCGTGGGTCAGTTCGCGATAGCCATCTGTGACGATCTCGTGCTGGCTGAGGCCCGTCTCACAACGGGGGCACCAGGGCATGACGTCGTGGCCCTTGTAGAGCCAGCCTTTCTCCCAGACACGCTTGAGGAAGGTCCAGATGGTGTAGTTGTTCTCGGTGGCGAAGGTGAAGTAGGAGCCGCCCAGTTCAGGCATACCCAATAGGCCTACGACTTGCTCCGCGGTTCCTGTCACAGGGCCGTTGGGTCCCTGGACGGTGACCTGTTGTTGGGCATCCTCCAGCAGCTTGTCCGCGAGGTAGCGCAAGGTGTCCGGGTCGTTCCAGTCCATCCAGTAGCCGAGGCGGATCGACTGCTCGGTCTGGCGTGCGGCCTGGCGCAGAACGCGGGCCTTGCACTCGAGCACAAAGGGAGCGAGGCCATAGTCTTCAATGTCGTGCTTTGACTCGAACCCTTTCGCCTTCTCTACCTCGACCTCGACCCACAGACCCTGGCAGTCAAAGCCGTTCTGATAGCGCTCCTGGTAGCCGCGCATAGCCCAGAAGCGCTGCCACAGATCCTTGTAGCTGCGTCCCCACCCGTGGTGCACGCCCATGGGGTTGTTCGCCGTGATAGGCCCGTCGATGAAGGACCAGCGGGGTGCCCCGGCTCGTAGCTCGTTGAGCTTGCGGAAAGCTTCCGTGCGAGTCCAGAACTCCAGGATCTCGTGCTCCTGTTTGACGAAATCCACCTGTGCGCTCACCGGTTTGAACGCCATTGTTGTGCCTCCTTTGACCCTCTGCATAGGGCGAAACGCCAGCTTCGCGTTGCACTCGACCATGAACAACGCTCCCGTCCGTTTCAGGGACGGGAGCGTTGTGAATTGCTCTCGCGGTACCACCCTGCTTGCCCTGCATCACGCAAGGCCGCTCGGTCGATGGCATAGACCATCGTGCATTGGGTAACGGGGTGCAAGCCCGGCCCGGTCTACTTGAAGCGCCAGTTGAGGCCTGGCGCACGTTCGGCGGGCAGCTCCGGAGTGATTTTCGGCACACTCTTCACCATCCGGCTCCCACCCTCCCGGACTCGCTTGGGCGTGTGCGTGCGCCTACTCGTCTCCATCAACGCTTTTCGTATCTTGATTATGCCACGGGTACCCGGCCTGTCAAGACACGGTGCGGTTGTGGCGGCGAAGGGATCTCTGGCCTCTCGCAAGGGTTCTGCGCCATACCGCCCACCGGAACCCCTCGCAGGGTGCGGAAACCCTGCGAGGGGGAGAGCTGCCCTTGCGAGGGGTTCTGGCCCCTCGCAGGAGTGCAGAGATGGCTAGAACGAGGTGTTGCTGTGCGAGATCTCCAGGTCGTTCACCCGCATCAGCTGCGGCACGATGATGGCCGTAGGGTTGCGCGCTCCGTAGCTGTGCGAGGTGTTGTAGGGGACCGTCTTCTGTGATAGCCAGGCCACCTTGTTGCCGAAGACGTTGAGCACGCTCTGCGTGAGGCGCACGTTGTAGGGGACCATCACAGCCCCGTCCTTCTTGAGCAGCAGAGCGCCAAAGCGTGAGCTGCCTGTAAAGAGCCCTTCGGTCGGGTTGACGATGTTGGTGTAGTGCAGGAAGGGAACGTACAGCAGGTCCCGGTCGCGTGGGGAAGCCGCCAGTGCCGCGAGCGAGCCGACGGGCTCGGACCCGCCGTGAAGCACGAGGCTCTTGTGTCCCACCGAGTGCCCCGTGGGCTGTGCCCCGAACTCATCGGCGTCGTCCTGCGTCCAGATGAAGCCGGTGAAGACACCCCGATCGAAGAGCGGGTAGGGCTTGCGGGGCATGCCGGTGAGGTCGCGCCTATAGGGGAAGGTCTCGCGGCGCGTCGGGTCATCGACGATCGTGATCTTGTCGGACAGGACCCTGGTCCCGACCTGATCCTCACGCAGGCAGGAGTAGCCACGCCTGGCCATCCCGCCGCTGAACCCGATCCAGTTCATGAAGCTGAGCATGTCCGCCGTGGCAGCGGGGCCGAAGACGATGTCATAGCTGCCCAGGGGAAGGCGGCCCGACGGGGCGTGCGTATACTGCTCGACGAGGAATGCCAGCTCGTCTCGCAAGCCCGGGGCATCCAGGTCCGACTTCTGCTGGGCGGATTGCTCGGCCTGGACCTCCCACTTCAGCGCGTTGTGCGCCAGGACGACGGTCACCTGGGCATCCGTCGTGCGGAAGAACTGGGTGTGCTCGGATCGGGTGTTGATCTGCGCCAGCGTGTTGACGCCGCTCGAGAAAACGCCCGACAGCTGAATCTGTTGGGTCTCCAGCCCTTCCACTGCGGCATTGAAGGTCGCCAGCTTCTCGGCGCCGCTGATCCCGGCAAGGGCAGCATCGCAACAGCTTTCGTCAGCAAACGATTCGGCGAATGCCGGGATCGTGGGATCGTACGCCAGAGGCTGGGCATGCTCGACCATCTCCGCGGCGATGTCGATGCCCTTGCGCATGTCATCAACCTTGGTCAGGTCGGTGATCATCTCGTAGCTGGCACGTTTCCGTCCAGCGTGCGCCGTGATCTCCAGCCGGATGAGGTGTTCGTTCGTGTTCAGAGACACAGCCGAATTGGCGAAGCGCATGAGGGCGCTCTCTTCCTCGTGGTAGAGGAGTTCGACCTCGCATGGCTTGGTCAGTGCGTAGGTGCGAAGGTCAGTCAGAGTCTGCAGGATGCGAGCCTTCATGCCTATTCTCCTATCCTTACACCATCGAAGCGGCAGACGGGGACGCCGTGGCCCAGTTGCATTACCTGGTTGGGCTGACCCTTGCCGCAGTTGTCGACATACACGACCTCCCACGTGGAGGCGTCGCCGACAGCCGAGAGGGCGTTCCAGAACCGCAGGGTATCGTCCTTGTAGGTGGCGTTCTTCACGACGTGCGTGACCTGGCCGTCCTCGACCAGCCACCCGATCTCGGTGCCAAAGTGGAACTGCTCGCGATTGGAGCCAATCGACCAACTTCGATCGCCGTCCAGGAGGATGCCGCGCTCGGTCGCGGCGACGATGTCATCGAGCGTACCGTCGGTACCGGGGTCGATGTTGATGTTGGTCATCCGCTCGATGGGCACGCGGTAGAAGGCGGTGGCGCGGTTGGCGCCGCCACTTTCGGGGAAGATGATGCGGCGGGCGCGTGCATTGGCCTCTTCGACCATCTGGCGACCCGTGATCGCACCCACCAGGATGCCCCGATCGATCAACAGTGTGTCCCTGGCCGGCACGCCGTCGTCGTCGTAGCCAAAGCTGCCGGGACTGTTGGGAAGCGTGGCATCGGCCCGGGCAGTCAGTTTCTCGGAGCCATAGCGCAGCTTGCCAAAGTCATCCAGCGTGACGAAGGAACCACCTGCGAAGGCCAGTTCGTACCCGAGGATGCGGTCGAGCTCCAGGGCGTGCCCAATCGTCTCGTGTGTCTGAAGGTACATCTGCCCTGGCATCAGGATGACCGACCGGTCGTCGACGGGGCATTGGGGTGCCTGGAGAATCTGGTTGAGTTCGCGAACGATGCGTTCGGCATTCTCTGCGAAGGTGGCCTGGTCGATCGATTCCCAGCCACGGCTGTCGCCGTGCCGGTTGAGCCGGAAGCTCCGCTGGTGTGCCTCGCCCTGTGCATCGACGCCGAGGACGCTGAGGCTCCCGAACACCTCGGTGATGTTCTTCTCGATCTCGCTACCTTCGGAGTCGACGAAGTGGATCTGCTTGCGCATGAAGGTAAGGTCGCCGATGCGCTGGAACACCCCGGGTTGGTTCAGCAGGTCGTCGAGTCCCTTGAGGAAGGCCACTTTGTCCGCCAGGGGCACACTGAAGGGGTCGACCTTACTGGGGCTCGTGAACGTGGCCTGGATGGCGTCTTTCTCGGCAAGGCGTATGGGGAAGGTCACCCTTTCCGCCGCTGTGCGTGCATTATCGAGCGCTTTGTCGAAGACTGCCGTGAGATTGCTGGTATCGGAGGAAGCCGAAAAGCCCCAGGCTCCCCCGTAGAGCACACGGATGCCCACACCGCTCTCGCGGGAAGACGCCGCCTGTTTCAGGTTGCCATTCCACATCGTCAACACGTTGGATTCCTCGAAGGGATACCAGCGGCAGTCGACGTAGGTGGCGCCCGATCGCCGGATGCGGTCGAGTTGTGCCTTGATCTGATCTATCACTCTCTATCCTCCTATTCTGGTTGCTCTGCCGTTCACGAACTACCGACGTCGGGTGTCTGCACCAGGGAATTGCAGAGCGGGCACTCGCGACTGATCATCGATTGTACCACTGGGACTGTTCGCCGTGAAGTCGTGCATACTCGCCGCCGGCGGCTATGAGCTCCGCGTGGCTGCCGTCTTCGACGATGTGTCCCCCGGCAAAGACCACGATCCGGTCGCATAGCGCGGCGATGCTGATGCGGTGGGTGACCATGATCACCGTACGCTCCCGGGCCATCTCGATGTAGCGCCTGAAGATGTCAGCTTCTGCAAGCGGGTCAAGATTCGACGTGGGTTCGTCGA
Source organism: Anaerolineae bacterium (assembly GCA_034676785.1). Lineage (GTDB taxonomy): Bacteria > Chloroflexota > Anaerolineae > B4-G1 > SLSP01 > PWVB01. The sequence goes on along the minus strand of JAXDDP010000126.1, from coordinate 34,468 downwards.
GGATGATGAAGTCACGGTCGCGGTAGTAGGCTCTGGCGATGGCCAGCTTCTGCCATTGCCCGCCCGACAGATCGGTGCCGCCGATGTCTTTGCCAAGGAGAGCGTCCGAAGCGACATCTCCGAAGCCAGCTGCGGTCAGGGCGGCCTCGATAGCCTGTGCTGTGCGAGGGCGCCGGGGGTCCCCAATCCAAACGTTATCGGCAACGGTAAAGGTGTGGTACTGAGCCGGGTTCTGGAAGACGGCGGACATCGCGTTATAGTGCGAAGCGGACGCGATCGCTTCCGCGGGCCAGCCGCTGATCAGCAGCTCGCCGTCCGAGGGCTCCAACATGCCGCTGATGAGTTTGACGAAGGTCGTCTTGCCGGCCCCATTCTCTCCGACGAAGGCGACCTTCTCGCCCTTGCCGATCGTCAGGTCGATGCCATCCAGTACATACCGGTCGGTGAGCGGATAGCGATACCTCAGATGACTGGCTTTCAACTCCTCGATTCCCGCAATCGGCTCGCCTTCCTTGCTCTCTTCCTTCAGGTCCATCAGGTTGAAGAAGGCGGAGGCCTCGTTCTTCTTGGCGACGAACGTGGCTGCCGCGGAGAAGAGCGCCGAGGTGTCCCAGATCAATGTGCCGATGAGGCTGATCACAGCGCCCAGTGCCCCGATCGAGATGCGGCCCGCCGTCATCAGCAGGATGGCAAACACATTGGCGCCCACCGACGCCAGCATCGAGATGGTAGTGGAAACCGTGTTCAGCAGCGCGCTGCGAACCTGGGTTTTCTTCTCTTCGACGGTGTACCGGTCGCAGAGCTCCCGCCACTTCTCGTAGAAGAAGCCGTGAAGGCCGAGGACCTTGATCTCCTTTGCCGTGGGACCGAGCATCAGGTCCTGGTAGTAGGTGAACTCGCGCACCAGCTTTGAGTTCGCCTTGACCAGTTTGAACCTGAGCTTGTTGCCAATGTACGTCGTATAGAGGGTGGGGATGGGGACGACGAGCACGATGAGTGTGAGCAGTGGGTGGTAGAGCCACAGGGTCAGCGCAATGCTCACAACGCTGATGCTTTTGGCGATGATCATGTAGCCATTCACCATGATCTCGCGATTCATGCCGTCCCAACCGTTCTGGGTGTAGTCGAAGACCTGCTTGATGGTATCGTTGATCCGGGGTACTTCCATTGCCTCGGGGGAGAGCCGCGCAATCTTCGAGTAGATGCGCGTGTTGAGGTGCTCCTGTAGCCGGTTCATCTGTACCCGGTCGAGCCGTTCGATATCCTCCCAGGGTTGCGTATAGCGGTTGATCAGATCGCAGAGAAAGTCGATGAGATAGTAGGCGACTACCAGAGCGACCATCGGGATGATCTGCCCCCCCGGCAGGTAGGCATTGGCACGATCGATGTAGCGACCCCACAGGTAGGCCAGGGCAGGCCGCAGCAAGCTCAGCAGCACCAGAAGGCCCAAGAAGATGGCACACATCGCCTTTGCCGATCCCATGACATAGGCGAACATGCGGGCAAGATTCCGGAGGCTGCCCTTGTTTTCCTGCAGGAGCGCTGTCTCCAGAGCCGTGGTCTTATCCTTCATAGCCATTTCCATTTCGCCCGCCCGATGGTTGGTCATACCAGTGTCGCTGGGCGTCGAACATCTCTGCATACAGGCCGCCGGACGCCATCAACTGCTCGTGGGTCCCAGCCTCGGTTACGACGCCGCGCCGGATGACCAGAATGCGATCCGTGATCATGGTCGAGGCGAGACGATGGGTGATGAAGATGGCGGTCTTGCCGTTCACCATCTCGGCGAACTCGCGGTAGAGTTGGCTTTCGGCGATGGGGTCCAGTTGGCTTGTGGGCTCGTCGAGCAGGAGCACGGGCTTGTCGCCCATAAAGGCCCGGGCGATGGCAATCCGCTGCCATTGCCCGCCCGACACATCGACCCCGCCCTCGAAGTCACGCCCGAGAATGGTGTCATAGCCGTGGGGAAGCGTCTCCGCGAACTGGTCGACCCTGCCCTTCCGCGCTGCGTAGGCGATGCGGCTCTCGTCGTGTAGTTGGTCGACGAACCCTACGCCGATGTTCTCGCGCAGCGTGATGGAGTAACGGTTGAAATCCTGAAACACCGGGCCAAAGATGGCCGTGAGTGCCGCGCGCGAGTAGCCTTCGATGGGGCGTCCCCCCAGAAGGATCTCGCCACGGTCGGGCTCGAACAACCGCAGAAGCAGCTTGATCAGCGTCGTCTTGCCCTCACCGTTCTCACCGACGATGGACAGCTTCTCGCCGGCAGCCACGTGGAAGGACAGACCCCGGAGGATGTCGCGGTCGGTCCCCGGATAGCGGAACCACACATCCCGGAACTCAATATCATAGCGCTCCGGGAGGGTATCTGAGCCGCCATCGGGTTCCTCAGAGAGCGCCAGATAACGATCGTAGTAGTCGAAGAAGTTGATGTGGTAACCACACCAGCGGAACAGGCCGACACCCCAGGTGATGTTGTCGAACAGGCTGGTCAAGATGATCAGGGAGAGCGGGATGAAGAGCCCAACGGTGATCTGCCCACTGGCAAACAGATATAGGACCAGCAGGACGTTGATGAGTTTGGCGGCCTTGGTGATGTTGGATCCTGCGAAGTGGCGCTTCAGGTGCTTGAAGTAGTACCCCTCATACTCACGGTTCCGGGCGTTGAGACGCTTGCGGTAGATCTCGATGAGGTCGGCGGCGGAACCGAACAGCTTCATCTCTTTGAGATAGTCCCGGGATCGCAGGTAGCCTCCGAGGATGCCGTACTGGCGCTCCTGCTTCCAGTACTTCTCAAGCTCGAGGTAGATGTTGGGGTTGTGCTTCGAGGTGTACCAGATTTCCAGTATCGCCGGCACGAGGATGGTCAGCGGCAGCCACCACTGGACAAATCCCATATAGATCAGGATGCCAGCGCTGCCGGTGAGATTGGCGATGGAGCTGACGACGTACATCGGGAAGAGGTGCCGGGCGGAGTTCTCTGCGCGATGATAGGCTTTGTCGATGATCTCCATCGACGCTTCGCTCTCGAGGTGTTCGTACTTCGCGCGCTCCAGCTTGCGAAGCATGCGGCTCTTGAAGGCCGTGCGCAGGATCAGGAGCGCTCGCGGTTCGACATAGCCGTAGATGTAGACTTGTCTGAGGAGCGGCGGCAAGAGGGCTAGCAACACAAAGGCGACCAGGTAGGGGAGGTATTGGCTAAAGGGGATCTCTCCCGCAGCCAACGCCAGGCCGTCGTCAAAGACATGCCGGTTGACGACCAAGGTCAGCAGATCCATCGCGCCCAGGGCAAAAGCCGTGAGGAACGTCAGCGGTACTATGGCGGGTGCTTCGGAGGCGATGATGCCCAGCAGTCTGCGGTAGGCCTGAAGCACGCGATTCAGTTGAGAGCTGTTTGCCGACACGCTGTTCATTGGAGGCTCCTGTGTATTGTGGGAGCGCCTCATCGCTGTTGTACTACGCAGGAACGATGCCAAGCGACTTGTCGATTATAAGTCGGGGTTAAATAATGTCAAGCACTGAGTTTGATTTTATGAAACACGAGCCGGGCGTCGAACGGGGATGTAACGGCGTGCACCATTGCGTGGTGCCGCACGTCCTCGCACGAGGGGCCGGGCAATCGATGGCAGGAGGGGGATTACCGTGCGGTCGTCGATGCGGCTTTGAGCCAGGCGACGACCTCGTCATCGACATCCTCGACGCTGTATAGCTCGAGGTGGTGGGTGAAGCGTCCCGGTGCGGGCTCGACGATCTCCTTCCAGCGGGGGGATGGGTCGCGATAGGGGAGTCCGACCGTGAGGACAAGCGGGGCAACGTTGCCGTGGAGATACCGCCCGGGAATCCATACCCAGGCGAATGCTATGCGCGCGCGAAAAGCGATCTGGCTCCTGGTCACGCGGAGATCAGCGCCTCCTGCGCGGTCAACCGCATGTCGCACAGCTTCAAAGAGCTGTCTGGCTATCTCGTCTCCGCCGAAGTACGCTTCGAGTGACATTGGGGCGGCGTTCCATTTCCGGCAGGCTCTCGACGCCGGTCCGCGACCTATGACTCTTTGGAGGCCCCGTCGTATCTCGACTGGAGTCCCTGGTCCTCGCGTGCGGCAAGGGCTTCTTTGAACTCACCGATCGCCGCGACATCGTGACGGTACTGGAAGGGCCACATGCTCTTTGGGTGGAAGAAGGCCACGCGATCGCCGTCGCCTAACTGATGATCGAGGTCAGGCTGGAGGCCGGGCATCGCACTGAGGTTGCCGTTGATGAACGTGATACCGCGGGCTTCGGTAGGCATCTCCAGGGCGTTGAGAAGGTCACGCATGGTGCTGCCCCCGGCGAGTTCGATGACGACCTGTGCCGCGATATTGCGGGTGCTGCCACCATAGCGGGCCAGGGGCCCATAGAGATGAACGTCTATGGACAGGCTGGCTGGGGACGTCGATGTCACTATCCACCTCCGACTGGGGGAAAGATCCCGACCTCGACGTCGGGTCCAAGTTGGAACATCCCCGCACGGGCACGCCCGTCCACGAAGGCCACCTTCACCTCACGGTCAGGGATGCCCAGGTGCGCGATCAAGTCGTCGATCGTGCTGCCTGCGGGCAGTGTCACCTGGAAGGGCTCGCCCGCCTTCTGCTGGTTGGGCGCGTACCGATTGAGCATCGCAAAAAGCTTCACTGTCACTTCCATCTCGAACTCCCACGTGCCCCTAAATAGCGCGGCAGTCGCTATGATACCAGATCTGGCATACAAGGCCGCACGCCGGGAAGTCCCTTCCCGGCGTGCGGTATGACAACGAAGCTAAGCTTCTCCGTGAACAGCGTCGTACACGTCATCGGACAGCTCGACGACGACGTTGTGCGGCGGCAACTTCTCGGTATACATGAACTCCGGCAGGCGATCGTGCGCCTTGGTGAAGCCTGCTCCCTTGTTGAACTCGCGCTCGCGTTTCAGGATCTCGGCACCCAGCGCGACGAACTCGTCGCCCGTCATGTTCGTGCCGAGCACGGCGTTCATTTCCTCCACCATCCCCTCGAAGCCACTGGGGATGTCGAGGATGGCGAAGGCGATGAACAGGCAGTGGCCGCTGGAGTCGATCAGGGCCGTGGTCGTCTGGAATGCGCGGCTCAGGTCGGCCTTTGCCTTCTCAACTTTGAGAGGGTCGGATGACCCGCCCACGCTGAGAATCTCCGTCGCGATCGTGTAACCGGCGGTGTGGTCGGCGCCCATCGTCGTGGTTGCATAGGTCACGCCGATGCCCTTGACGGCGCGTGGCTCGTAGGCGGGCATGGCCTGTCCCTTGACAGTCGGGCTGCGAGGATTGCCAAAGGCTTTGGCAACGCTGGCCGCACCCATCCCCAGAAGCCGTCCGGTCGGGGTGCCCTTGCCGATTTCATGGAGAAGCTTGATCACCCCCTCCGCGTCGCCAAAGGGGAGGAGTCCTGAGTCCATGGCCACACCCATCGTGACACCGGCCTCGATGGTATCCAGGCCATACGCATTGCAGAGGGTGACCATCTCGCCGATCGCGTCGAGGTCGCTGATGCCACAGTTGGCGCCGAAGGCCCAGTCGGACTCGTACTCGATGCAGGAGACGGCCTCATTGCCATCCTTGTCGTAAAGCGTGTTGGAGCACTGGATAATGCAGCCGGGGCTGCATGCGTGGTTGTAGACCTCTTTGCCCGTGCGCTCCTTGTTGGTCTCAAAGATGGCCTCGCCGGCAATGTCGGCTGCGCCCTCGAACCGGCCGCTGCTGAAACTGCGGGTCGGCAGGCCCCCGGCCTCATTGAGAATGTTGACGAGGATGGCCGTGCCGTAGGAGTTAAGCCCGCCCTTGGGTTTGGTCACGGCGTGCGTCATAAGCGCGTCGCGCATCTTCGCCTGGCCCTGCTTGAAGAGCGCCTCGTCGGCGATATGGACGCCGGGTCCATTCGTGGGATCGATGACGACGGCCTTGAGTCGCTTGCTGCCCATCACGGCGCCCAGGCCTCCACGGCCCGAGTAGCGCGTTGGGTTGCGCTTCATGTCGTTAAAGGCGATACCGGAGTTTGGATAGCCGAATTCGCCCGATGTGCCGATGGCGGCGACGTGCACCTTGGTGCCGAAGTGGGCATAGATCTCGGGATAGACCTCATAGAGATTCCTGCCCGTATATGCATCGGCGGGCATGAACGCAACCTGTGGCTTACCGTCCGCGATGGCGATGTGGATCATCCAGAACCCGTCACCCTCAGCCTGTCCCTCGACCACCAGAGCCTTGATCCCCATGCGGGCGAGAGCGGGTGCCCATCCTGAACCGGCATTCGATTCCTTGATGCCGCCTGTGAGTGGCGACTTGGCACCCACGGACACGCGGGCCGAGGTCGGCGCCGATGTGCCGGTGATGATGCCAGGCGCGAAGACCAGCTTGTTGTTGGGACCCAGGGGATGGGATTCGGGATCTACCTCGTCGTAGATGAGCGTAGAGGTGAGACCGCGTCCACCGAGGTTCTTATAGCGCTCGGGGACTTCTTCTAGCTTGGACGATCGATCGGTCATGTTCAGGCGCAATATCCACATAAAGTAACCTCCTTGGCTACACAGAATGGGCTGAGCACGAAAACGCTGCTCCCGATGAGCCAGCACCCACGCGAAGGTGGGCAAAGCGACGCACAGGCAATCTACAAAGAAAAGGAGGCAGTCTTTCCACGGTTAGCCGCGGAAAGACTGCCTCCTTTGCAAACATGGCAGGTGTCGGAATTGCTTCCGGCGCCCTATCGCCCTCGGGGCCCAGGGGGTCCCTTCGGGTCGGAGGCCATCTCTGAAGATACCTTATGCTGCACCCACGTGCCAGGTATCGTTATATCAACATGATAGATTCGGACTGATGATCTGTCAAGGAAGGATGAAGGCTGTCCGTCAATGAATGTCACTGCCGTGGGCGCTTAACACCAGCGATCCGCCGTTGGGTGTCCAGCCGGACACACCGCACCTGGAAGGCAACTTGACCTCCTGGCTGATCGGGTAGAATAACCTGCAGGCGAGTCATTATATCGAGGGAGGAATCTGTGAACGGTTACACTGGCAAGATCCTTAGAGTTGACCTGACGACGAAGGCCATCACGGTGGAAGAGCCCGACGAGCGCTTCTACCGTCAGTATCTGGGGGGCGCAGGGCTGATTGCCTACTACCTGCTCAAGGAAGTCCCTGCTGATGTCGATCCACTTGGCCCGGACAATCTTCTCATCTTTGCCGCGGGTCCGATCACGGGTGTACCGATTGCAGGATCCGGACGCAGTGCGGTGGGCGGCAGATCGCCGCTAAACGGGGGATATGGCGAGGGCGATGTGGGCGGGTTCTTCGGCGCTGAGCTTCGGCGCGCAGGCTATGATGCCGTCATCGTGCGCGGACAGGCGGAGACCCCTGTCTACCTGTGGTTGCACGATGGCGAGGCCGAGATTCGCGCTGCCGACCACCTGTGGGGCAAGACCACGGCTGAGTGCCAGGAGACTGTCAAGGGCGAGCTTGGTGAGAAGAACGCGCGCTTTGCCCTTATCGGCCCAGCTGGCGAGAAGCTGGTGCGCTATGCCTGCGTGATCAACGACCTGAAACACGCTGCAGGTCGAACCGGCCTCGGCGCGGTGATGGGTTCGAAGAAGCTGAAGTGCGTGGTCGCGCGGGGAACGACGCCGGTGCCCGTGGCGGACAAAGAGGGGGTTGCGGCTCTCGCCAAGTTCATGACGACGAACTGGAAGGATATGGCGTATAGCATGCACGAGCTTGGCACCCCCGGTGGGCTGACCGGGCTCCACAAGCAGGGGAAGCTCCCGACGCGAAACTTCCAGGATGGGCAGTTCGAGGGCAACGAACTCATCGGCGGTGAGGCGTTGCGCGATACGCTGTTGATCGACCGGGGCGGCTGCTACGCCTGTCCGATCCGCTGCAAGCGGGTGGTCGAGGTCGATGACGCCGATTACAAGGTCGACCCGATCTATGGCGGTCCGGAGTACGAGACGTTGGGCTCGTTTGGGTCGGTCTGTGGCGTGGACGATCTTCGCGCCATCTGCAAGGCCAATGAGATTTGCAATGCCTATGGGTTGGACACCATCTCAGCTGGTATGGTCGTGGCCTTCGCCATGGAGTGCTTCGAGAACGAACTGCTCTCGGTAGAGGATACCGATGGGTTGGAATTGCGATTTGGGAACGCTAAGGCCATGGTGGCCATGGTGCAGAAGATAGCCGATCGCGAGGGCCTGGGCGACCTGCTCGCTGAGGGATCGGCCATCGCGGCGCAGAAAATCGGGCGTGGTGCTGATGCCTTCACGGTGAATACGCACAACCAGCCCTTCCCAATGCACGAATGCCGTTCACGCCATGGTCAGGCACTGGGCTACGCTCTGTCACCCACAGGGGCAGACCATATGCACAACATGTGGGATGAGGGCCTCGTGCGCGATCCGGTCGGCGACGGATGGAAGGAGATGGGGGTCTATACGGCTGTGCCTGCAACCGAGCTCTCCGCAGCCAAGGTGCACGCCTATTCCGTTACGGCAGCCATGAAGTGGCTGGACAACTCACTGGGGCTCTGCATGTTCATCCCCTGGTCCACTGAGCAGAAGGTCGAGATAGTCAGGGCGATCACGGGGTGGAAGACCAACCTGTGGGAATTGCTCAAGGCCGGTGAGCGCTATGTGACGATGATGCGGCTGTTCAACATGCGCTGCGGATGGACGCGCGAGGACGACAAGCTGCCGGCGCGCATGGCCGAGCCTCACCGAAAGGGCTCTGTCACCGAGAAGCCGGTGCACCCCGACGCGTTGGCCAAGGCCGTGACCCAGTACTACGGTATGATGGGGTGGGATACCGAGACCGGTATGCCGACGCCCCTTCGTCTGGAAGAGTTGGAGATCGCGTGGGCGGCGCCGCAATCGGCGAATGCCTGATCGGTCCCGGCTCGTGACCGTATGATGGCGGGTAATCACTCCGAGGTCGGCGAGGCCCCTGCACAAGGTCTCGCCGACCTTTCTGTTGCGCCCGGCGATAGCGAATCACTCACCGCACGCGATCAGCGGCGCAACTTTCGACTGGGCGTCATCAATGGCGCCATCTTCCGCATCGGTGACGTCTTCATCGATACGGAGATGGTGCTCACGTGGTTCCTCGCACAACTCGGCGCCTCTAACCTCCTGATCGGCCTCGTTTCGCCGATCCGCTTTGGCGGATCGTTCCTGTTGCAGTTGCTGGCGTCCAGCTATATGGAACGCCAACCCTATAAGCAGCCGTTCTACCGCGCCATTTCGGTCTTCCGCAGCACGATCCTGCTGGTCTTTGCGCTGATGGTAGCGCTCGTTCCGGTCGGCAGCCCATGGTTGGCGGTGGCGTTCTTCACGGTGCTGACGCTCTTCAGCCTGAGTGCGGGATTGGTCAATATCCCGTTTATGGACGTTGTCGGCAAGGTGATCCCTGCGCGGCGTCGTGGGGCTTTCTTCGGCCAGCGGATGTTCTATGGGGGTATCCTTGCCCTTGGCGGGAGCTCGGTCGTTGGCTTCTTGCTTGGCGAGTCGGGGTTACCGTTCCCGATCAATGTGTCGGTGATGTTCGTGCTCTCGGCGATTTTCTATGGGCTAACCGCCTGGTCATGGATCCTGGTCAAGGAACCACCGAGCCCGCTGGTGCTGCGCGATGCGCCAGGCCATGAGCCCGGTGTTATCGCCGCATTGTCTGGACAGCTCAAGCGCGGCTTCCGGGTGCTTCGGGACGACGCGCTGTACCGGCATCTTGCGCTCGTCCACCTCGCGTTGTTGGTCGGCGATTGGTCATCGTCGTTCTACGTCGTCTATGCCCGGCGGGAGCTTGGCATTCAGGCGGGTCTGGTAGGCCTTTATCTGGGTGTGCGGACGGTGGCTTCGATCCTCTCCAATCTGGTCTGGGGACATGTCAGCGATGGGCGGGGGAACCGCGCCCTGATTATCACGACGACACTGGTCGGGATGGTGACCCCGCTTATCGCACTGTTTATAGGGTCGATCGGCCGTTCGGCTCCTGGCGATGCGGTGTGGCTCGGCTATGCCTTTGCCGCCGTTTTCCTGGCGGCTGGCGCGTATAGCTCCGGCTCGGGCATCGGGCTGATGAACTACTTGATGGACACTGCGCCGGGTGAGCAGCGTCCACTCTATCTGGCCTTCAACAACACGATCTTCGGGCTCGTGCGCTTTGCCGCGATGGCGAGCGGCCTGATCGTCGACTGGGCTGGTTTCCGGGCGCTCTTCGGCATCTCCGCCGTGGCATACGTCATAGCCTTCGGACTATCGCTGACGATGTCGGAGCCGCGCGTCCAGACCCGTTCGCAGGGCTGACCCAGCCGGCGTGGGAGCCACTGGGGTATTGGGCGGCTTCGCTCGTTGGGCGTTGACCCTCAGAGGGCGTCGGCTATACTTCCCCGGCAATGGCAAGGCACCATCGGTTGGGTCTGTTGGGGCTCTGCGTCACTCTACTGGCAGCGTGCAGCGTCTTGCCGCTGCCGGCGGAACCGACCCTGCGCCCCGAGAGCCCGGCGACGAACTCACTTCCCACGCCCGCGTCGACCTTCCCGCCCCAGCCCACGATCACACCCCAGCCGCCGGATACGGGTTGGCGTCTCGCCCATCCCGGCATCGAGGTGCGAAGTGTCGACGTCCTGGCGGGCCAGCTTACCGAACGGGTGAGTATCGCGCGGTTGGATCCCCAAACGGTAACGCTGCGGGTCGTCTATTCACCTGGGATAGCATATCCCGTGAGCATCTGGGCTCAGCGGCTTGGGGCGTTGCTGGTGGTCAACGGTGGGTACTTCACCGAGGAGGCGCTGGTTACAGGCCTGACCGTAGTGGAAGGGCAGGCCTTCGGCACCCCGTATGGTGACTTCGCAGGTATGGTTGCAGTGACAGCCGACGGTGCGCCCTCGGTCCGTTGGCTCCGCACGTGGCCGTATGATCCTGCGGAACCATTGCAGAGCGCTATCCAGAGCTTCCCGGTTCTGGTCAAGCCCGGCGGTGTGATGGGATTCCCGGCCGATGGTGACGATGGGCGCACCTCGCGGCGGACGGTCGTGGCACAGGACGTCCAGGGGCGGGTGGTGCTGCTGGTCGCACCGCGAGGTTACCTCAGCCTTCACGCGTTGGCGGTCTGGTTGGCGGAGAGCGACCTTGACCTGGATATCGCGCTCAACCTTGATGGGGGAACATCAACGGGATTCTGGATGGCGGGAGGCAGCGCCACAGGCGGCACGCAGATTGAGTCGCTGATGGCGGTCCCGGCTGTGATAGGTGTGTTTGAGCGATGATGAACCGAGTCTTTGGTGACCGTGCAGCTGGATGGCGGCGAGGGGGTGCTGGTCGCGGAGGTTTTCCCCGGTTCAGGGCACGACTGTGACCTGGGCCAGCTCGATGTAGTCGCCGGAGGGTGAGCTTTTGATGGCGAGCTGCAGGCGCTCTCCCGTGTAGCGGTACATCCCCACCCGCACCGAGTAATTCCCCGGCGGGATTAACTGCGGCAGGAGAATGCCATAGCGATCGACGACCTGCTCCCCGGGCTGCCAGGCCGTCGTGGGGAGTGATCCAGCTTGGGGCTCCATATCAGCCTGCGCCGACAGAACCCCATTCCGATCTACGAGGTGGGCGAAGACTTTGAGCGGCTCGGAAATGCTCTCTTCGGCTTCCCAGAAGAGGGTCAGGGGAATGCAGTCACCGGGGCCGTAGGCCGTTGCTGGGAGATGATAGCCGGTCAAGCGGAGACGGTCATCCAGAAGCACGTCAAGGTTGACGCCCGGTTCGGTGGGCAGCGGGCCGGTGCCGTAGCGGGCCAGGCGAACGGACGTAATCCACGCATCGTTGGCCTTGTAGGCAGATCGCGCCAGGGCACGCTCGACCGCACGCTCGGGGTCGGATTCGAGGTCGCCCCAGTAGAGCACGAAGAGTCGCGCGTTGGGGTGAGCGGCGATGACATCGCCCACCCAGGCCTCGGCCTCTGCCATCGTGGGGCGATATGGCGCAGGATAGATGGGTAGCGTGTCGCCACGACCGGCCCGGTAGTAGTAGGTAAAGACCTCCCACTGATTCGGCGCGCTGAGCAGGATGGCATCACCTTCCCGGCCCTCCTCGCGCAGGCGTTGTGCAATTCCCCGATAATCATCGCGGCTGAAGGCGGGATCATTGTAGAGGTGATCCAGTGACCGGATCTGTATCAGTACAAGGCCGCCCAAGAGAGCCCAAGGTGCAAGTTGTGCCAGGAAAGCGGGCCCGCGAGGTAGCGTTGAGGTTCCCCCGCCCTGAATACGCTTCTGCAAGGGCAAGGAGAGCAGTATGGAGAGGGGTGCTATGCTGACGACCAGGAACTTGAGGTACGCGGGGCGGTAAAGCCCGGCCCCGGCGATGATGGCTGGTGGGAATGCAGCCATACCCAGCGCGGCCCAGGCTGCAAAGCGCAGGGAAGTGGCCGGCCGGGCCTTGATCGACAGCAGCAGTGCCCACAAGCTCAGAGCGCCGGCGCAGATCAGCGCGCCCGGTGGGACCGATTGGGGAAAGGTTGTGCCAGCCAGTAGCGTTCGGGAGACGTCGCCAATCGCGGTACCAACGGCAAGATCTGGAGGTCGCCATCCTCGGGCACCAAGCGCGATGGGAGCCCACGGCACGAAGAGCAGTCCGCCTGCGACGTGTGCAGCGATCCAGCGCCCTAACAGCGGCCAGTGCCGGGTGCGATCACTCATCCAGAAGAGGCCGAATGCCAGGCTGAGCCCAACGAGGGCCAGTCCATAGGCATAGTGGGTGTAGAGGCCGAGGCCGACGCTGGCTGCGAGACCCAAGGTGGGGAAGATTCCCCCCCGATTGCGTTCGCTGCAGCGGTCGCGCTGCACCAGGACCAGAGCAGTCCAGAGAGTCAGCGCTGTGGCGAGTCCGAGCTGGGCGTACATGCGAGCTTCCTGGCTGTAGGCCACCGCCAAGGGATGCAGGGCGACCAGTGCCGCCGCCGTCCAGGTCGCAAGCTTGCTGCGGTGCGGTGCCGCAGCCGCAGCCGCGGTCACGGCGACGGTCAACACGCCGCAGAGAGCCGAGAAGGCTCGCAACGCAAACTCTGACTCGCCGACCATTGCGCGCCATCCGCACAGCAGCAGGTAGTAACCTGGTGGGTGGATATCACCAGCGGCCCCCTCAATGATCAGCCGGATAGGACGCTCGACAAGGCGCGCCGTATTGCCCTCGTCGTTCCAGAATGACTGGGCGCCCAGGTGATAGAAGCGCAACCCGGTCGCGAGAAGCAGGATCAGGAGCAAGGGGACCCTTGTCAGGAGTCCACGTTTCTGATGGCGATCAGGCGCCATCGTGGGATTTCTCCTGCCCCGCCAGGCCCAGGGCTTGCCAGATCCTGTGATCGGAGATGGCTCCATGCCTCACGATCGCTGGCGGTTCGAGAATGCAATTGACGATGGTTGAGGGAATCCCATAGGGCGAAGGCCCCCCGTTGAGGATGAGGGAGACGCTCTCCCCGAACAGTGAGCCGGCTTCCTCGGCCGTGATCGCTGGAGGATGGCCGCTCCTGATGGCACCTGACATAAGCAGCATGCCCTCCGTTTTCATGAGGATGGGGAGCAGGCTTGGAAAGTTGGCGACACGAATGGCGACCGGGGTTACCCTGGCGTAAGCGGGCAGATCAGATGCCGGCGGGAGGATCAATGTCAGCGGCCCGGGCCAGAAGTGATGGGCAAGGCGAAGTGCTGGCGCATTTAGACGGGCGAGTCGTGCCATGAGGTTCACGTCAGCAATGAGGAAGGGGAGTGCCGGTTCACGTTCGCGGCCCCGGGCTTCGTAGAGACGCTGGATTGCGGACTCGTCGGTCAGGGACGTGGCGATGCCATAGATCGTGTCAGTTGGCACAATCACGAGGTGCCCGGCGCGCATCTCCTTCGTGGCCCGTGCCACAGCCTCCGGGCTGCGGATGGACACGATGGGAACGTTCAGATCGGTCGGCCCCCTTGTCTCTCGCTTGGTCTCAGGACGTACCGTTCCAGGATCTCGGCTGCGCCGTCCTGATCCAGGGACGGCGCGATCCAGTCAGCGACTGTTTGCGCAGCCGGAACCGCATTGCCCATTGCAACCCCGGTGCCGGCCCATTCGAGCATCGTGACATCGTTCTGTTGATCCCCGGCGGCCAGGACGGCGTCACGTGGGATATCGAGGGACGCCGCCAACCAGGCCAGTGCCTGACCTTTGTTCACGTTGCGGGGCACCACCTCAATGAAGTTGGCATGTGACTGCATCACGTCGGCAGACGTGTCAAAGGTGTCCGTGAGCCTCAGAGCCATCGCCGGAATGTCGCCCGGCTCGGCGACAAACAGGACCTTATCGGGCTGGTGGGCGGTCAGCACCGACGTGAGATCAGGCGCCACGACCGGATCGGGCCCGAGGTACGTTTCGTAGTAGCTCAAGGGGAGGCGCTGCCCATCGATGAAGAGCAGACCGTCGGCATAGAGCACGGTGTGCCATCCCTGTGCCCTCCCCATCGCGACGGCCTCGCGGGCAAGCGTCTCCGGCAAGGTGACCCGGTGCAATATCGCGGTGTCGAGTCCCTGGATCCATCCGCCCTGATAGCAGAGCAGCGGCGTGTGAAGGTCCAGGCTTTGGGCAAATGGGGCCGTCGCGCTGTACATCCGGCCTGTGGCAAGCGTGACCGTCACGCCACTCCGTACAGTGCGCGCAATGGCATCCCTGACCCTGGCACTGATGATGAGATCGGCACCCATCAGGGTGCCGTCGAGGTCAAAGGCGACGAGTTGGATCATGGTGAGAATCGCAGAATCGCAGAATCAGAGAATCTAAGAATGAGAGAGTCAAAGAAACAGAGAAACAGAGAAACAGAGAATGGATGCTTGGGCGAGAAGGCGGTGGCCGGGATGCAGGCTGGACTGGGAGGTATCGGGGCTTGAGAGCGTGCGATCAAGGGATAGCCTTACTGCATCAGGAGGATGGAGATGACGGCCACCCACAGGCTGGCCATGATCGCTACTAGCCCGCTCCAGAGGAAATAGGCAATCGGGCGCTGCCGATGGTACAACACGAACCCAAGGGCTGTATTCAGCACTGCAAAGGCTGCTCCCACAGCGACGACATAGAAGATACGTGCGGCGCCTGCGATCAGCAGCGGCTCGCCAGCAGCCGAGACCCGTAGCACAACCTCGGGTGGCAGGTAAGGGAAGCGCCAACAGAGTATGCCGGTCAACAGGATCAACAGCCCGAAGCCAACCATCAAGGTACCAAGTGCCCAGCGGTCCTGCCAGATCTGCCAATCAAGGAACTTTGGGTGGGTTGCTCGTTCCTCCACTTCCTGGGTCGGTCCCATCTCGAGACGCTCGCGGAGCGCGACGAGGAAGTCCTCCAGGTTAGCAGGGGAGATCGCATAGGCTACTGCTTCGGTACGGAGGACGACCTGGCGCTTGGGTCCGCCGGAAGCATAGAACACGATCGGGTCGAGCGTGGACTCCGTAGTCGGCCCGTCCTCTCCCCCAGACGCGACCAGCGCGCGCCCTAACGCCACGTTGTAGCCGGGCCAACGGAGGCTGGGGCGGATGTGTAGGTCCCGGAGCCGGGTGCCCGCAATGACCTCACGGATCGAACCCATCGGGATCTGGTGCTCAACGGGCCCCCAGTGAATGGTCAGAGCGTTTCGATCCAGCTCGTAGCTGGCATTGACCAATCCCCAGAGCTGGTAGACGATGCGGAACGCAAGGCCCAATGCCAGGCACGCCCCGACCAGCATCAGGAAGACCCAGATCGACAGCGGGCTGACCAGTGCCCAAACGATCAGCCCCACCATGACCGCAATGCAGACAACGGTCAGGGCGAGGCCGACGATCCAGCCTGTTCGGACCTCGAGGCGCCAGACATTTTCTGGTCGGTCAGAACCGAGGCGGTCAGAACCGAGGCGGTCAGAACCGAAGCGGTCAGAACCGAGTCCCACTCATAGCTCCTGGCGTGCCTCGAGCGCTCGCGACAATGTGACGGCATCAGCATACTCGAGGTCACCGCCCACGGGCAGCCCACGGCCCAACCGCGTCACGCGGACGCCGAGGGGCTTCAGTCGCTGGACCAGGTAGGCCGCCGTATAGTCGCCCTCGCTCGTCGGATTGGTGGCAAGGATGATCTCGCGGAGTTCGCCCTCGCGCACGCGTTTCTCCAGTTCTGCAATGCGCAAGTCCTCGGCGAAGATGCCTTCCAGCGGCGATAGGGCACCGTGCAGGACGTGGTAGACGCCGTGATAGTTCTCGGTGCGCTCCAGCGAGAGCAGGTCCATTGGCTCTTCGATGACACACACCAGATGCTGGTCACGGAGTGGATCGGCGCAGATCGGGCACGGGTCGGTCTCTGTGACGTTGTAGCACGTTGAGCAGAAGCGGGTGTTGTTCACCAGTCCCTGCAGCGTGTCAGCCAGTCTCAGGGCGAGCTCGGACTTGCCACGCAATAGGAAGAAAGCGAGTCGCGACGCGGTTTTCGGGCCGATCCCGGGTAGCTCCGCGAAGGTATCGATCAGCTGTGTGACAGACGGGGGTACCGCTGCAGTTGTCATAGGTACAGAGGTCCTGATCAGGTGATCCGGTGCCAGGGCACGCGCCGGGGGCTCAGAGGCCGGGGATGCCCAGCCCACCCGTCAGCGCCGACATGCGGTCGGCGACCATGGCCTGGGCCTTCTCGATCCCCTCATTGACGGCGGTCAGAACGAGATCCTGGAGCATCTCAACATCCTCTGGGTCGACGACCTCAGGTTTGATGGCGATGCTCTGAACCTGGATCGCCCCGCTGATGGTGAGGGTGACCATGCCGCCGCCTGAGGAGACTTCAATGATCTCCTTATGCGCCTCTTCCTGAATGGACTCCATCTGCACCTGCATCTGCTGGACCTGGCGCATCAGGTCTTTGGGGTTCATCTGGGATCTGGGCGCGAAACCACCGCTTCGTTTTGACATCGTGACTCCTTGGGGTTATCGATATCGTGACACACACTCAGTTGTTGAGTCGGGGCACTGCTCCGAGTTCCTCTTGCGCGCGCCGGATCAGCTCATCCTCCTCAATCGAGATCGCTGCTCCCTTGGCTTTTCCTCGCGGCTTGGTCTTGGGCGCCTGCCAATCCTGTTCCAGGGCACAACGGATCCTCACCGTCTGGTTGAGCGTGTGCGTCAGGTAGTCCTCGACCTTGCGCAGATTGGCCTCTTGTGAGACACGCTCGCAGTGGAACGTGTGTTGGAATAGCAGCACTACGTGCCCTTCCTGGTCGGTACCGCCCACCGTTGCATCGCGCAGGAGAGCCCCAAGCATCACCGGCTGAACCTGCTTGATGATCTCACCCCAGTTGACTCTGAGGGTGTCTGCGACGCCCGCGCCGTCGGCCAACGGGGCGCCCTCGGCGGGCGGTGCACTATCAGCGCGGGGGGCGTTGCCGGTGCCCGGCACATTGTCGGTGTCCACGGTCTGGCGCGCTGCAGAGTCAGCCTCGGACAGTGGCTTCGCGGGGGCCTTACGGACACCATATTGTGGGGGCTCGTCGAGGATATCCGCGCTCTCTGCCACCGTTGGGGCGTTTCTGGTGCGCGATGAGGCCGTCTCTCGCGCAAGTGACCGCGCCGGCCTGGATGGTTCGGTCGCTGACTTCGGGATACTCGTGCTTGCCTGTGGCGTGTTGACTACCTGTGATGTTGTCACCGTTGGAGGTTGTGTCGCAAGGGTTGCTTCAACAAATGCAAGCTCCAGCGGTAGCTGGGGCTGCCACCCCGTTCGCTGTTTGGCAGCTACGTCGCTGAAAAAGCGCACTGCTGCTACGAGTCGGTCGGGATCGGCTCTCTGAGCCATCTCGTTGAAGACCTCACGCTCCTCGGTCGTCGGATCACTCCACGTCTCGCCGGCGCCCAAACGGATGAGCAGCAGCCCACGAAGGAAATCGGCAGTCTGCCGGGCCAACTGACGCGGGTCAGCGCCTCCATCGATCGCGCGATTGATCACGCTGAGACCACTGCTGAGATCACGTTCTACCCAGGCTGCGAGCAGCGAGCGGATGACCTCGCGCCGCTCGGCGCCCAACATCAGGCGCACGTAGTCAGCCGTGATGGCATCGCCTGCCGATAGCTGGTCGAAGAGACTGATGGCGTCGCGCATGCTGCCGGTCGCTGCTCTCGCCATCAGTTCGAGGGCCTCCGGTTCGGCCTGTATGCCTTCGGAAGCTGCGATGGCCTCTAGCCGGCCAATCAGTGCCTCCAGTGGGATACGCCGGAATTCGAATCGCTGGCAACGTGACAGGATCGTCTCGGGGATCTTGTGGACCTCCGTCGTCGCCAGGACGAAGATCACGTGCGCGGGCGGCTCCTCCAGTGTCTTGAGCAACGCATTGAATGCGGCTGTGGAGAGCATATGGACCTCGTCCACGACGTAGACCTTGTAGGTGGCCTGCGCTGGCCGGTACCCCACCTTCTCCAGCAGGTCGCGGATGTTGTCCACCCCGGTGTTCGAGGCTGCGTCGATCTCGACCAGGTCCATCAGCCGACCATCGTTGACCGCCTGGCAGATCTCGCACTGGTTGCAGGGACGCTCACCGGCTGGCGCCTGGCAGTTAACGGCCTTGGCGATGAGGCGCGCGGTGGTGGTCTTTCCGGTGCCGCGGGGACCAGCAAGTAGATAGGCGTGGTGGATGTGTGCGGTGCGCAGTGCGTGGCGCAGCGTCTGAACGATATGCTCCTGCCCGACGACGTCGTCGAACGTCTGGGGACGCCATCGGCGGTAAAGGGCTTGCGCCATCGATGCCTCCTGTGAGATCGAGGCTAGTCTATCATGGATGGCGTCCGAAGCAAGCTGGTCGTCGTCCTGGGGCAGACAGCAAAAACCGGGGGTGTCCCAATGGCCCCCGGTTTTGCAGAAGGAGGAGAATCTCTGAGTTATACCCTTACCCCGTGACCCTATGATATACCGAACTCATACCGTGACGCTTGACGCAACACTGACGCTTGTCTGACGTCTTTCGCTGCCGCCAGGCGGCTCAGACGGCCTAGCGCGGTGCGCGCTGCGCGCGTGTTTGCGAGCGCAGTTGGCCACAACCGGCGCTGATATCCGTGCCCCGCCGCAAGCGCAGTGTGTGGGGGATGTGCTTCTGTTCGAGGATCGTGGTGAAGGCCGTGATCCGCTCAGGCGAGGAAGGCTGCCCGGGATAGCCCTCGGTAGGGTTGAGCGCGATCAGGTTGACGTGTGCCAGCATCCCCGCAACACGTGCCGCCAGAGCCGCGGCCTGCTCTGGCGTGTCATTCACGCCATCGATCAGGACCCACTCGAACGTAACCTGGCGGTTGGTCTTGTTGATGTAGTCCTGGATCGCCTTGAAGAGGCTCTCCAGGCCGTAGCGCTTGTTGATAGGCATCAGGGCACTGCGCACCTCGTCCGTGGCGGCGTGCAACGAGACGGCCAGGTTGACCTGGATGTCCTCGGCGGCGAATCTCCGGATGCCGGGGACAATGCCGGAGGTCGATACCGTCAAGCGGCGCTGACCCATCTGTAGCCCATCGGGATGCATCAGGCGGTAGATCGCGGCGAGCGTGTGATCGTAGTTCAGCAGCGGCTCGCCCATCCCCATAAACACAACGTTCGTCAGCTTCTGATCCTGGGCGCGGAGGTCACGCTCGAGGTGCAGGACCTGGGCCACAATCTCGCCGCTCGTGAGGTTGCGGCGGAAGCCCATCTGCCCGGTGGCGCAGAACTGGCAGCCAACCGCACAGCCAATCTGGGTAGAGATGCAGGCAGTACGCCGGTCGATATAGCGCATCAGCACGACCTCGACCTGTTCGCCATCGGCCATCGATAGCAAGTCCTTGCGTGTTTCGCCGTCGATCGATTCCTGAACAGCGACCACGGCGGGGATCTCGAGCCGTGCATGCTCCTCGAGCTTGTCACGCAAGGGTTTGGAGAGTGAGGTCATCTGTCCAATGTCGGACGCCAGCTGTTTGTACAGCCACGTCCAGATCTGCTTCGCCCGGTAGCGCGGTTCTCCGAGCGTCTGGAGCAGCTGCTCGAGCTCCGCAAGGTCAAGGTCGTATAGGTTCGGTCTTTCGTCACCCATGGGCATTCTTCCTTTCTCAGCGGGACCTAGCAGTGCGCCACGCGTGTACCAGTGCGGGCAGGTCGTCGAACACAGCCGTGGGGCGGATTGGCGACTGATCGAGATCGTCGCGGCAGGAGATCCCGGTCAGGACGAGCGCGGTGGGCATCCCCAGCCGGATACCGCCGAGGATGTCCGTATCGAGACGGTCGCCGATGACCAAGGTCTCGTCGGGTGTCGTTCCCATCTGACGCAGTGCCTGTTGGTAGAGCAGAGGGGCAGGCTTTCCCACGATGACGGCCTGGGTGCCCGTAGCTGCCTCCAGCGCGGCCACCTGAGCGCCATTACCGGGCGCCAGCACGCCCTCCTCCAACGGGAAGGTGAGATCGGGGTTCGTCGCGATGAGCGGAGCCCCCGAAAGGATGTACCGCGTCGCGACCGCGAGCTTCCGCCATGTGAGCTCCCGGTCCCATCCCATAACGACGAAGTCTACGGGTTGCGATGCGTCACCGTCGACGACGGTGAATCCGCCGAGGTGCATAGCCTCCATCACCCCCGCTCCGCCCAGAGCGTAGACGGTGGCACCGGGTTTCTGTTCGGCCACATAATGCGCGGTGGCAACGGCAGAGTTGAGCACGTGCTCCTCGGTCGTGGCAACGCCCATGCCCGCCAGCTTGCGCACGTATTGGGCGGGCGTGTTGCTGGAGTTGTTCGTGACCATCATGTGCTCCAGACCCAGGTCGCGGATCAGGGAGAAGAAGTCCTGCAACCCAGGCAGGGGGCTCGTCCCCCGCCAGAGGACACCGTCCATATCACAGACGATACCTCTCAGACGAGGGCCTCGTCCCCTTCCCAGATCGAGGTCCTGCCCGCCCGACTGTGCATAGTCGCGCAGCGCTGCGAACGACTCAGGCGTGTCTACATCGGAGAGGATTTGGGCATCGGTCACGGGCACCGATACGATACGGTCGGCATATTGGGCGAAGAGCGCACGACCACCGACATCGCCAGAGAGTGTCGCCAGCTCTGCGAAAAACTCTCTGGAGAACAGGACGGGGTTACCACGGCTACCATCGCGTGTCTGTGGAATGACAATCCCAGCCTTGGTGGCACGCCAGGTTTCGACACAGCGTTGCAGGAACTGCGGCGTGATCAGTGGCTGGTCGGCAGGAATGAAGATCGCTGCCTCGACAGTGGGCGGAAGGGCGGCGATAGCGACGTTCAGACTGCTGGATACGCCGGTCTCCCAGCGATAGTTGTGTACGACTTGGAAGGGGCGCCCGGCGAGCAGCGGCGCCACGGATTCGGCGGCAGAGCCGATAACCACGATGACGGGATCGAGTCCTGCGGACCAAGCCGTGTCCGCGATATGGGTGACGAGGGGGCGCCCTCCCCACGAGAGCAGTTGCTTGGGTTGGCCGAAACGGGTTGACCCGCCTGCGGCAAGGACAACAGCAGCGACAGTACCATTCATTGTGCGTTCAGACCCTCGTGGAGACAGACTCCAGTGCCCTATCGGGACAGGGCGTGGACTGGGACGCACTGATTGTACTGGCTATCGGGTCAGTGACAAGGTGCCGATCGGGAGCTTGGTGTCAGGAGACGAGAGAACGTCTCCCGCGATGTGCGGAGACGATCCCATCTTTCTGCAGCAGAGCGATTGCCTTCCGGGCGGTGGGCCGGCTGATACCGTAGTCTGCTGCCAACTGGCGTTCTGAGGGGAGCTGCCCTCCCATCTGTAGTGATCCTGCCTCGATCTCTTCGCGGAGCTGGCGATAGAGTTGCATGTACAACGGGGTCTGGCTATTGGCGCGAAGCATGGACATACTGGGCCTCCGGTGATGTTGGTCTGCAGTGCGTCCCTATTGAAGTGCAATCACCTATCGAATTCCTAGCAAAGGCCTCTGGGCGCCTGACGAAAACCTATCAGTTGCTTTGGACTGAGCTTGGCCAGGAGAACCTCACGGGTCTCGCGCATAGATGGACCGATTGCCGATTGGAGAGAGGGTGTTATACTGATCATACTTTGGCCGGCGGGGTTCGGTCTACTCGGCGGGGACGTAACCGTCGACCGGGAAGCTCTGACAGGTAGGCGGGAGATCTGCAGCAATGGCAAAGAAAGATGAAGCTCGACCCCGATCGACACGGATTAGCTGGATGATCTGGGGATTGCTGGCAGTCCTGGTGCTGTTGTTTGCTTCAGCTTTCTCCAGGGCCTGGCAGACCAACCAGGCACTTGAGGAAGAGCTGTCGGCATTGCAGTTGGTGGCGACCGAAGCTGCGGCGAGGCAAGAGGCCCTGCAGACGCGAGTTGCCTACGTGCAGAGCGATGAATATGTAGAGGCGTGGTCGCAGACGCGCGCAGGTATGACGCGTTCCGGAGAGACGTTGATCCTTCAGGTGGCGGCAACGCGCACGCCCACCCCGGAGCCCCCGCTACCGACTTTGTCGACGCCCGAACCCACACCGATGCCCTTCCTGCCCGGACTGTGGCAGTCGCTGTTCGGGGATTGAGCTTGACCGACAAGGCCACCCTATCCACCCCCGCAGTTCTCGCGGTCGCCGTTGATGTTGCCCATGAGGCCGGGGCGCTGATCCGCACGGCCTTCGGGCATGTGAGCCGTGTTGACTTCAAGGGCGCGGTCAACCCCGTGACCGAGACGGATGTGGCTGCCGAGCGCACGATCCATTCCCGGTTGCGCACTGCATTTCCCGATCACCGGATCTTCGGCGAGGAACTGGGTGACGATCGCGATGAATTCGAGCGTGACACAGCAACGCCTGTCTGGCTTGTCGACCCGCTCGACGGCACCAACAACTTCGCGCATGGGTTCCCCCACTTCGCTGTCTCGTTGGGCCTGGTAGTCGATGGTGAAATCCAGATCGCCGTGGTCTACGACCCGCTGCGGGATGCTACATTTGCGGCGCGTCGTGCTGGTGGCGCCACGCTGAATGGTCAACCGATTCGAACTTCCCAGGTCACCGCGCTGTCGGATGCGTTTTTGGCGACCGGCTTCCCCTACAACAGGCGGGTCGCCGCGACCAACAACACGCGGATGCTGGATCACTTTCTACGCCGGTCGCAGGGCGTGCGGCGAGCGGGATCTGCGGCGCTCGACATGGCGTACGTCGCCTGGGGACGTTTTGACGGGTATTGGGAGCCTTCGCTCAGTCCCTGGGATGTGGCTGCGGGACTGTTGCTTGTTGAGGAGGCTGGCGGGCGAATCTCCGACTTCGGTGGTACGCGGGAGCGGTTGTTCTCCGGCGCTGAGGTCGTAGCGAGCAATGGCCACATCCACGACGAGATGCTGACCGTCTTGCGCCAAGGGGCTGCTGCCCCGCACCCGGACTTTCCGGACCTCGTGTAGGTCGCCTGGCGTTAGATCCCTTAGGCATTGCGGGGCGGAGCTCAGGAATCTGTCGCCTTAACCTCCAGCCACGACTCCAGGGCCCTGGCGATCTTGCGATCCGTGACCGCCATTGGCAGGGCGTGTATCTGTTCGATGCTTGCCCACTGAAACGCGGCACACTCAAGGCACGCCGGGTCTCCGGATGCGAGCGTGCAGAGGAAGGCGTGCAGCGTGATCCGGAAGTGCGTATAGGCGTGCTGGACCACGGTCAGCGGCTCGCCCACCTCGATCGTCACGCCCATCTCTTCCATCAGCTCGCGTTTCAGTGCCTCGGGAAGTGACTCCCCGTGTTCACGCTTCCCGCCGGGGAACTCCCAGAGCCCGCCGAGCATGGCATCGAGCCGGCGCTGTGCGACGAGAATCTGTGGCTCGGCCTCCGGCGATGTACGCCGCAGCGTGACGGCGGCTGCGACGTCATAGTGGGGAATCGCCTTCCGGGCCTTCGCTACCGGGAAAGCCTCCTGCTCGCCCAGGCCGCGAGCACGGCAGAGCTCGAGCCACGGACAGAGCAGGCAGCGCGGCGCACGGGGCGTGCAGAGCGTGGCTCCCAGTTCCATGAGCGCCTCGGTGAACGCCCCGGATGCATACTCCGGCAGCCAGAGCGCTACCGCCTCTTCCAGCTCTGACGGTGTAGGGTCAGGTTGTGCCAGAACTCTGGCCATCACGCGCCGGACGTTCCCGTCGACGGCCGGTGCGGGGATACCAAAGGCGATGCTGGCAATAGCCCCAGCGGTGTAGGCGCCGATGCCCGGGAGTGCTCTCAAGCCCTCCACAGTCTCGGGTAACCTTCCGTCATAGGTCGTCACGACTTGCTGGGCGGCGCGGTGCATGGCACGGGCACGGCTGTAGTAGCCAAGGCCTTCCCAGAGCTTGAGGACTTGCTCGAGTGTGGCTTCGGCGAGGCTTTCTATTGTCGGGAAGCGCTCGAGGAACCGGACGTAGTAGTCGCGGACCGTATCGACCTGGGTTTGCTGAAGCATCACCTCGGCGACCCAGACCCGATAGGGCGTGCGATCGTGGCGCCAGGGCAGGTCACGACCATGACGCTCAAACCACGTAAGGAGGCGTTGCCGCGCCTCCTCACTTTGCTGAATCAGGGCTTCGCGCTGTTCAGCGTCGAGGGCCATGGACAGGTATGGGGACTCACTGCGTCAGCACGGCTTACTGCGTCAGCACGGCTCACTGCGTGATAACGACGTCAGGCGCAGGCGGGGTCTTGTGAACCCAGACCCAGGTGCCGACGTCACCATCGTGGCTGTAAACGATCTTGGCGTCAGCAGGCGTATAGGGTGTGGTCCAATCGAAGAGCCAGCGGGCATCGAGGATGGACAGGTTGACGCAGCCGTGGCTGCGAGTGAAGGCAAAGCTGTTGTGCCAGTAGGCCGCGTGCAGTGCATAGGCGCCGTTGAAGTACTGTGTCCACTCGACGTTCTCGAGGTAGTACCATCCCGGGTTGTCTGGCCCGACGTCCTGATTGCGCATCGGCGTCGAGGGGAGCTTACCCCAGATGCGGGTCAAGCCGTCCGGCGTCCATGTGTTGCTTCGACCGGTCGACGTCAGCGTGGCAAAGACCATGCGGTCGCCTTCGTAAGCGGCTAGGGTCTGCTCGTAGGTGTTGATTTCAAGCCATTTCTCGCCTGGCCCCACACCCTCGGGACGTGGATCGACATCGACCCGCGACGTGAACGACTGCTCGACCCAGCGGTCGGGACCGACAAGATACCAGAGTTGGCTGCCAACCTTTTCCTGACCGTACAGCGTAATCCGTTCGTAGCGCCGGAGAACATCATTCTCACGCGGCGGTCCTCCAGGTAACGTCGAGGGGGTCACATCGCGGTTGATCCAGCCAAAGGGGTACTGTGGTTGTTCAGACAGGATGATGCCGGCGAAACGAGAGGGCTGGGCGAAAGAGAGGAACTCGGCCTTGATGTACTCGTCGGGGTTGACCTCATACCAGGTCTCGCCGTTGTAGTCAAGCGATGCCATCACCGTCACCCAATTATCGCCTGCCAGGAACTCCCGCAGGGGCGGGAGGCCGATTGCTGCCTCCTCGGGATGTCGATAGGTTGGTGCCGGGAGCGGGCGTACATAGGCAAACGTGTAGGGCGTGATGGCGCCCTCCGGCGCCTCAATCTCCTCGATATCCAACGTGGGCAACGGATCAGGCAGCTGTGAACGCAGGAAGTTCAGCCGTACCTCGCGCGCATAGGGACCAAATGGAGGGCAGCGCGATGGGTCTCGCTTCATCATCTGGGCTGTGCAGAGATAGTCTCCGGACGTGTCATCGGAGAATACCGTCTGCCCCAAAATGACCGGCCCGGCGCCAACATAACTGGCAGTCGCTGGCGTGACACTTAGGGCTAGCGCAGCTATACTGAGAAGAGCGGCACCGACCCGCAACACATAGTTGCGAAGATGTAACCTGGAATTAGCGGGTCTCGGGAACAAATGAGGTATGATGACCATGATGATTTCCGCCATGCGTGTTCTGCTGGTTGCGCCAAATGCCGGTTCGGCATTGTCAAACGATCAGAGCTAAGCATTGCGCATTATACCATGGATTCTGGCATTGCCGCGGCTCCTTGCCACCAAGTTCTTTGTAACCTATAATCTAACCTGAACTTGAAAGTCGGGTAATGGATATCCTACAGCAAGCTATCCGGGTTCTTGTCCAGCCGCCAGGAGATGTCGTCTACTTCCTGGTAACGCTCTTTGCGCTTCAGCAGGCCTTGATGTCGGCCCTGAGCTTTGCGCGAGGTGGGACTGATGCCGCTCTGGCAAGACGGTGGTCATGGGTTGTTGGCGGATTGCTGGTAGGCCGCGTAGCGCTCATTGGAGCGGGCCTCTTGGGCATCAGCGGAGTGGTCGAGCCCTCAGCCATCTTGCCGCCCCTCGAACGGTGGTTGATCTTCGCGGGTGGGGTGGGCCTTGCCTGGGCAGGCCTGCTTGGGCATCGTCCTCAGCGTTGGCAGACTGTGGGATTGGGGATTGTTTTGGGCCTCAGCCTCCTTGCCTTCGGGTATGACATTGCCGTCCGCGCGACCTCCCCTGGCCTTCTGGGCGCTCCCAGTGATGGGACGCTGTGGCAACAGGTCGTTGTCCTGTTGGGTTTGGTCCTGGCGATGATCCTGGCCGTGGTCTTACATCCTCCGGAGTGGGAGTGGGCGTTTGGTGTAGCGTTGCTCTGGATGCTAGGGACTGTGGCCCAGTTGGTATGGCCAGATCCCACGGTCGCCATCGATGGTTGGCAGCGGTTGGCTTCCCTGGTTGCATTGCCCCTACTCTCCATCCTGGTGCACAGGCAGCTGTCACCGTCGTCGGTGGCACGTCCCCAACCAGTGGCGCTGACGAGCGCCCTGCCGCTGGTTGAGGTTGTGCAGAGCATCAGCCGTGCCCGAGATCTCAACTCAACGCTAATCGTCGCATCATCGAAACTGGCCAGCGTACTGGGGGTCGAGATGTGCACCCTGGCTCTGCCTAACGATGCGGTGGCAGGCGAGGACAAAGTAGGGGCTGTGCAAGTCGTCGCTATTCATCCGCCAACAGCCGTGCAGATGGACCCACCCCGACTCGCGCTTGCGGATTACACGGGTTTGCGGGCGGCCTTTGAAGAGCGCAGTGCAGTCGTTGCGACGCCGCTCGATGACGACCCATGGCTCTCAGCGCTCTACATGGCGTTGGGTTTCGAGAAACCGTTGCCTTCGGCAGTCCTTCCCCTGCGCCATCAGGGGCAGATGTTGGGATTGATGCTTCTGGGAAAGCCGCAGCGGGGCCATCGCTGGCGTGCGCAGGATCTGGAAGAGCCCTCGCTGGTCGCCAGTCTTGTCGCCGAATCGATGGTGGCGTCACGCGCAGCGAGTGCCCGGCGACCGGAGGGTGAAGGGACGATCCTTGCTTCAGGCGCCGACCCATCAAAGCTAGCCGAGATGGTGGAACAGGCGAAGCAGCAGATCCGGGCGCTGAACGCGCGGATTCGGACGTTGATGCAGGAGATCAAGGCGCGCGACGAGGAGATCCTGGCGCTGAATACGACGCGCGAGCCGCCAACACTGGCGAGCCGCGACACCGAGCTCGCCGTCTGGCAGGATGAGGTGCGCGAGCTGATCGAGGAGCGGGAGTCGCTGCATCGCAAGATCAAAGAGTTGACGGAGGATCGCACGATGCTGCAGACCGAGCGCGCTCGCCTGGGTGGACAGCTTGTCGCCCTGAAGGAGCAGCTCGAACAGGTCGAGGATCATCGCGAACGACTCGAGGAGGAGGTAGCAACCCTACAATCGCAGGTTGCCCTTGCCCCCGCTTCTTCCGATCTGCAGCGGACGGCAGTCCTCGAGACTGGTGTGACCGCAGCCGAGGCCGTCGCCACGAACGCGATGGAGGTGGTGGATCAGGATCGTGTGGGCTTGGTGGTCGTCGATAAGGACGGTCAGATCACGATGGCGGACGCCCTGGCACGACAGATGCTGCGCTTGCCCATCGGTGATGTGGTAGGTATGCCGATCAACGGCGCGTATCCCGACGCCCAGTGGGCGCAGACGGTGAGCGATCTGCTCGCGAACTCAGACAAGGGCACCCGCACACACCCGCATAGGGCTCATCTGAGCTTGGTGTCGGAGATCGGTACGATCGAGGCCGACTTCGCGGTATTGCGCGGGCGCGCTGGCGAGGTCGATGGGCTGGCCATCACGTTGCGCTCCTCCGAGAGCGGTTCCGAGCAGTACGAGGCCATTGTAAGCCTGGCCAGTGAGCTGCGCACGCCTATGACGGCTATCACGGGCTACACGGATCTGCTGTTGGGCGAACATGCGGGAATCCTGACCGATATGCAGCAGCAGTTCCTGGAACGGGTCAAGGCCAACGTGGAGCAATTGAGCCACCTTGTCAGCGATCTGAACCACGTGGCTTCACCGGACGCCCGACCCGTGGGACTCTCCCCACAGCCCCTTGATCTGGTGCCGGTCATTGAGGAAGCCATTATGGGACTGGCGGCCAGTTTCAGGGAACGACGCCTGGCCGTTCAGTTGGATCTACCCGATGAACTGGCGCGGGTGCACGTCGACCGCGACAGCTTCTACCAGATCATGCTGCGCCTGGTCTCAAATGCGGTTGCGTGCTCCAAAGAGGGTGAGCAGGTAGTGATCAGCGCTCGCGAGGAAGCGTTTGGCGAGGAGGCCGGCAGGCATCTCCGCATCTCGGTCACCGACACTGGTGGCGGCATCGCCCCCGAGGACTATCCCCGGGTTTTCCGCCGTCTCTATCGGGCAAATCAGCCATTGGTAGACGGTATGGGCGAGACAGGCGTAGGGATGGCGGTGGCCAAGGCCCTGGTCGAGGCCAATGGCGGACGCATCTGGGTCGAAAGCAACCCCGGCGCCGGAAGCACGTTCAGTTTCCTGCTGCCGGTGGCGGCGTAGGTTTGCGACGTGGAGGCCCACGTGGCTGACAGCGTTCCCTTCCGGCTCCTCAGAGTGATCGGCCTGGGTGCGTTGGTCTTGGCTGCGGTCGTGGGCAGTATTTTGTCGAGCCAGGCCGACACGCTGATGACCGCGCATCCCGCGCCGGGAAGTTACACGCTTCCTACACCCACGCTGTTCCCGACGCAGCTTCCCACAAAAGAACCTTCGGAACCCGTCGTCGAGTCGACGTCTGTTGCGCCCACAGAGACGGTGGCCATTGCGGAGACAGTCGAGAGCCAACCTTCTGAGACACTCCCAGCCACCGCAGCACAGGAGCCCGAACCGTGTGTCGTGCCAGCGGGGTGGGTTGCCTACACGGTGCGTACTGCGGACACGTTCTACGACCTGGCTCGCCAGAGCCAGACCAATCTTCAGGCGCTGCTGCAGGGCAATTGCCTTACGGAGGTCCAGGTGCTGGAGCCAGGGGAGCGGATCTACCTGCCGGCCATCGCCCAGGCCACGCCGACAGTGGCCGTTCCCGCCTGTGGAGCGCCGCCTGGATGGCCCATTGTCGTCGTCAAACGGGGTGAGACCCTCTATACCCTCTCGGTGCGCTATGGCACCACGGTCGCTGCTCTACGTCAGGCGAACTGCCTATCCGGCGACCTGGTCAAGGCCGGTGACCCGCTCTTTGTACCACCGCACATTGTGGTGCCGCCGACAGCGGTACCGACCATCGTCTGGTGGACACCCACGCCTTTGCCGACTGCGATTCCCACAGCGACATCGACCGTACCGGTGGAACCCACGGAGACACCGCTGCCGACCGACACGCCAACTGCCACTATCGAGCCATCGCCGACGCCTACACCTACGGAGACACCGGTCCTCGTGCCCACGTGGACTCCGGTCGCGTGGACCACACCTACACCTACGCCGACGATACCACTGCCGACCAGCACAAGCACACCTTCGGCGACTCCGACTCCCTGAGGTTTTACACGTCTCGTCCAGATATGAGACCGGCCCGAGCGTTATAACGCTCGGGCCGGCGCGTGTGTGTATGCTTGCTGATCAGCGCTGTTCCCACTTGACTGCATCGAACCCGATCAGCCGGCTTCGATAGGTCTCATAGGTGACGTCGGCGAGCGATACGTAGTCATTGCTGTTGCCGGCGAACTTGAAGGTGCCAAGGGAGACCCAGGCGCCCCCGTTCGCGGACTGATTGACGATCCTGAGCGTGTAACCATTGGCGTGCCTGACCCAGTAGCGTGCCTGGGACGTCGTGGTATAGCGATCCGGGATGTACACGAAGACCTCATACCACCCAGCCTGCAGGCCTGGGTACCAGCGTGCCCAGTTGTAGTTGCGCTGTGCGGTACGGTTGTTGTACGTCCAGGTCAGGCGTCCGTTGTGCCCCTCGGCAACGGTGCGCCAGCCAGCGGCTGCACCACCGGTGACAAAACCCGGGTCGACGTCATCGACGATCACGGTTCCCGCCGGCGCCGGCTGTGGCGTGGTGCCCGACGCCCACGAGAGTTGGATCGAGGCCACGCCGGTCTTCTCGAAGTACTGAACCTCAACTGTCACCGGGTTCCCGGGCAGGTAGATCTGGCCCGTGTAGGTCGTTGCCGCTTGCTCAAACCACGCGTCGATCAACAGGTGGCCGTTGACCCACACGCGCGCGCCGTCGTCGACGGTGAGCTTGAACGTATAGGTGCCGGCAGCGAGGCTGACACTCTGCGTCCAGCGGGCGGAGAAGTTGTCGGTGTTGATCGTTCCGGCCTGTGGCGACCCGGTGCCCCAGTTGTAGTTGACGGCAGCTTCGTTCCGTACCAATGCCGGCGCGCCGCTGAGCGTCAGGTTGTTGAAGTACTCAGCTTTCCAGTTGCCGGTCGCCGGGACCTGACCCTTGAGCACCCATTGCACCTTGGCCGTCGCCAACCCAGTCTGCTCAAAGTAGTCGACCTGAATCAGATGATGCCCGGCTGCCAGATAGACCTCGGCGGTATGGGTCTCAACGGCGTGCGCATACCACTTATCCAGGAGCAGGCTGCCGTCGACCCACACCCGGATGCCATCATCGCTGGTCACGGTGAACTGGTAGGTGCCCGGGGTGACGTCGATGTAGCGCGTCCACCGGGCTGAGAAGTTGTCGCTGTTTACCTGAGACGCCGGCGAGCCCGATCCCCAATCGAAGTCGATGTTGGTGTCCGCGCGGGTGAGCGCAGAGGCGCCGGACAGGCTGGTATTATTCCAGTAAGTCGCCTGCCAGGTGGGGTCCGAATGCTGCGGCGTGATCGGTCCCTGGGCCATAGCAGGTGCGGCCATGACCATGAGCATCGTGGTCACCAGGCCAAGAAGCCACATTTTCCGTTTCATCTTGCATACCTCCCTAGAGCCTTTGAAACTGAAGTTATGCCGACGGGTGCAGATCAGGTCCTGACCTGCATGCAATCGTCAACAATCCCATGACGCCAAAGTGGCGCCCAGTGTTCCGTGGCTTACTTCGTTTTATGGCTTACTTTCATGATTGTAGAGAAATGGTGGCTGTTGGATTACGATCGCGTGACGCTTGTGTGTCGCGGCCGGGAATGGGGCTGCGAGTGCGCGCACACGACAGAACCGAGCTTGAGTGCCGTGACCGCCATGCTACAATGGCTTCCGGGAGCATGGGCCTTCCGTGCACCGAACTTCCGTCAAAGGCGATTGTGTGACACAACAAACAGACATCGAACACCGATCATTCTCAGTGGATCTGCAACCTACCGGTCGTCGAGCGCTCGTGGGGGCTGGTGCGACACTCCTGGACGCGGCGCAGGAGGCAGGCGTGGAGATTGCTGCCGTCTGTGGCGGAGCGGGCGTATGTGGAAAATGCCGGGTTCAGCTCATTGCCGGGCAGTTGAGCGCCCCCACGGCTGCAGAGCGCAAGTTCTTCACCGAGGACGATCTCGCGGCAGGGTTCCGGTTGGCATGTCAGGCTCGTCCGCTGAGTGGTGTGAAGATCGACATCCCGCCGGAGTCGCTGAGCACTCCCCAGAGGCTACAAGTCGAGGGGCAGGAGAGCGCAGTGGGCGTTGATCCTGTCGTAGAGCAGATCGACCTTGATCTTGTTCCGCCCACGCTTCACGATCTGCGTGCAGACACCGTGCGGCTTACCGATGCGTTGGCTGAGCGTGGTGTGAGCCGGCCATTCTTTGGCCAACCTGTTCTGCGCACGCTTTCCGCTGAGCTTCGGCGCCAGGGATGGTCGGCGCGCCTGGTGCTACGGCGCCAGGAGCCGATGCGTGGCTACGCCAAGGTGCAGCCCTGGCGCGAAGTTGTGGCTTTGCTCAAACAGGGTGAACCCGTTGTGGGTCTGGCTGTGGACATCGGCACGACGAAGATGGCTGCCTACCTGGTGGATCTGAACAGCGGACACACGTTGGCGATGGACGGTCTGATGAACCCACAGATTGCCTACGGCGAGGATGTCGTCAGCCGTATCGCCTATGCCAACGAACACCCTGAAGGTCGCCGTGTATTGCAGGAGCGGCTGGTGGCAGGCGTCAATGACCTGGCTGCCCAGGTGTGTGAGAGTGCGGGCTTGAGCAGGCGTCAGATTGTGGAGGCTGTCGTCGTCGGAAACACCGCGATCCATCACTTTTTCGCAGGGCTACCCGTAGAGCAACTGGGCGCGTCGCCCTACATCGCCGCGGTCAGCGAGCCGCTGGACATTGAGGCCGAACACCTCGGCCTGGAGTTGGCACCGGGTGCCAAGGTATACCTGCCCCCCAACATCGCGGGATATGTGGGGGCAGATCACGTTTCGATGTTGTTGGCGACGGAGGCCTGGCAAGCCACGGAACCGACGATTGCACTGGACATCGGTACCAACACAGAGATCAGCCTGGCGGTGGATGGGCAGTTGCTGAGTTGCTCGTGTGCCTCGGGCCCTGCATTTGAGGGGGCACACATTCATGCGGGGATGCGAGCTGCTCCGGGTGCAGTGGAGTACGTCCAGATTGGGGCAGAGGACGTGCGGGTGCATACGATCGGCAATCGTCCCGCAGTCGGCATATGCGGGTCTGGCATTCTTGATGTCGTGGCAGAGCTGCGTGCCGCGGGCGTCATTGGACCCACCGGGCGCATGCAGCAGAGCGACCCGCGGGTCGTCCCCTGGGAAGGGGGAGGGGCCTTTCGGCTGGTCGAGAAGGCCAAGACGGGAAATGGTCACGATCTCCTCGTGACTCGCCGTGACGTGAACGAGATCCAACTCGCCAAGGGAGCCATTCGGGCAGGCGTCGATGTACTTCTGGCAGAGGCCGGCCTGACGCACGAGGATCTGGGTGCGTTCATCGTTGCAGGTGCCTTTGGCACGTATCTCGATCTGAAGAGCGCAATGAGCATTGGGATGTTTCCGCCTCTGCCTCTGCAACGGTTCAAGCAGGTGGGGAATGCTGCTGGGACCGGCGCCCGCCAGATGCTGATCTCGGCGACGCGGCGACGTGAAGCCGAAGCGATCGTGGACCGTGTGCGCTATATCGAGCTCACAGCTCACCCAAACTTCTCCGACGTTTACATGTCGGCAATGCCCTTATAGGGGGATAGCAGTGTCGCCATCAACTCACGGGCAGCACCTGCCCATTGTAGGGATCACTCTGGGAGATGTTGCGGGCATCGGTCCAGAAGTTGTGGTGCGTGCCCTGGCGCGTGATGACGTGAGGGCGGTCTGCCGTCCCCTGGTGATTGGAGATCGCCGGGTTCTCGAGGATGCGCGATTTGCGGCCCAGGGACTGTGCTTTCAGGTGGTCGAGGACGCGCGCCATGCGGACTGGTCGGGGCATCCGGTTGTGCTGTTGGACATGCATGTGGTGGATCCAGGTGATATCACGGTGGGGCAGATCTCGCCGGTCGCCGGACGGGCAGCCGTTCAGTATGTGCTGAAGGCCGCTGATCTGGCGTTGGAGGGTGAAATTGACGCGGTGGCAACGGCCCCGCTCAACAAGGAAGCGATGCGGCTCGCCGGCTATGACTACATCGGACACACTGAGATCCTGGCTGATGTAACGCACACGGCCCAATGCACGACGATGCTGGCGACGCCCGGGCTACGCGTGACGCATGTGACGCGCCATATTCCGTTCCGGCAGATCGCCGCTCACATCACGGCTGAGGCTGTGCTTGATACGATCGTGGTGACGGACGACGGCATGCGAAATCTGGGGTACCCTCATCCGCGGCTGGCGGTCGCCGGCCTGAATCCGCACAACGGAGAAGGCGGCCTGATCGGTGACGAGGAGATTGTCGTGATCATGCCGGCTGTGCAAGCGGCTGTTCAGATGGGCATCGATGCACGGGGACCCATTCCCGCTGACTCGGTCTTCTTCCAGGCCATTCGCGGTGACTATGACGTCGTCGTCACGATGTACCACGACCAGGGGCATATCGCCGTGAAGACGCATGGCTTCGAACAGTCGATCACGATCACGCTGGGCTTGCCCATTATCCGGACTTCGGCAGACCATGGCACGGCCTTCGACATCGCCGGGCGCGGTGTTGCTTCAGAGGCGAGCATGGCTGCGGCGATTACCGAAGCTGCTCAGATGGCCAGGCGGCG
>JAXDDP010000124.1:0-3587 GCA_034676785.1 Anaerolineae bacterium | reverse complement strand
AACTGTGTCTCGGGGGGCGCGCCCAGTGCGGCACCACAGGCCGGGCATGCAAAGAAGCTCCCCGGCGCCGGCACAGGTCTGTCCGCAGCAGCGACCGATCTCACGAAGACGCTCGGGCTGAGCTGCCAGAGCGGCCCCGTCACCTGTGCCATCGCGTCGAGACCCACGAGGATCCGCGTCGGAATCAGGCGTTTGAGGGCACCGATCCGGAAGTGGGAGACCGTGCGCACGCCATCGCGGCGCAGTCCCACATGAGCGAGCTGCTCCCACATCCAGCGCGGGTGGAAGTCAAAGTTCAGGTCGACAAACTCCACCGGCTCCGGATCGAACGGGGACCACGGTTGGCGCCGTAGCAGATAACGGGCGATCGCTTTGAGGTTGCGCTTGCTGGCAAATTCCAGGATGAACGTTGCAACTGGTCCGAGCACATCTGACACACCGCGCAGGACTGCCGGTGCATCGGTGGCATGGTGCAACGTGCGGATCATGGTGACCGTATCGAATCGTCCTACAACGAACGGCAGGTGGTAGAAGTTAGCCTGCACATAGATGTAACGCGGGTGCCCGCCCGAGCCGCCTTCGCCGAGCCGCGCCACAGCCTGCGCGAGCTGCGTATGGGCATAGTCGAGCAGCACGACCGTGTCGTACCCGGCATAGAGGTCGGCCAACCGCCCGAAGCCGGCGCCGATCTCCAGAAGCGTTCTCCCACTGGGCGGCAGCATTGCTTTGAGCGCCACGCGTTCCACCGCGTCTTCATAGCTGCGCGCCTGGGTCCAGAACTCGGTACTATAGCGGGAGCCCTCGTAGCTGCAGATTGGGGGCGTCGCAGGGTGCCCTTGCCGTCGTTCAGTCATCACTTCCCTGCCATGTCTGTGGTTTCGCCAACCGATACCTCCTGAAGCGGAAACGTCATAGTATCACGCTTCACCCTCGCTGCAATCGACGCCCGACCCCGGTGCAGGGGCCTTCCCGATGACTTCCGAAGCGCGTCCCGGGTCCCAGGTGTGTGTCACAGCGTGCCCAATCTGCGATCTGTGCTATCATAGCTCGGGTACGCTTGGGTCAAGGAGGGGAACCGGGGAGATGGAGAATCTCAAGGCCAGAATTCGTCAAGAAGGCAAGAACCTTGGACAGGGTATCCTCAAGATCGACAGTGTTATCAACCACCAGGTGGATGCGACCTTGATGTTGGAGGCCGGCGCGGAGTTCGCCCGGCAATTCGGCCCAATGCAGCCCACGCGCGTCCTCACGGCGGAGGTGTCAGGCATCATTCCGGCTATGGCAACGGCCTATGCGATGGGCCTGCCCCTGGTCTATGCCCGCAAGCACAAGCCGGTCACGATGACCGACCCAGTCTTCGTGCAGTTCGCGCCCTCTCACACCAAGGGCGGAGAGGTCTCGTTGATGGTCTCCCCCGAGTTCCTGCACCCGGGCGACCGTGTGCTGATCATCGACGACTTCCTGGCTACAGGGCAGACGATCGCCGCCATGGCCCGCATCGTCCAGGCTGCCGATGCCACCCTCGTCGGTGTGGGCACCCTCGTCGAGAAGTCGTTCGAGAAAGGGCGTGAGGTGTTGCAGGACCTGGATGTCCCCATCGTCTCGTTGGTTATCATCGACGAGATGCGCAGCGACGGTACGATCGTCTTCGGCAACTGAGGACCCTGTCAATGCCGAGCTACGAAACCATCATTATCCTCGACTATGGCTCGCAGTACACGCAGTTGATCGCCCGGCGCGTGCGTGAGCAGCACGTCTATGCCGAGATCCTGCCCTGGGATGTCGATCCTGCGCGCGTCGCGGCACTATCTCCAGCCGGCATCATTCTCTCCGGTGGCCCCAACAGCGTCTATGACGAGGGTGCCCCCACGCTGCCCGAGATTGTCATCGAGGCTCAGGTCCCGGTGTTGGGTATTTGCTACGGCATGCAGTTGCTCGCTCAGCGCCTGGGTGGACAGGTCGGCCGTGGTACAGCGCGCGAGTATGGCCCTGCGAGGGTGCATATTGAGCGCGGTGATGCGCTACTCTTCGAGGGCCTTGCTGATATGCTGGCTGTCTGGATGAGCCATGGGGATCGCGTCGTTGCCGTTCCCGATGGGCTGGCTGTGCTCGCCCGTAGTGAGAACGGCATCATTGCCGCGATCGGCGATGATGCCCGGCGTCTCTATGGCACCCAGTTCCACCCCGAGGTGCATCACACGCCACAGGGCGTCGAGATCCTGCATCGCTTCCTTTACGATATCTGTGGCTGCCAGGGATCCTGGACGCCCGGAGCGTTCATCGAGCAGGCCGTGGCTGACATTCGGGCGCAGGTCGGCGATGGGCACGTGGTTCTCGGGCTCAGTGGCGGCGTCGATAGTGCCGTCGTCGCCACGCTGATCCACAGGGCGGTCGGTGATCAGCTCACCTGCATCTTCGTCGATACCGGACTGATGCGCCGCGATGAGGGCCGCCAGGTCGCCGAGACGTTCAATGAAGCGTTGGGGATGCATCTCGTCATGGTGGATGCCTCCACGCGGTTCCTGGCTGCGCTGGCGGGCGTCGTCGATCCCGAGGAGAAGCGCCGGATCATCGGTGAGCAATTCATTCGCGTGTTCGAGGCTGAGGCTCGCCGGCTTAACAATGCCAAGTTCCTGGGCCAGGGCACGATCTACCCCGATGTGATCGAGAGCGCAGGGAGTGCCACGGCGCACAAGATCAAGTCCCATCATAATGTCGGCGGTCTGCCCGAGGATATGGACTTGCAGTTGGTCGAGCCGCTGCGGAGCCTCTTCAAGGATGAGGTTCGACAGGTGGGGTTGGCTCTGGGGCTGCCGGAGAAACTCGTCTGGCGCCACCCGTTTCCAGGACCCGGGCTGGCTGTGCGGATCCTGGGTGAGGTCACACGTGAGCGCGTCGCCACGCTGCAGGCTGCCGACGCCATCTTCCTTGACGAGCTGTGGGATGCCGGCCTCTACCGCGGCATTGCCCAGGCCTTCGCCGTCCTGCTGCCTGTGCGGAGCGTTGGCGTTATGGGGGATGGGCGCACCTATGCCAACGTCGTTTCTCTTCGAGCAGTGACAACCGAGGATTTCATGACGGCGGACTGGGCAAGGTTGCCCTACGAGCTTCTGGGCCGTGTTGCGAACCGCATCGTGAACGAAGTGGCCGATGTCAATCGCGTGGTCTATGATGTGAGTAGCAAACCTCCTGCCACGATTGAGTGGGAGTGAGCCTTCTTAACATCAGGTTAACAAGCGTTCGCTCCCATGGGGGTGTATACTCAGCTTCGTACGGCAGGCAGTTGTGATGGGTCTCCGTGCTGATGGGGCTCTCAATAGACTGAGGTAAGAACCACGGTACCCTGTGTCTGCGGTGACATAATGTTGGACCAGGAATGACAGAATCTGTTGGATTGGTGACGGAGGTCGCGGGCAAGAGCGCTGGCGGGCGCTGTGGGCTCAGACCGGGAGACATTCTTGTTTCCGTGAACGACCATCCGTTGCGCGATGTGATCGACGTCCAGATCTATGCAAGCGATCCCGAGCTCGTGCTGTGCTACGAGCGTGACGGGACGCAGCATACGTGTTCTGTCCGGCGCCGGTATG
>JAXDDP010000120.1:0-36889 GCA_034676785.1 Anaerolineae bacterium | reverse complement strand
CCGCGATAGGTCCCCATCCGCCGGCCCGAACTCCTCTCGGTCAGCTTCGTTCGGTCTGAGACTGCCCGTTGGCGAGCGCGCTGCTCGAGCCAGTCACCCATCATTGCCAAGCTGGCGATGTTATATGCGGTCTGAGCGATAGCTGACGCTGCATGGATCGGGAACAGCAGAACTGCATCCGTCGCGCCAACGAGCAGCCCGAAGCTGAGAGCAAGGCCCACGAGTCCGCCAATCAGGAACAGTCGACGCTGTCCGGCACTATCCGACGCCTTGCCCCAGATGTAGCTAAAGACGATTGACGTCACCGATGTGACTGTACCCAGCAGCCCGATGGCGACGTAGCTGGCTCCCAAAGAGCGCCAGTATAGAGAGCTGAGCGGCCCCGTCATACCACGGGCCATGAAGAGTAAGAAGCCGATGAGGGTGAGTCGTGTGTAGGAGTTCATAGGTCCTGTAGTATAAAGCTAACGTGCCCCCTAGCAACCAGCACCCAGGGGTCTGTGCGGCAGGCCAGCGCGCCTTGGAAGTAAAGAGATCGATGGTACGATAGGCGCTGCAGGACTCTACCTATGCGCCCACGGCGCTCCATGGCCCCTTCACGGACCGAAAGGATTCACGATGGACGATCTGCTTGCTGCTCTGCGCGCCTTCGATACGCCGTCGATCACCAACGTCGTCGCGACGTACCCGGGCAATCCGCTCTGTCTCGAGCTCTACCACCCTTGGTCCCAGAACTGGTACACGGACGAGACGCTCCGTTGCTGGTATCCCGACCTGGGTCCTATCGTGGGATACGCCGTGACCTGCGTCTACGGTCTGCCCGATCCTATGTACAGCGGTCTCACGTTCATGGATGTGATCGATGCACTTGACGCCTCGCCCAAACCCACCATTTTAGTCTTCGAACAGCGTTTCCCGCCTGAGATCGCGGGAAAGGTGGGGCTATCCGGTGGCAATATGACATCCGCCATGAAAGCAGTCGGGTGCATCGGCGCGATCAGCAATGGCCCCTCCCGCGACATCGACGAGATCCGCCCTATGGGCTTCCAGTACCTCACCAGCGGGATCACCCCAGGCCACGGACCAACAGCAGTTCACGCGATCAACGTTCCCGTCAGTGTCGGCGGTATGGATGTGGCACCAGGTGAGATCATCCATATGGACGAGAACGGCGCGGTGAAGTTCCCGGCGAGCAAGCTCGAGGCAGTGCTGGCCAACGTACAGATGCTCCGCGACGAGGAAGCCGCACGCCAGGGAGCGCTTCACAGAGCCGCCACGGCCAAGGAGGTGCGCGCCATCATGGCGGGCCATGCTTACGCCAGGCCCGAAGAGACGCCGGGCCACTGATGGGCCTGCTACCAGCCGCCGACCACACTGCGTGATCATCGCAGGCACCTTCGCGGTTGCGATCCATCGCAGGTACCACCCACGCAGGTGGCCAGTTAGGAACTCGCTAAGCCCCACGAAGGCAGTCTATATATGTCTCACATCAACGCACAACGACAATTAAAGATGACAATCGGTGAGCGGAGTGATAGCTCAATGTGGCTCGCCTGATGCGAGCAGTAACGGGAGAACCAACCGTGGAGTCTAGACTGACCACCCCAATCGCTCAAGGTCGCACCGCCGAGGTCTACAGCCTTGACGCCCAACACGTGCTCAAGCTCTACCGGGAGTGGTGCCCACCGGAGTGGGTCGCGTATGAAGCTGAGACGGCGAAGACGATCGCAGCTGCAGGCATCCCGACCCCTGCAGTAGCCGATATCGTTGACGTAGGCAACCGGCGCGGCATCATCTATGAGCGGGTCACGGGTATCTCGATGCTGGTCGACCTAAAGACACGCCCTTGGACGATCCTTCATCATGCGCGGGAACTGGCCGAACTCCAATCGAGATTCCACCGGCTAAGCATCGCCGGGTTGGGTTCCTATAGCAGGTCGTTGGCACACGCCATTGAAGGGGCACCACACCTCTCAGAGGCCCTGCGGGCCAGATCATTGGAGCTGCTGGCAGCGCTCCCGGACGGGAAGGCCCTCTGCCACGGGGATTTCCACCCCGATAACATCATCGTGACCGCCAATGGGCCAGTGGTGATTGACTGGATGACGGCCAAGGCCGGCAATCCTTGGGCCGACGTCGCCCGCACAAGCATGATCCTCACGATCGGCATTGCAGCGGCCCCGATCGGCCTGCTTCTGCGCACCTTCAGCCGCCTCTTCCACAGCGCTTACCTGCGTCGATATCGCGCCCTTGCACCAGAGCCCGACGATCAGCGTGAGCGCTGGACGCCCATCATAGCTGCTGCACGACTGGCTGAGACCATCGCGCACGAGCGTGAGGCCCTGCTCCACATTGTCGAGGAGGCCGTGGGAGGGGGCTGACGACCAAGTGCCGTCAGCCCCCTCCCCTATTCCCGATCCCTCGCGTAGCGCTCGTCGCCGACCTCGGCCTGCAAGCGGTGCAACTCAGACACCAGAGCACGCCGAATGTCGGCATACTCAGGATCATCGTAGACGCTGTGTAGTTCACACGGATCTTCCGTCAGGTCGAAGAGCTCCCACTCGGGTTCGTACGTTTCGTCGATCGCGCCCGCCTGCCCAAGGGCATCGGCATAGTAATAGATCAGCTTGTAGCGCTTGGTACGGATCCCATAGTGGGCGTAGACGTTGTGATGGGCCTTGTGCATCCAGTACCGGTAGTACATAGCCTCACGCCAATCTGGCGGTGTCGAACCCTGAAGAAGCGGCCTGAAGCTGCGACCCTGAAAGCTCTGCGGGATGCGGATACCGGCGAGGTCGAGGAACAATGGGGCGAAGTCCACGTTGAGCACGATGTCACCACCTACCGAGCCAGGTCTCACCTCCCGAGGATATCGGAGGATAAAGGGCATCCGCAACGACTCCTCATACATAAAGCGCTTATCATACCATCCGTGGTCGCCCAAGAAAAAACCTTGGTCTGACGTGTAGATGACCACGGTGTTCTCCTCCAGCCCCTCGTCACGAAGGTAGTCCAGCAGACGCCCCACATTGTCATCGACGCTGGCCACAACGCGCAGGTAGTCCTTTATGTAACGCTGGTACGCCCACTTCCGCAAGGCCATCTCTGGAAGCTCCTTTGGCACCTCGCACTTAAGATCGGTTGAGTCCATGTGCGGCCCAACCCGCATCTCAGCGGCGGAAGCCGCCGAAGCGCGGTTCTCGTAGGTGTCATACAGTGTCTCGGGCTCCGCGATGTCTTCATTGAGGTACATAGATGCGTGCTTTTCGTCGGAGTACCAAGGTCGATGCGGCGCCTTGTGGTGGCACAACAAACAGAACGGTCGTTCTGGATCTCGCGCCCGGAGCCAGTCCAGGCTCATGTCTGTGATGATGTCGGTCGCATAGCCTTGCACGGTCTGCCACGTGCCGCCGTCCGGCCCCTTGAGGATGAACTCCGGGTTGTGGTAGCGTCCCTGCCCAGGTAGCACTGCCCAGTCATCGAACCCGGTCGGGCAGTGCGCGGGGCCTGTGCCCAGGTGCCATTTGCCGAAGACCGCTGTCTGGTACCCCCCATCCTGCAGTAGCTTGGGGAAGGTCAACAACGTGTTGTCCATTGGGGTATCGAGTGTTGTGACCCCATTTACATGGTTGTAGGTCCCCGTAAGGATCGTGGCCCGGCTCGGCGTGCAGATCGAGTTCGTGCAAAAGCAGTTGTCAAGCCGGATGCCGCCGTTGGCGATGCGGTCCAGATTCGGCGTTTGGTTGATCTTGCTGCCGTAGCAACTCATCGCATGCGATGCGTGGTCGTCGGTCATGATGAACAGGATGTTCGGCCTGGTATCTCCCATAGATCCTCCGTTTGGGTGCGGTGGACTCGCACCGCACCCAACTCGCACTTATCGACTCAGCAAGCAGCGCCGGTACGCACGAGCGCAGCCTGCCCAACTTGTCAGTACTCAAACACGACTGCACAGTGCATTCGGAAGCGCGGTACGATGACATGCACAGTCCCATCGTGCTGCTTCAATGGGAGCGACACGCCATCGGGGATAAGCGTTGCCGTCTTGACCGGCTGAGGCACACGAAGGGTCACGGGCACGTCGAACAGTGGAACCAGGTCCTCGATCAGTTCGAGCCCGCCGCGATAGTGGGGCGTGGCATACAGAAGGTGAGCTACATACCTGTCGTGTACCGCCTGATGCAGAAGACTGACGCGCCCACCGCTGGGAAGCTCCACGCGCAACACAGGGTCTGTGTAGAGACGCCAGAGCGCACACTCAAAGAGATCTCGATGTGATCGGGCCGCGCGATGGTCGTACATCAGGTCCAGGGGACTTGGGGAGTAGATCACGCGCCCTCTCTGAAGGAGCGCAGGATGCTCCGCGCGTTCCGGACGAAACGGCGTGTTGAGGTGCGAGCAGTAATGAGCATAGGTGCGACTGAAATACGGCTCGTGGATGTGTGCGAGCACCTGGGTGCCTTCACGCGGTTTGGTGCGCAACGTAGGGCTATAGTTGAGCACGGGCGAGGTCACCAGCCCGGCACCCAGAGCGGGATCGACAACGGTATAGTCAACGTCATAGTGCCCCGGCCCCAGATAGTCCGCCCCGACGTCTAGGACGAAGCGAGACAACCCGCAGTCCATCGCCCCGGTAGAGAGCACCAGCAGCGAACCACCCTCGGCGACGTACTGCTTGAGCCGGGATGCCTGTGACTCACTCAGACATGGCCCACTGGGAAGGATGACTGTCTGGAGCTCCGCCAGGTTGTCCTCGCGGGCGACGACGAAGTCGATCTGCCGCTCCAACAGCATCTTGCTCACGCCGATGTCAGCCTGCGTATTGCCAGTGAACCACAGGCCCAGGTTCGAGTAGGGCTCGCCTCCAGGACCATAGGCCTCGATCTGTTCGACGTAAGCCATCGCCTCACCGATGTTCCGGTACGTCTGAGGGTCCATGAGTCCCGTCGGATGAAGCTGGTCGCCGAAGTTGCAGACCGATCCGAAAGCAATCATCGACGCGGCTTCGAACTTGATGGCATCCGGGTGCTTGAAGCCTCCGAACTCACCCCACGACGTATGAAACTTGCCGCTCATGGCGCAGATCTGGTAGCCCTCGCCCAGGTAGTACTTCGATCTGAGCGGGAACTTGTCATAGCCACCCCACCCCGTCGGCAAGTCCTCAAGGTCCTGATGGGTGTTGAACACGTGCGTGCCATAGCGCTGGTTTCCACGGCCAAAAGCGGTAGTCCCATTGAAGAACACCGTTGCGTTTGGATGGTGAGCAGCGATCGTCGCCCGCATCTCAGCCATATGCGCCTTGTATACACCGGCGAAATGGGCGACGACTGCCTCCTCATCGTCAATGTCGATGCCCTTTTCAGCCATGCTGGCGCGACACCGATCGCAGTAGCACCCGTGCTGAACCTGGAAGATGTCAAACCAGAACCCGTCGACGGCATACAGTTGGCAGATCTCGTCGACCTGGGCCCGCATCATCTCGTGGTAGGGGCCGCTGGGACACAGTAGCTTCCAATTGCCGGGCGGATAGGGATCGGTGGGCTCTGCACCGGGATCGCCCCGCCAGATGAACGAACCATCCTTGCGGCGGGCACACCAGTCGGGGTGCGTCTCAGCATCGTGCACCGACCACCCAACGGTGTAGTAGATTGGACACTCGACACCAATTTCATGGCACGCCTCGATCTGTGCGCCAAGCAGATCGAAATCCAGATGGGGATGCATGGTCCCGATCGTCGTGGGATAGTAGCTCCAGCCGTGGTGGCCCTTGGCAAAGATGTTGATGCTGTTCAGATGCCCACTCTTGAGCGCGTCCTGCCACTGAGCTTTGGAGAACTGCGCTCCAATGCCGGGGATATGCTCGGAAGTGTGGAAGTCCAGGTGGACCTGGCGTGTAGGCAGCGGTCGCTGCGCGCGAGGCCATTCTGCAACGTGGCCCGCCTCGGTCGATGGATCAGCGATGTCTCTGGGTGCCATCTGTCGAACTCCTTTTTTGAAGGGGGATCGTCCAGATCCAAGTATAGGATCGGATGCTGCAGATGCCAACGCTACAGTGCTGAACACGACCCAGCGGTTGGCGGTCGCCAACGTGAAGGCCGTCGCTTGCAACCGTTTGTCGCAAGACTAGACTGGCACCGAGGCTGGCAGCGTCTGGCCCCGCCATCGACACGTGTAAGGAGGCAGCGACGTATGAAGATCACCGACATCCAATCCTGCATCATCGGTCGTGAGGAACCGCACAGCGGCGGCTGCGTTTGGACCTTCGTCCGCATCTACACAGACGAGGGCATCATCGGGACCGG
This sequence comes from Anaerolineae bacterium, assembly GCA_034676785.1. Taxonomy (GTDB): domain Bacteria; phylum Chloroflexota; class Anaerolineae; order B4-G1; family SLSP01; genus PWVB01. The sequence continues at coordinate 30,587 of JAXDDP010000120.1, read as the reverse complement.
TGAATGTAACTCTGCAGCTGCAGGTGCGTCAGGTTTCGCCGTCAAGGCTGCCGTTGAGGCCATGAAACCTGTGCTGATCGGGCGGAACCCTATGGACACCGGACCGCTCTACGAGCTGCTCCGCCGCCGCGGTCGCTATGGTGGCACCACGAATGCACCGCTCATCTTCGCCATCACCGGGATCGAAAATGCCCTGTACGACATTGCCGGCAAGGCTCTCGGTGTACCGGTCTACCGGCTCCTCGGCGGCAAATACCGCGACCAGATCCGGCTCTACGCAGACCTGCACGCCGGCGACGAAGAGACGCCCCAGGCCTATGCTGCCAAGGCAGCGGAGGTCGTCGGTGAGGAGGGCTACACTGCCGTGAAATTCGATGTTGACCACACGGGCGTGGGCAAACTCGATCCGTGGAACTGGACAGTCGCGGCCAAAGAGATGAACCACATCATCGAGCTCATCAGCGCCACGCGCGAAGCCATTGGCTTCGACGTCGATCTGGCTATCGACTGTCACGGTCAGTTTGACGTACCGTCGGCGATCACCCTGGCAAAGGCTGTCGAAGACCTGCGCCTGATGTGGTTGGAGGAGCCTGTGCCTGCAGAGAACATCGATGCGCTGGCTCAGGTTAAGGCCTCAACCAGCACGGTTATCTGCAGCGGAGAGAACCAGTACACACGGTTTGAGTTTCTCCAGCTGCTCCAGCGACAAGCTGTCGATGTGATCATGCCGGACCTGTCAAAGGCGGGGGGCATCATGGAGGGGAAGCGCATCGCCGAGATCGCAGACGCGTTCTATGTCCCGATCGCCCCTCACAACGTCAGCTCGCCGCTCGGCATGATGGCAGCGTGTCACGTGTGTGCCTCGGTACCAAACTTCTTTGTGCTGGAATTCCACGGACGGGAGATCCCCTGGTGGAGCGATCTCTGTGAGGGAGACAAGCCTTTCATACGCAACGGCACAATGCAGTTATCAGAGCGGCCCGGGATCGGGGTTGAGTTGAACGATGAGGTAGCAAAGTCGCTGCTCTGGCGTGGGGACAATTACTTCGACTAGATGAATAGCGTTCGCGTGCCGCGCACAGCGGCAAGATGCCGCAGACACGGATACGCGACACTTACGGGGCCGCCGCTCTATCTATCTGACGTCGGCACACTCATGCAGGGTGAGGAGGTCACTCCATGCGCATCACCGCAGTCAAAACATACGTTGTCGACGGTGGCTTCCGCCCGTGGACATTCGTCAAGGTCGAGACCAGTAACCCGGGCCTGGTAGGCTGGGGAGACTGCACCGATTGGGGCGCCCCGGGACCGGTGACAGCGACCGTCGCACGCTTTGCCGACTTCGTCACAGGCCGCGACCCCATGGACGTCGAGGCCATCTGGTGGGATCTGAGCGCCGCGTCTGTCCGCCATACGGGCGGCATCGCATCAAAGGCCGCTGCGGGTATCGACTCAGCACTGTGGGACATCCGTGGCAAAGTGCTCGGCGCTCCCGTGTGGCAGCTCCTCGGGGGAAAGCTTCGCGACCGGCTGAGACTCTACTGGACGCATTGCGGGGCGACGCGAGCGCGCGCCGAGTGGGCCAAGAGGCTCGCTGTGCCACGAATCGAGACCTCCGACGACCTGCGTGCTTTCGCGACAGAGGTTGCGAATCGCGGCTTCACCGCGATCAAGACCAACCTGTTCGCCCTCAAGGATATGCCCGAAACGCACATGACGCGCGATATCTTCTCGTGCCCCAATGGAGATATCCAGCCCAACCAACTTCGGAGCGCAGAAGCCGTGATAGGCATCTTCCGTGAGATCCTGGGACCCGATGTCGGCATCGCCCTCGACGTAGCCTTCGAGTTCAAACTCGGCGCCGCAATACGACTGGCTCGCGCTCTGGAGCCCTTCGCTATGATGTGGCTGGAGACTGAGACATTCGATCCTCAGGCCCTCCGCGTGATCCGTGATAGCACGAGCACGCCGATATGCCATGGGGAAAGCTTGTTCGGCGTCACAGGATTCCGGCCCTACCTGGAACTGCACGCTCAGGACGTGATCATGCCCGATCTGGCATGGAACGGCATCACAATGGGCAAGAAGATCGCGGACTTCGCCCACGCCTACGACGTGCTTGTGGCACCCCACAACTGCCACAGCCCGCTCACAACGCTCATCTCAGCGCATCTCTGCGCCACCATCCCGAACTTCAAGATCCTCGAACTTGACGTTGACGACGCACCTTGGCGGGATGATCTGCTGACGCATCCATTCGAGGTCGAGCAAGGCTATCTCAAGCTCCCCAGCAGGCCGGGCCTTGGCTCGGACCTTATCGAAACTGAGTTGCTCAAACGCCCAGCAGTGACCTATCCCGGGTCCAGATAGCGGCTCTTCCCGTTGCCTGCTTGGCTGCCCGTTGTCCACTTGCGTTATGTTTGATTCTAGCCTATACCCCAAGGAGTAAACGATCGCCCTTCTCTCACTCCGAAGGAGTTGTGATGAGACACTTCCGGCGCACCAAGGCCCTGTCCTCCGTCTTGTTCGTCCTCGCAATCGCTGGCCTCGTCGCCCTACCTCAGCTTCCCTCTGCCGGTCCCGAGAGTGATCTCGAGCGCGCTTGGCGCACGGCAGCCCGGGCAGGGTCCTACGCGTTCACTATGGAGATTGCCCAGCAGTCCGACCCATTGCCTACCATCGCAAACGTCGGACGTCAGAGCAAGACGCAACGCCTCTATTTCGAGGGCGCAGCCAACCTTGTGGACGCCTCACTCGATCTCCGCGCATGGGATCACGGCGGAACGGTTCTCGACCCTGCTTCGGCTGTTGAGATCCGCGTGGATGAGCAAGGCACGCGGGCCCGGTCCGGAGGGCAACCGTGGCAGGAGGTCGACGGACTATCCGATCTGTTTGCGCCGACTGGTGACCCTTTGGCCTTCACAGCGGCAGCAAGTGACGTCAGGGTCGTCGAAGATGGGCCGGCACTGACAGCCGCAGTAAAGCGGTACAGCTACATCATCGATGGCCCACGCTACGCGGCCTTTGTGCGTGAGCAACTGCAGGCAAGGCTCATCCGCACCGGACAACTCCCGCCAGGAGTGTCTCTCAAGCTGTCTGATGCCTACCAGCAGATGGAAGGCAGCGGCGAGCTATGGATAGATGGAGCCGGCCTGCCCAGGCGCCAGGTCATCCAACTGGAGTTCCCCGAGAAGGACGGGCACCGTACCTCAGCCAACATCACGGTCGATTTCTCTCGGTTCGGCTTCGCAGCCCAGTCTGAGCACCCGTTTCGCGCATGGCTGGGTGTTCACCTACCCGCACTCCCAGCACAGGCCCAAATCCTGCAGGCAGCCATTGCTGCGGCAGTACTCGCAGCAGTCGCGCTGGTCGTACTCGGCAGCCGATCGGCAAATGTCTATCGAGCAGTAGCTCTGGTCGTGATCGTGTCGATGCTGCTAACACCGCTTCTGACCAGCCAACGCGTGGCGGCCTACAATGACGCCCAGAGCCGCCGGACAGCAGCAGCCAGGGCCCAGGATGAACAAAAGGAGGTACAGGAGCTCCTGGGCAACCCCGAGTCCTCACAGCAAGCCGCGGCGCAGTCAGCGCTGCTGGCAGCGCTCGCAAGCGACAGTGGAACCGACAGCGACGGTGACGGACGCACCGATATCGTCGAAAGCCTTCAGGGGACCAACGTGTTCGGCTACGACACGGAGGTGATGGGCCTGACGGAGACCGACGATGGTACCGACTCCGACGGCGACGGCCTCACCGACTACGTCGAATCCCTCGTCGGAACCGATGTCGATGCAGTCGACTCCGACGCCGATCAGGTCTCTGACGATGTCGAGATCGCTGGGTTCAGTTTCCCCGACGGCGCAGGTGGGACTCGCACCTGGTACACCGACCCGGAGGCAGCTGACACGAATGGGGACGGCCTCACCGACGGTGAGGAGTGGGACTATAACCAGGATGGCGCAGTTGACGACACTGATGGTGACTCAGTGCCCGACCTCTTCGACGATGACAACGACGGCGATGACGTAGCGGATAGCGTTGATATTTCACCCTACACAAGCGGCGGCGTCTACGATGGGAGTTCACCGTTCTCACTGGTGATCAACGGTCTCACACCGCAGACGATGACCTATGTCGAGTTTCAGGCCCGTCCAACGAACGAAGATCATCTGTGGTATGCCTACAACGTCTTCGACTGGCCAACGGATCGCGAAGGACAGATCCAGGATGACGATGGTGTCACGTTCTTCGACCTCGACAGCACGACGGATCCCAACCCTGATGACAACGGCGATCTGAAAATGGTCCCGATGCTCGAGATCCTCATCGATGGCGGCAAGGCGAACCTTCCATCGCAAGCTGATCTCAGCAGTTACGGCATCTACACCATCACGGTAACCGAGGATGGTTCACGCCTGGCCGCCTACGTTCCCCTTCAGGTCGTCGACGGCGACGGGGGCAGCCGTGCTGCCTTCTACGCCAAGATGCTCTACCTTCCCGGAACGGACTGGGGTAACGCCCAGCAGGTGCGGATGGTCTGGGTGCTGCAGACTCTCGTTGACGTCTGCGAGACTTACGAGGACAACGAGTGCTCCAGCTATAGCGCCCGCAACCAGGCACAGCCCGTGATCACCTACGACGACGAATGGATCCTGACGGGGCTGAGCATCCGCGAAGATCACGGCATGGATATGGCCTTCATCTACGAGGATCCAGCCCTCGATACCGATCTCAATGACGACCTCGCGCTGTACTCCATGGCCTACGGGCTGGAGCACACCTTCCTGGCGGGTCGTGCCAGGGCGGACGGCAGGCGGGATCTCACTGTCCACGAGATCGCGCGCCGCTTTGACCATGCCGCTAACTCTGGCGTCTCGACCGAGGAGCGCTGGGGAATAGACAACCGGCTGTCGGTCGTCTCCCGGAACTATGCGCATCGCGACATTGGCTTGATGACAGCGGCAATGACGGAAACGACGCAGATTCTGGATGGGTACTTCAGTCCCTATGCGGCTCTTGGTCCGATTACGCCCACGATCATGGCAGCTCGGGAAGAACGCTACCGGGCCACCAACCTTGATACACTGCTCAACGACGATCCTGATGTTGTGTGGGATGGAAACCTACTCAGGATCAATATGACAACCGAACGCGTACCGGTTCAGACGATCGCGGGACTGAGTTGGGCTCCCTATCAATATGACGTCGATAGGCAGACCTGGTATGCCAGTCCGATTGAGACCTACTGGGACGAACTGGAACGCCGTTACGCGGATGACCTTGCGGATGAGACCGCCGACTCCCGAACAGGCCACCTGCTGATTATGCAAGTGGTCTATGTCACCCTCTACCGCGGCGCGACCAGCATTGTCCAGATCGCCGACTTCGCGCTTCAGCAGGACTACCAGACGACCGACAAGCCACTCGCCTTCAAGGTTCTCGGGTTCGCCGGTACAGCCGTGAAGTTCGTTGTCAACACGATCGTTATGCAAGGGGCCAATGCCGTGCTCTATGCTTCCCGCATCGGCGCCTACGCGAACTCCCTCTGGTTCCATCGCGTCGGCGTCGCCAGTCCAATGGGCACGATGAAGGCGCTTGCCATACAGCTCGCGCGCTATCTGCGTGGTCTGTGGAACGGGGGCGTCCACAGCATCAAGACACTGGGAGCGATAGCGATTGTCGCTCTGGCAGTCCTGACCGTAGTCATCATCGGCCTCATCGAGTTGGGCAAGGCCTATCTGGCTGGAAACCAAGGAGCGCGCATCGCGGTCGCCACCGTGGTAGGTGTTGCCATGTTCGCCCTCACCGTCATCGCGCCCTGTCTGCGGGTCATCAACCTGATCCAGGCTACCCGCGCCATCACAGGAGCGACGCTGCCAGCGGCGATCGCCACCGTGTTGGCGGGCAAGTCAGAGCTTGCCGGCGCATCGAAGGTAGCCGGCATTGTTGGCCTGATCATCGCTGTCGCCATCACCTGGGGGGTGTTCCTCTATGCCGTGCTCAGCGCCGATTTGCCGCCGGGAAGCATCGCGTTTAACACACTCCTGGCCCAGACGATCGCAGCAACGATCTGGGTGATCGTGCAGTTCGCCCTGGCCACAACTGTCGTCGGAGCAATCATCGTTGCTCTGATTGCCGTGATCGATCTGGTCATCTCGCTGCTGGGATATGGCGAGTACTCCATCTCAGCCCTCATCACAAAGTACCTGGGAAAGGCCATCTACCATTACGACGTTCTGGTAGACACCAACGTCGATATGGGACCATTCGCAGTTGATCTGGCGCGACCGTTGGAGGGGATGATCGACGGCGCCCAGATGCGTGTCCGCACTGTTCTGACGACGACGGCTACACACAAGGATCCCACCGATCCACGCCTGATTGTCTACGCTCCGGCCTATTACACCCAGAGCCAGTTGCGCCGAACAAGCTTCGTCTACTCACTGACGGAGATTTCCACAACAATCACGACCGACATCAACGCGATGAGTTCGGCGTGGCGCCTGGCTCGTGACCATACGTGGGGCCTCATGCCAATGTACCGCGGGACGATCACCAGTGAGCCAGAGGCAACGGTCTCGCTCTCAGCGGGTATAAACCACGCGACCGACTTGGTGCTCAACACCGGCTACGCCCTGCCGGGCGTTGAGTGCTGGACGGTACCGATCCCGCCATTCTGGTACCCCGTGCCGATCTGCTATCCACGTTCGATCAAGGACAACAACAGCGCGTTCATCCCGTCAGCGACCGTTCTGGACGTCTTTCCGGCCACAATTGACGAGTTCGTAGGCCTGACATGGGCGAACGACGACGATTTCCTGCATCAACGTGACCACGATGGGGACGGGCTCATCAGCCCGTTGTTCAGCGGCAACGACCCAAACGACGAAACCTGGGATGCTGACGGCGATGGGCTAGCGGACCGCCTAGAGCTGGAGATGCGGCAACTGGGCGCGGTCAATGGTGGTGGGGCCTATGGCCCGCTCGACCCTGACACGGACAGCGATGGGATGACCGACCGGCAGGAGCTAGCGGCAGGCACCAACCCATCACGCCGCGACAGCGACGGTGACCTCCTTACCGATGCCGAGGAGGTCTACCACCAAGATGTGACCGATGCCGACGGAGACGGAGATGGTCTTGAGTGGATCGGGGGCTGGACCATCCCAATCGTGACCACGGACACCACTGGGATCACAAGCACTCTGACAGTATTCGTTCGCTCTGACCCGTTTGTCGTCGATGCCGACGGTGACGGAATGGGCGATGCGACAGAGAGAACCCTGGCCACGCTGGCGCCTGATCTCTACCCCTTCCTACCCCAGGTCTGGAACGAATCCCCCGTGAAGTTCTTTGCCACGATCGACGATGAGGATGCCATCGTTGGACCGGAACAGACGTTTGTGTACAGCGCCACAGTCGCCAACCTGTTGGCCCTGGACCACTATGTGCTGGGAACCATCACAACGACCGTTCCTTCGCTACTCGCGTCCACGGGCCCTGTCACGACGGCGTACAACCTGTTCAGAGATGATTCGGCGACGCTGGTATCGCATGTGACGGTGCCGGCGACGGCTTCGGATACGACCGTCAGTGTTGGCAGCGAGATGTTCGCCTACCAACACGACGGCGATGTCCGGACGCGCTGGGACTGGTCACCCATAGCCTCGTTCACGGCTGGCAGCACCCCAGCCTGGCCATGGTACTCAGACATCACACCGAACGCTGCGTCGTCCGACCTGAGCACGGGCTACGCCTATGCCCTGGCTACTGTCGAGGGCAACTACACTCACGATAGCCTCTCAACCAACCACGTGGGCAATGCCACAGCCAGCGGCGCCTATCTCCGCTTCGGGACAGCTACCATCGGAGGCGCCAACAAGGCAAGCTGGTCCACGCGCCCGGCCAGCCCCGGACCGATCAAGACAACGCCCTCCGTCGTCTGCGCTGAGGACACCGGTCGATGCCTCACCGTCTGGGCAGATGACAACTACAACTCCTGCACGACGGTGACCTACAACGACCTGTACTGCCACAGCGAAGAGGACGGCCCCGGATCGCACTCAGAGTTCTACATCGAAGTCGGAGGAAGCAAGATCTGGGGCGTCTCCAGCACAGCGACGGGCGAACGTGAGACCATCAACCTGACACGGTCGTTCTGTACGAGCGAGACCTACGACCTCTGGGAAGAGGATGACTGGCCAAACGGAGATGACGGGTACGGAAGTGCCACATTCTACGCACTCTCACCTGGCAGCGGAAGCCACCGCCACACGGGCGCCGACGTAACGATCTCGTGGTATGTTCACCCGAAGTACATCCCGACAGTGTACGGAAGGCTCTTTGAGCCCAGTGGCACACCCGTGGCTTGCAACAGCTCTGGTCCCATGGCCATCAGCCACGAGGTCGCTCACCTGAAACACACCCCGGTGGCTGCGAGTGATGGCACCAACTTCCTCGTCGCGTGGGAGATGAACAACGTGCTGTGGCTCAACCGGCTCTCAAATACGTGCACTAGAGCCACAACCTATCAACTGAGCGCTGCCGCCTATGCGAGCTCGAACCCGGCGCTCGTCTGGGCTGGTGACCGGTACCTGCTCGTCTGGCAGAAGGCAGCAAACACTAGCGCCACTGCCGACGCGGACATCTTCCTGGCCGAGATATCGGCTACCGGCTCCCTTCTTAGTAGTCAGTCGGTAGCTGCAACCCCCGCACGCGAAGCTATCCCCGCCATCGCTTACGACCCAACGACGGGCAAGGCACTGATCGTCTACACGACATCGGGAACGGAGATCTGGGGACGGCTCTGGACGGGGGGCACGCTAGGAACGCCATTCCGGATCGCGACGGGCCAGGTATCGGACCTTGACGTCGCACACGAACCCACGCACGGTGGCTGGATGGTGATGTGGGTCGCGCCCAACGCGTCCGGAACAGACGCCGTGCGGTACATTCCACTGAGTTCCGATGGTTCTGGCATGCTGCAGGCCAGACACGCCGGCTCCGATCCTGAGGCTGATCTCACCGGATCCGCTACCTTGCCATACGACGCACCATCCAGCGTAGCCATCGCGTGTCGCGCCGAGGTGCCCGACCCGATCGCGGGTGAATGCGGCATCGTCGCTAACCCGGCGACGCCAGACTCCTCATCGGACCCACGGACGGTTTCTCTGGCCAAACTCGGGCTGCTCAAGGTGTTGCCCTGGGTAGGGACCTACAGCCTTTCGGCCAGTGTGCCAGTGATCGTTGATGCTACGGGCCCTGTGGCCACGATCGCTGGCCTCAGCGATAGTCAGTACCTCACGTCCACCCAGACTCTGATCATCGGCGGTGACGCAACGGATAACACGAATGTTGCCGAAGTCCGCGTCCGGGTAGACGACGGACCGTGGGAGCTCGCAGGTGGAGCCGAGTCCTGGGCCTATGCCTGGGACATGCGCCACCTCCTTGACGGGCCCCACGCCATCAACGTCTATGCCATCGATGTGGCTGGCAACGTGGGCGCCGTGACCACTATCACAGTGGTCCTCGACGGAACGCCACCTACAGCCACCACCAGTATCGCGCCGGCCACCGTACTGGGGGCTGCGCAAAATGCCGATGGACAATGGTCAGTGAGTCTCTTGGGGACGGTGTCCGATGCTCCAAGTGGTACACGCCCGGGCAGCGGTGCAGTGAGCGTAGGTGTCCTGGTGAGCCCCAATAGCACCGGTTGGCAGACCGCGACCATCTCGGGCAACGCTTGGACAATCGATTACTTGCTGGCGCCCTTCGATAGCAGTGGCAGTGCAGGCTCCGATCCGAGTGGTGCCTATACTGCGACAATCCGCGCGGCTGACCGCTTGGCGAACACTTCGGGTGGTTCTGCCCTGGTGCAGGTCCCCTTCTACGTCGACACAACGCCACCTGAGACCTCTCTGACCTATCCGGCGGCGGCGGATACCGTCATTCACGATGGTGCGCTCAGCTTCACTGGTGTAGTTACCGACCCCATTCCCCCTGACCAGAGGGCCAATGTCGGTGCGCTCGAGATCGCCGTTGTGCCGAGCGGCGAGCGACCGGAGGGGTACTGGCAATCCGCATCCGTCGCTTCGCCCGGCGAGGCACTCTCAACCTGGTCTGCTCCCATCGGCAACGCCCTCGAAGGTCACTATGAGGTCAGCTTGCGCGGCACTGATACGCTGGGAAACCGCAACGACGACCAGACCTCGTGGTGCAAGTGGCAGGGCGAAATCGATACGATGGCACCTCGGGCAGCCATCACCGTGACCTATCGCGGCGCCGGACGCGCCTCCCAGACCCTGATTTCTGGCAGTGTCCAGGATAGTAATCTTGTCCTCAGCGACTTTGATTTCGCCTGCGCGATTCAGGCTGCCGATCGCAGCTTCTACAGAACGGAGTGGTGGGATGAGGTCACGTCGGTGCAGACGCGCCTTGCCCAGATCACGCCCTCCTGCATCGTACAAGGCCACGCCACGGACCCAATCCTCCTTAGAGCATCTGACCGTTACGGCCATGCGACGGCCGTAACGGCCGCGGGGGGCTGTACGCCCACCGCGCCCATGGTGGCTTCTGCAGTCATCACACCTGCTCACGAGGCCGTTCTGCCCACGCTCGACCCGGTCGACCTTGTGGTCGGTGCATTTGCCCTGGACGGTCTACGCGCTATCTCCATGACAGTCAACGGAACAGACCACGCCACTACGACGTGGCCACTCACATCTACCATCACGGACACCTTCTGGAGCACATCGTTCACGCCTCCGGCAGAGGGCGCCTATGAGATCACGACTGTCGCTGAGGACGTCAACGGAATCGTGCAGACTGATCCTCAACCGATCGTCCTTGCAGTTGACACGCAGCCACCCCAGGTGACGATCGATACAGCTGTCTTGACGACGACACATCGGCTCAGCCCGGGTCGTGCTACACTGGTCGGGACCGTGACCGACACAGTCGGCCTGGAGGCCGTTCGGGTAGCAACCGATACACTCCTCTGGGATGAAGCCCAGTTTGGTGCAGGGTCGTGGAGCTATCCTATGGACTTCGGAGACGATCTAGATGGCGAGATCGTCACGATCCATGTCCAGGCCCGCGATGGCGCACGAGAGCAGACCGTCAGTCGGGCAGTGGTCGTCGACCTGGAGCCTCCGCAACCTATGACGGTGACCCTGACTGCCAACACTGGCTCAGGTCCGCAACCCGTAGAGGCCGGTGATACGGTTCGCGCGTCAACGCCAACTATGTCGATCCAGTGGACATCGACAACCGATGGCGCCGGTGCCGTTTCATACTATGCGGGTTGGTCAACCGATCCCGAGCCGGCCCTGTCGGCACTGACACCCGCTGTGACCACGACCACCCACGCCGAAGTCATCGGCGAACCCCAATCGGTGTACGCACACGTCGTAGCAGTCGACATCCACGGTAACTACCGCGTCGAGACAGTAGGACCGATCATCGTCGATGCCCCCACAACCCCGGACTACGTCGCCGATGTCACATACTATGGATGGCTCGACAGCGGCTGCTCGCTTCTCGGCGCGGACTATGGCATCCTCAATCACATCGGTGAGGACTCAGCCCAGAGACTTGCACAACGGCTATATGGTTCCTGGGATAGCACCTTCTTGCGGCTCACATGGACAGGGGCGAACTGGGATCGTGACGGAGACCTGTTCGTTTACCTCGATTCCACGGACGGGGGAGCGACCACGCTCTACGATCCCTATGCATCCGGTCCAGACATCGCGCTCCCAGGAGGCTTGCTCGCCGATTACGTCATCCATGTGAGGGGAAGTGACACAGCTGACTTCGTAGCGTGGTCAGGTGGGGGATGGGTTGAGGTGGAGTGGCCCGCCAGCGCAGCTTTCCAGCACAACACGTCTCTGCTGCCAACCCACACGGACATCCTGGTGCCGCTTGCCGCCGTCGGCAGTCCCACGAGTATCGGTGTGGTCGGGGTTGCGACTGCAGATGACGCGCTCCGCATATGGGCCACAGTGCCCGACAAGAACCCGCTGAACAGCCCATGGGTCATCAATCCGGTGGCGCTGAATGCCCTGGGCGACCCCTTTGCCCTCCAACAGAGCCTGATCCTCGCGAGCCTTGTCGATGGGGTGTGCCCTTCAGCTGACATTGGTGTCGATGCTGCGCTAAGCGTCGATCTCATGTCTGAGCCAGCGGGCGTCCAGATCGGGTACCTGGAGCACGACCTCCCTGCTCTGGTTGACCTGGCCGCGCCACTCGACGTCGACCTGGACGGCCTTCCTGATAGAGCACTGCCGGTCGACTTGGCGTCGGCAGTGGTTGGCAATGGCCAGACGGTGACCTACACACTGTACTACCAGAATGATGGCGAGGGCGTAGCACCCGCCGTGAGCATTGCGCTCACGGCCCATGGAGCCCTTAGCATCGAGGGTGGATCGAGCCTGACTCTTTCGCTGGGCGATATCCCTCCGGGCGCAACGGGCGTGACGACCGTCACCGGGGTCATCTATGCCCCCTCGACAGAACAGTCCGCAGAGCTCAATGCGGTTGTGTCCGATGCAAGACACGGGATCTATGATCGCCTCTACGTGTTACACCGGGTGGACACGAAGCCGCCCGAGGGACTGGACATCGGGAGCCCGAACCCGTACGCGATGGCGGCCCCAATCACCATCGAGGGGACGGTGAGGGATGCCTCGAGCGTACCAATGATCGACATTCAGGTCCGTGACGCGGGGAACCAGATCGTCGCCGACCTCGACTGCCCCGATGCAACGCCGGATGACGGGGCTTGGACGTGCCCGTGGGACCTCAGCACCGCGCCAGATGGGATGGCCTATTCCCTCAGCGCACGCGCGACGGACCACTGGGGTAACCGAAGCGAGTGGATGCTCGACCATCCAGTGATCGTGGACGGTCAGATGCCGACAGTCCGGCTTTCTATGGAGAGTCTGGCTGCGCTGAGTGACGAGCTGCTCACTTCGGATGACATCGTGCTGGATGGTCAAGTTGACGACGACCGGCAAGCTGCTGGCGTCGAACTCTGTGCATCCAGTGCCGGCGCAAGTGGCGACGGTCTGGTGTGCGAGCGCCACAGTGTCGACCCTGGAACAACGCGGGTCGGCACCTGGCGAACTAGTGTACCCGTCTATGGTTCCGGCGATGGCACGCGACAGACGATATGGTTCATCGGACGGGATCAGGCGGGCAATGCCTCGCTGCCGCTAACACGCACGGCAAGGATCGACGTCGTCCCACCCGCAGTCTCTGTCATCACCCGCGAAGTCGGCACGGTGCTAGGACTGCCTACTGAGATCCTCGCCGGAACCATCTCCGACGGCTATGCCGTCGACCGGCTCGAAGCCAAACTGACATTGCCCGGCGGTGCCGCCGAGGCTCTTGTGCTCACCGAGTCAGGTGGCCTATGGTCGTTCACGCGCGAGTTCGACACGGTCGGCGAGTACAGCCTGAGCCTTGACGCCTGGGACGTCGCAGGCAACCGACGCCATCTTGGCCCGTTTCTGTTCACTGTGTTGGGCGGCGAGCTCGTCGCCGATACCGCAGTGGCTGGCACGCCGTCAGGTGACCCGGCCATCACGGGTAGGTCCTTCGTCTACACCACAACGGTCACCAACAACGGCCCGGCGCCCTCAACCAACACACAACTCCTGGTTGGGGCACCGCAGGAGACCTCCGTCTTGAGCATCTCTAACGCAACCTGTGCAGTGGACGGCAAGCAAGTTAGCTGCAACCTGGGTGACGTGCCTGCCAGCACCACGCGGGACGTCGTGCTGACCCTCCACGTCCCGTTGACAATGACGGGAAAGCTGCGCTTCGAGGCGCAGGTGACCTCTGAGAAGATCGACTTCCGTGCTGCGAACGACAGCTTCGTGGCCTACATCACGACCTATCAGCCGGTGACGGGCCTCTCGATCGCCGGGAGCCTCCCCACCCCACTGAGCTTGCCCACCGTGATCACGGCAACAACGGCTACCGGAACCGATGTCGTGTATAGCGTGGACTTTGGCGATGGAACGTTAGCGCAAGGTGTGCCGGTCACAAACACCTTCGGCAGCGTGGGACGCTACACGGCGGTCGTGACGGCCAGCAACGCCGTCAACACCGTCACCGGAACCGTCTCGATCCCGGTCGACGTTCCCGTAGCAAGGTCAATGCTGTCGGAAGACTTCGATGAGCCAGGGTTGTTCCCGCCGGCAGGGTGGTTGTTCCAACGCACGGAGGCTGCTAGCGACGACATCACCTGGCAGTACACGGAACAACGTGCACACTCAGGCCGCAGCAGCACCTACCACAACGACCTCTTCGGCTGGCACAGCTCATGGCTTGTTACGCCGCAGGTAACGCCGACGCTGGGGAGCGAAGTCGTTTTCTGGCAACTCGTCCGCTACGTGGACCGCCTCGAGGGTCACAGCGTGTGGATCTCAACGGCGCGAAGCGATCCGAAGTACGGCGACTTTGTCGAACTCAGTGATGTAGCTCCAGACGGCGACGACACATGGACCGAGCAGCGGCTGGGGCTCGATGCGTACGTAGGCGTACCGATCTACATCGCATTCAGGTATGACGGTGATTTCGCGACGGAGTGGTATCTGGACGACGTGGCTGTCACCGCGCCTCTCCTGGCCACGAATGATGGCCCAACCCCGATCGGTTCGACGACACACTTCACGGCTGTCATCGGCGCGGGCACCAACATCTCCACAACGTGGGACTTCGGTGATGGCGCCAGAGGTACGGGAGTCACTCCTTTGCATACCTATGCGCTTCCCGGCACCTACCACGCAACGGTGACCGTCCAGAACGCGGTGAGCGTCGCCAGCGCCGAGACAGTGGTCATCGTGGAAGGTCCCGTTTTCAGGCAGTATATGCCCTTGGCGCTGAGCAACTACATCGCGCCGTGCCTTGACAGCTATGAACCAGACGATACACGGGACCTCGCTGCGCCCATCAGCATCGATGGGACGCGCCAGGACCACAGCTTCCACACGCCTGGTGATGTTGACTGGATCAGTTTCGTCGTCGGCGACATCACCGAGGTGCTCACCATCGAAACCTTCGACCTGGCGCTGGCCGACACCGTGATCTACCTGTATGACAGCGACGGCGTCTCGCTCCTCGATTGGAGCGACGATCGAGGGCCTGGGGACGCCAGTTCGCGGCTGGTCTTCCATCCCTACCACACGGGTGATTTCACATTGCGCATCGTGAACTACTATCCTGATGCGGGCGACTGCAACCACCTCTACAGCGTGAGGGTGACACGATGAGCACCCGACGCAACCCTACGATCGTGAGAGGAGAACGCCAGATGAGACGGTACCTTTACCTGACTTCGGCACTGGGTGTGACTGCCCTCGGGGCGGTGGCCATGGTCTTGCTTCTGCAAGCTCTGGCACCGGGTTCAGCACTCGCGGCACCAGCGACGACCGACATAGAGGTCGGGGTCCTCGGATCGTCGGTGCCGATTACTGCCCCGTTACTCGTCGACGGCTTTGAAGGCTCTTGGCCCCCTGACGGCTGGTTGCTCCAGCAGCTTGCACCCACTGGCCTGTGGAGCCCTACCACAGACGCGGAGATGGTCCACAGCGGGAGCGTTGCAGCGGTTCACCTGTGGGGGTATGGTGAGGCTGATTCCTGGCTCGTGACATCGCTCGTTACCCCGACACCATCGAGCCAGTTGGAGTTCTGGCAGTACGAGCGTTACAGCAACTCGCCCGCAAGGCACAGCGTGTACATATCCACCGAACCTCAGGACCCGAAATACGAAGGTTTTGTTCTACTTGGGGAGATACCCTTACCCAGCCAGCAGAATACGTGGGAGTCCGTCTCCCCCCTGAGCCTGGCCGCTTACGCCGGCCAACCGGTGTTTCTGGCCTTCCGATATGAAGGGACCAATGCCGACGTTTGGGCGATTGACGACGTTACGGTGACGACTGGACTCAGCGCTGTCGCCAGTACGCCCGTCCTCGTCAACGCGACAACCACCTTCACCGCCACAATCGCGGCCGATCGTGATGCCGCATTCACGTGGAACCTTGGCGACGGCACGACAGAGGCCGGGGCGGTCGTGACTCACACCTACACAGCACCCGGTGCTTACACCGCCGTAGTCACGGCGACCAACGCGAGCAGCCAGGTTGTGGCACAAACCTATGTCATCGCGTGGGCACGGGTCTTCCTGCCCTTGGCCGTACGACAGTGACCCTCGCCAGACGTCTTGAGGTGACGTTGATCGTCGTGGCACTCTTGGGTGCAGTCCCCGCCCTCGCTGCGACGCCAACGCCACCCCTCCCAACGTGGACGCCGGGTCCGCCACAACCGAAGCAACTCCCGTCGGCAGCGCCTTCAGGGGGAGGTACGGACATCTCCCCGCTACCTGCCCCTGACCATGGCCTTTCCCCCTTACCCGTCGACGCCACGGGTAACGGGACCGCGCCGGGCACGCGCTGGGCCTGGATCGCCATCATCGCGGTCGGCCTTTTCGTCATGGGTCACCTGGTATGGCAACACTTCCGGAATCGCGGCACATCTACGAAGCCAGCAAGCCACAAGGAGTGATCAATGTCCAGACGGATCCTGCTGATTGCAGGGATGGTGCTCACGATCGTTGCGTCGATGGCCTGGGTCGCCCCCCAGTCAGCCGAGGCCCAGCTTCAGCCACCGACTCCCACGAGTCCGCCTCCAACATGGACACCGGGCCCACCAGCAGCAAAAACGCCTACGCCAATCGCGCCACCCTCCGAACCTGGCGGAATACCTCAGAGCGTCATCACCCTCCGCGTGGAGTGTACTGGCGCCCAGACGGACTGCCTTCGCCAACTTGTGACCTTGCGCACCCAGGTCGAGGCCCAAACAACCGAAGGGGCATGGGAGCCGGTGGTCGGCTGGACGGGTCCCTTGGCGGAGTTTGGGGAGTCTTCAGGACGCATCAGTTGGTGGTTCGGAGACAAGGCTCTACCATATCTCCGTTGGATCATCACAGAAGAGGACGGTCGAACCACGCTCGTCACCAGCGAGGCCTTCCACCCGACACCGGGAATTGCCACGATGGTCACTGTGAGGCTGCCGGTCGTTCAGCCACTTCTCCCAGCTTCTGGCGCGGGGTCGCTCCTTGTGCCAGTTGCCGTGATCGGCGGTATGGTAACGTACCTCCTCACGCTGATCGCCTGTCGACCTGGCAGGCGTGCTTGACCATATCTGTTGCTGGGGTAGATTTGCCACATGATGACCGTCCATCTTCGTGACCTCGCCGCGCACCTCGGTACTGCGCTGCTGCCTGGCGCGGATGCCGTTCTTGCTTCCGGTGTGACACACAACTCGACCTGGGTCCGCCCCGGCGACGTCTTCGTGGCTATCCGTGGTGCCGCGCGCGACGGCCATGACCATATCTCCGACGCCGTGTCGCGTGGGGCAGTGGCCGTGATCGGAGAGGGGTACGCTACTGCACGTGATCTGCGTGTGCCCTATCTCAGGGTCGCCGACGCGCGCGCGGCATTGGCCGATGCTGCCGCGATGTTGGCCGATCACCCGAGCGAAAAGCTCAAGACCGTCGGTGTGACCGGCACCAAGGGCAAGACAACGACCTCGTGGCTCATCCGTCACCTCCTCCGCACTGCCCGCCATCGCACAGGATTGCTCTCAACACTTGGCTACAAACTAGAGGACGATACGCTTCATCAGTTCCCTGCGCACTTCACTACACCCGAAGCGCCACAGGTGCAGGAGACGCTGGCACGCATCGTCGACCAGGGCTGCACGCACGCCGTGGTCGAAGCGAGCAGCGAGGCGCTCGCGCAACACAGGCTTCGCGGCACACGGTTCGACGTGGCCGTCTGGACGAATCTCGCGCCAGAACACCTCAACTTCCATGGCGACATGGAAGGTTACTTTCAGGCAAAACGCATTCTCTTCGAGGCGAGTAGCTACGCCGTCGTCAACAGGCGCGATCCGTGGGGCATGCGACTCATCGACCGCGACCACACGACGTATGCCGACAAGGATGGCGTGGGAGCAGACTGGTGGGCGGGTGACATCGTAGAGGACGGTGAGGGGCTCTCTTTTTCTGTACACCATCCACAGGGCAGCTTCGTGGCAACGCTTCCAATGATCGGAACCTACAATGTCGCCAACGCGATGGCCGCGATCGCTGCGGTCGCCCATCTCGGCATTGCACCACCCGATATTCAGAGAGGTCTTGCTAGCTTTCCTGGTGTGCCAGGGCGAATGCAGGTACTGCAGACCACACCGGTCCGCGTCGTTCTCGACTTCGCACACACACCGGACAGCCTCAGAGTGGCGCTCTCGACGCTGAGACAGACAACCGCTCGCCGGCTCATCGTCGTACTCGGATCGGCAGGCGGCCCACGGGATCCAAGCAAGCGTGCCCCTCTGGGCGAAGTAGCAGCGACGCTTGCCGACCTGGCGATTTTCACCGAGGAAGACTGTCGGGACACGCCCATCTACGACATTCTGAATGAGATGAAACGGGGAGCTGACGAAGTGGGTCGGACCAACTACGTACTGGAGCCTGATAGGCTGCGGGCGATCGCCTACGCGCTGAGCCTGGCAGAACTGGGGGACACAGTGGTATTCTGCGGCAAGGCAGGGGAGATCACGCTAGAGCGCGCAACCGAGACACTCCCCTGGATCGAGGAGACCATCGTCCGCAGCGCGATGGCCGACCTTGGCTGGTGACAGGCTCGATGGTCTGCTCTGCGGGGCTACTCCCACCTGTCACCTTTTCCTGCAGCATTATCTGTATTACCAGAGGAGATAGATGACGATTCGCAACATCGTGTTGCTCGGCGATCCCATACTCTACCAGATCTGCACTCCAGTGAAGCGCGAGGAGTTGGGCGAGTTGGCACTGACCATCCAGGATATGCGCGACACGCTGTTGGCCTTCCGTGACCAACACGGCGTGGGACGGGCCATCGCGGCACCACAGATTGGCGTGCTGAAGCGCCTCGTCTTCTTGGAGCGGGTCAGCAACAGCACACTGGACAACACGACAGACATCCCTGCGCCTTTGCCGCTCATCAATCCCATCGTGCACGATGGAAGCAAGGAGATGGTCGAGCTTTGGGATGACTGCATGAGCTTCCCCAACCTGCTGGTACGGTTGCGCCGTCACGCAACGTGCGAACTCACATACCGGGACCTGGACTGGCAAGAGCACACGGTGCGCCTCACCGGTGACCTCTCGGAGCTGCTGCAACACGAATGTGACCACCTTGACGGTGTTCTTGCGGTTTCACGCGCGATCGATGCCCGCGCCTTCGCCTACAGGCAGACTGTCCGCCCTTCGGACGCCTGTGGGTGAGTGCCGTTAGGGCTGCCCTCGCGCATTACTGCCAAACCACTATCATACAGGCTAACCCTATCGCACAAGGAGATTTCGGATATGAAGATCGCTGAGATGCTGCCGCCCCACCCCTCTCCCCTCTGGACAATGGTCAAACAGGCAGGCGTCACCCACGCCGTCGGCGGCATGGACATGCGCCGGGGCTTCGATGTGCCCAGGGACCAGTTGCCGTGGAGCTACATGGCCCTCGTCCACCTGAAGACCCTTTACGAGAACTACGGGTTCGCCCTGGACGTTCTCGAGAGCAGGCCGCCGATGAACAAGATCAAGCTTGGCCTGCCTGGTAAGGATCAGGAGATCGAGTATGTCATCGATCTGATCGAGAATATGGGCAAGCTCGGCATCCCCGTCTGGTGCTACGAGTGGATGCCGATCATGAACTGGATGCGGACGTCAACCACGACGCCATCCCGCGGTGGCGCGCTCGCCACCAGCTTTGACTACGATCTCATCAAGGATGCGCCACTCACGGAGTACGGCGTTGTCGAAGACGATGTCCTCTGGGAGAACCTCGAGGCGTTTCTGAAGATCGTGGTCCCTGTGGCGGAGTCGGCCGGCGTGAAGCTGGCGATGCACCCAGATGATCCGCCGCTGTCGCCCATCCGCGGGTTAGCCCGCATCATGCGGAGCATCGACAACTACCAACGACTGCTAGACCTGTACCCGAGCCCGGTCAACGGCATCGCCCTGTGTCAGGGCAACTTCACGCTGATGACCGACGACCTGCCTGCCGCAATCCGTCAGTTCGGCCAACAGGGCAAGATCTTCTTTGTCCACTTCCGGGATGTGCGTGGTGATAAGCATAAGTTCGTCGAGACGTTCCACGATGACGGTAAGACGGACATGCTCGCGTGCATGAAGGCGTACAAGGAAGTGGGCTTCGACGGCGTCTGCCGCCCTGACCACGTACCAACGATGGAGGGCGACGACAACTCACGCCCCAGCTACTCGAATATCGGGCGCCTGTTCGCTATCGGCTACCTGCGCGGCCTTCAGGAAGCAGTCTACGGCAAGTAGTCTCCGTCGCTGAGCATCCAGAGCGCTCTGGGGAATACGGGAATCCCAGAGCGCTCTGCTCTTCGTCCCAACTAGATCAGCTCACTACTGACTAGTCACCTGCCGGTAGATACACCCGCGTGGGATAAATTGCACGGGTACCGTGGGGAACTGAAGTCGCAGGTGTTCTGCCAGACATTGCATCCCCGGTTCCTCTGCCGTAGCGTGGTTCACGATGATCACGGGCAGCCCTGTGTCGTGAGCGTACGCACCTTCTCGCCAGTAGGTGAAGCCGTCATCGGTGCAGATGGCGAGGTCCAGTCCATAAGCCTCACCAAAGTCGTGAACATACCCGAATAGTGGCGTTATCGCACCGGTACCGATGGCTACACGGTGGACCGGCGTGCTTGAATCGCCGATGAGCTGCACAGCCTCCTGGCCAAACGCCGCTGTCCTCGCCGCGACCTGACGCGCCACGTCACCTGCGGATCTGCCACTAACATCATAGACGCGGTAGTACCCCTCGCCGCCAACGGCTTGACCAAGGCCCAGAGCCTCGCCCCAGGCATCGGGAATGCCAATCTGTGGCACCTGATCCCATAGATCGTGGCAGCGAATGATGGTGATCCCGCTCTCCTCGATGAAGGCGCGCTTCGAGCGCGTGCCCTCGTAACCGAAGGTCCATCCCTGAGGATCGTCGTAGTGATCGTAGTACGTTGGCTCGTGGGTGATGAAAAGGTTGCAGCCGGCAGAGAGCGCCGTCTTGAGCGCTGCCGTGGTGCTCATCCACGACACAGCAATGCCGCACACCTCGGCCTCGGGGCTGCCGGACTTGAACGTGTCAACCGTCTTCTCCAGATCCATCCATCCGCCATCCAGCGACCGCAGGTACGTCTGTACATCCTTCGCGCGCATACCTCTCCTCCTCACCAGCAATGCACCAACCCGTGAAGGTCGTGCCCACGCGCCAGGGCTATCTCTGCAGCGTCACGTGGCAACCCGATAATAGGGATGCCTTTGCCAACGGTGTTGTCGAATATCACGTCCATAGCATTGAGCTCGGGCTGGCTCAGGTTCACCGCAGTAAGGCCGGGCATCTCCGAGGCCATCCGGATATAGTGATCGCCTCGTCCGCAGAAATGTAGCGCCCCGCCCCCGTAAGTCGAGAGCAAGCGCGCATCATAAGGCATGATGAACCGCTCGAACATGCGCGGAGAAAGGTTCATGGCCGAATCATCGCGGAGCATCAACGTTCCCCGATGCACCATTGACCAATGGACAGCGTGATCCGCGGGTGACGGCACCGCAGCGATCCAGGCATCCATGAACGTGATGTAGGTCTCCGTCACGAGTTCCAGAAGTGCCGTTACGAGGTCGGGGGCCTCGACGAGGGCGACGAACAGCGAGCTTCCCCAGAGCAACTCACAGACATCCATCGGACCCTGGAGGTCGGGATGGTAGAGGTGCACGTACTGCCTGACCTTGGGATACGGAGCGAGCAGTTCCGTGAACGTAGCAGCCATCTCGAAAACTCTGGCGCCCAAGCCGCCACGGACATCCGGAACACCGCGATCCAGCAACACCTTGACGGCTTCAGCAGCCTTCGTTGCATCGGCCCGTCCGAGCGAGGCGGAGAGTGTCGTAGCGTCCATCCCGCCGAGTGGGATCGTCGTAGGCAGCGTGTCGGTCTCCGCATCCATCAGGAATAGCTGTGCGCCGAAGAGCGTAGGCATGATACCCGTTCCGTAATTGCACCGCACGGCCAGGATCTCGCCCGTCCCGGCAGCCAGGGCCCGTGAGCACTGACTCAATTGCTGCAGTGCCATCAACTCATAGCTCTCGAGAGCGTCGTTCACCGGCACGTGTGGCCACGGAAGTCCAGGTGAGGCCGATCGCGCACGGCGAGGCGCAAAGATGCTTCCCTGGAATTCGCCGTCGGCAAATGTCGTCCACTCGGACCACAGCGCTTCCTCGACTTCAGGATCAATGCGACTCTCCAAGTCCTCAAGGTATTGGTCTATCACGTGTTATCTCCACCGAAGCTATAATTCGAGGCTAGACAGGGCTGGATGGTCAAGCACCTCTCGCACCTCCCGCCAGGCCTCGCGAGCCCAGGGTGAATCGAGGTCGGGCACGAACCCAAAGTCCAGGTACAGCTTTATCGCGGCAAGTCGCCGGGTCTGGGTGCCCAGAAAGGCCCGCTTGTGCCATTGAGCCATCTGTCTGAGCGCGTAGGACAGCATCGCCTTCCCCAGGCCGAGCCCCCAATGCGATCGTCGCGTCGCGACCCAGTGGATCTGACCATAGTCCTGCCCCTTGTGCGTCCGGTTGTACCAGGACGTGATCGTGGCCACCCCAACGCCTCGACTGTCTTGCACGATGTACCCACGCCATCGCAATGCCTCACTATCAGCCCCAAACTGACTCCTGAAGAGTGTGGGCTCGATAGCCCCAAACTCCTCGGCGTCCCGCCAGATGTCGGTCCAGAGACCTCCCTCATCCGGTCGCATCGCCCGAATGCTGAAACCCTCGGGAAAGGCCACAATCGGGATGTCCTGCAACGTCGTCCGCACCATCTCGACCCCATAGCCCGATGCCGATGGTGCAGGGCGACCGTCAAGCCGAGGCAGATCTGCGATGCCCTGACGGGCCCTATACAAGCGCCGTATCGTCCAGAACGGCAGTTTTCTGATCCTATCTCGAGTCAACACACCATAGGGACTCACTGCCAGGTGCCCACAGAACGAGAAAGTGGCAGGAGGCCATGCGTGGTCCGCCCAGCACCAGACCGTAGCCCCACACACGTATGGAGCTTGCATGCCCGAGAACTCGGCCTCGAGCACGGCTGCGTGAACTTCGCCACCGTATGGGCTGTCGGTCACGTCGCAGAAGGATGTATAGCCAAACTCGGTGACAAGGATCGGCTTGGTGGGATAGCGCCGGTGGAGTGCATCAAGACCCTCGTGCCAGAACGTAGTGGATCGCGCAAGGTCGTAGCCCGGTTCCGACCCTCCCGCCAGAGGCCCAACACTTGGGTAGCCGTTGACGCACACAACGTCATCGGCCTCGAAGTTTGGATACCGTTGCCAGTGGTCACTGACGTGGACAGCGAGCCTCGTGGGATCAAGCGACTTTGCCAGGCGCACCAACGCGACATTACCGGCGGCAACTTCCTCGCGATCTTCGTGAGTCTCGTTACTTACCGACCAGGAGATCACCGAAGGGTGGCAGCGATCGCGCCACACGAGCGCCTCCAACTGTCGCCGGGCCGCGGCCAACTTGGCTGACGATGCCTCCGTACTCTCGCGCAGGCCATCCCACCAGTAAAGGGGGATCTCAGCCATCGCTAACAACCCGAGCTCATCACACAGGTCAAGTTCTGAAGGATGATGGGGATAGTGACACAGGCGCACAAAGTTCGCGCCTGCCTCCTTCATCGCTTCGAGATCGTGCCGCACGGTCTCCAGATCTGGGCACATCGCTGTCCTGGGGGAGTCTTCGTGGCGGTTGAAGCCAGTCAGGAAGATGGGGCGGCCGTTCAGCAGCAGCTGGCCTTCCCGTGCCTCGATAGAACGGAAGCCAATCCTCAGCGGCCGCGTGTCGACACTGTCGATTGAACCATCCCCCAGAACGCTGAGCGACAACTGGGCTGCATAGAGGGTGGGACGGTCAGGTGACCACGGCGCGACACCAGGAAGGGTGCCAGTCAGCGAAAAAGACGCCGTAGTTCCTGCCTCAAGGTGGGTTGGCTTGCCCTCAAGCCTGGCCGCACTGAAGCCACCATCCTCGGCACCTTCAATGACAAGGGCGATCTGGGCCAACACCGGGGTTTTGCGGGTGTTGTGGACCTGCACGTGTAGGCCAAGGCCCCCACCACCCTCCTGCGGCACAGCGGTGATGGCAAGGTGCCCCAAGTAACAGCGGTCCGTCGCCGTGAGCGTCACTTCACGCAGAATTCCCCCGTAGTTGCGCCAACCGCGCTGCATACCGGGCACATCACCTGGGCGCCTCTCGTTGTCGACTCGCACGACGATCAGGGCGGACTCTCCTGGAACCAGGGCATGGTCGACGTCCAAAGCGTAGGGCAGGAATGGGACATCCCACGCCCCGACTTCCTTCCCGTTCACCCACGTCCGTGCATGGGCATTGATGCCCTCGAAATTGAGCACGACCCGCTGACCATCCCACTCGCGCGGCGTAGCCGCCCAGCGGCGAAACCAGCCCGCTCCCTCGTAGGTATCCAACCCGGGATGACACGTCTCGAAGTCTGCCGGAACCCACACCTCTCGCCAACGATGATCGTCATAGTCCACACCGGTGTAACCCCGCAGCTGGCCCGTTCCGGATGGGTCAGGCTGAAAGCGCCACAGGCCTGTGAGATCGATTGCCGTCATATCAGAAGAGCCCCCTCGCGAGTTGCAGAATGCCGAAACCGAACAAGGCCAGTGCAGACAGGCCCACCAGCGTTCGAGTCACCCTTGGTCCCAGCCGGCGGGCACTACTGAAGGCAAGGATCAGCGTGGCCAGACTGGCGACCATAGCGACGTAGAACCCAAACAGGAAACCGATTCCGCGGGCAGGTTCTTCACGCCACCCGGCCAGCAGTATCGGCCCGGTGACCATCCCCCAGAACAGATAGGGCCCAGGGCTGAGCACGTTCGTCAGAGCAGCCTTGACCAATCCGTGACCATCGTCTACAACAACACCCCCGAAACCCAAGGCTTCCTGCTCGCGCCACGCCCTGAACGCACCCCAGGCCAGGTACAGAACATACAGCCCTCCCGCGACATGCAAGGTGCGCTCCCACGTTGCCGGAAGCTGGCTGAGCACCAGCACCGCCAGGAGAATGATGGGACCGTCGCTGACCAGAGGAGCCAGCGATGCTGGCAGCGTGCGCCGCCAACCCTGGCGCAGCGATTGCGATATCAGGTATGTCTGGAATGGCCCCGGCTGCACAGCCGCTGCAAAACCATATCCCATACCCAGCACGATGATCGATAGCAAAGCAGATCCCCCTCTGAGTCTATGCCCATCATAGGCAGCAGCCGGACGATGACAAGGGAAAGCTGTCGGGACACAACCTTGATCCTCAGCATTGATCCCGGTACCATACATTCACTTACCCGAGTGTGGGCAGATCACCTATGGAGGTCCGAACGATGGAAGCACGAAGCCGAGTCTTGTTCCTGTGCACCGGGAATTCATGCCGAAGCCAGATGGCCGAGGGGTGGACCCGCCATCTGAAGGGAGATCAGATCGACGTCCGGTCTGCGGGCATCACGGCAAAGCGCCTCGATCCGCGCGCGGTTCAGGTGATGGCGGAGGTCGGCGTCGACATCTCCGGGCACACCAGCAAGAGTGTCGCCGAAGTGCTGGGTGAGCCGTTCGACTACGTCATCACAGTGTGTGATAATGCCAAAGAGAGCTGTCCGGTCTTCCCAGGTCGTAGCGTCGTGCTCCACCAGGGTTTCGACGATCCACCCAAGCTGGCAGCCACAGCAACCACTGAAGAGCAGGCACTCGCTCACTACAGGCGCGTACGAGATGAAATCCGTGCGTACGTGGAGACGTTGCCCGGTGCTCTTCGGTCGGCAAGTCCCGTGACGCTTCACCTGGGGGATCTTGACGACAGAGCCTGAATCGAGCACCCATCGGGACTGACCACGCCTAACGTCGTGGTCCGGTATCTATGCCTGAAACCGCCAGGTCCACGTGGCTACCAGGGGCGGCTCGGAAACTTGGAAGGTGAGCCGGTTGAGGTGATCCCCCCAAGCCTGTCCCAACCGCACATCGTCGATGGCAATCCGCGCAACAGAGACGTCGAAGGTCCCGATCTCGAAATCGAGTCGGGCAGCGCCGCTCCGTCGGGCATTGGCATCCGGACCGATTGGGGCTGCTGAGAAGACCGCCATGCCCACCGCGCTGTCGACGCTCACATTACTGGGCGTGAGCAAGGAGAGAGTGATGAGCGCGGGCGCGCTCTCCAACCTGAAGGAATCAGTCACCTCGACTGAAACCCCGCGTCTCAGCACGACGGTGCGAATCCACGCCAGAATGCCCGCCTCCGGTGGATAGGCCCCGGCCAGGTCAAGGCTAAGCACGGCCTCTTCCTCGCCCACTCGGTACTGGACGGACCGCGCAGCAAAGGACCTTCCAGGTGCCTGCATGACCGCCTGCGTCCCGGCTCGCTCGAAAGTCGGCAGCAGCGTATGGTAGCTCGACTGCATTGTCCAGATCTCGTAACGCTGCGGGCTGAAGGTCTGCCGCCGGTATGTCTCGACGCCAGCATCTACCACGACAGGCTTGCCATCCACGTAGACTATGAAACTGCCCACGTCATTGTGATTGTGGCTCTCGGCGTTGTGGCCGCCTTTCGCAGCAACGAAGAGCCCCTCGGGCGTTCCTCCGCGATCGCGCGCCGCCATAACCTGAATGTCGTCGAACCAGACGTCGCGTGGCAGCGGCTGCCGGCCCGGTGCGTCCGGCGGGTCAGGGACGCTAAATAACGCCGGCAGGATCCGCCCGAGGCTTCCCTCTTGTGCACCTCGTCGTGCCTCTGGATTGGCCAGCAACCAGGCGCCGAACGCCTTCATTGGCTCGTCGCTGATCGCGGCACCGTAGCGGTACACCACCGACGCAGGAGGTTGGCTCATCGCTGACGCGTCCGCGAAGTTGATGACGTAGGCATCGTGGATGTGTGCCCGATAGATGTAGGTGCCCATCGCACGAATCCGGGTCTCAGCAAAGCAATCAATCGCACCCCCTGTGGCAGCGCGAAGCAAGTCCAGGCAATCAAAAAGAGACGCGGCCGCTCGACCCCAGTAACTCGGACCTTCGTCGCAGCCGCCAGCATCGCCATAGACCCCGATGAACACGTCAAGGCTACGCATAATCTTGGCAACGGCTTCCGCGCGCCTGTCCGGGGAGGTCTCCAGCAGCAGAACGGACGCAAGCCAGTTGGAGTTCACCCAGGGGTTCCAGTTATTCACGCCGTGCTCACCAGGGTCAAAGCCCATCCACCAGAAATCGTCGCGTTGCAGACAGGGATCGAGCATCCGGCGCTTCACCTCGTAGCCGATCCGGCGCCGCACCAAAGGTGAAACGCCATCCAGGCGTGTCCCCAACAGGTAGTGCGTCCAGGCAAGTTGGGCCGCAGTCTCTGCCGCGAAGAGATCGACCGTAGGCTCCTCGACATCGGGTAACCCGGAGCCAACGCGCTGAGCGTCGACGTGCGCAGGATATCCCCAGTACGTCTCCTCACACGTGGTCCAGATACCATTGGCAATGTCGTCCAGAAAGCGCCCCTGTGCCTCGACGCACTCTGCAAGAACCAGATCGCGGAGCGCGGCACGGCGCAGGTGGTTCACGTGTTCGTAGCCGGACCGGTTGCCCATGCGCGCGAACTCGAGGAAGAGCGTCGCGGGCAAGTCTGGCCATTCGTAGCCGCGCAGCAGCTCTCCACGACTGACATACTCCGAGCGCAGGTCATCTGGCAGACCTTCCCACGCAGCGCGATCCTCAATGGGTGGATAGGGTCGCCAGTCAGCTAGCGGAACGAGAACAGACGAGAGACCGCCAACAGGTATGCGTTCGCCTAACACTGTACCTCCTCGGATACCGCAGATGCGCCAACATCCATCAGGGCCTTGACCAGCGCCACCAGGAGAGGTAACGCCCAGGCCGCAAGCTCCGTATCGTTTTCACCCTTGGCTTCCTGACAGGTTCCCAGTAGATTCCGGTGAATCGTCGCCAGCACCTCAGCAATCTGCTCGAGAAGGCGATTGCTGAGCTCCGGTGATCTTTCGCCGCCTGCATACCGCCGTAGGGCGTTGGCATCGACGAAGCTCCATACGGGGTAACGCGGATCGAGTGTGGAACCGACGTCCAGAACGCCGCGCGGATGCTGGCGGTAGGCATCGCTGACCACGGGACGGCCATCCAGCAGTGGGATGCGACCGGCCAGGTAGCGCGTGGCAGGGTGCAGAATCAGGTCTCGGCACGCGTCCGGCGCCACCGACTTCAGCGCTCTGTTCAGCAGGTCCTCATGTCGCGGCAGGACAATCTCAGGCATCTTGTGACCCCCTTCTTTGCGAACACGGAGGACACCGTTCTGATGCAGCGCAAACCTGGCGCGGAGTCCGGTTACCTCGCCCACCACGCAACTCACATGCTCGAGCGCCGACCACGCCAGCAGATACGCCACCACGGGGTCAGACTGCTGGCCATCCGCCAACTTCAACAATCGAACAGCAACTGGACAACGCAGTTCGTTCATCACATCACCAGTCCACCCAACCTCATCATGCCGGCGAGCTCTGGTCTCCCCTCCTCGCATACAGCCTCGCACGGCCACGATGTCCCACATCCACAAGAACGTTCATCTCCCGCAGGCAGTAGACCATCTTCTGGCAGAATGCACGATTGCGCCCCAGGACCCGAGCCAGGTCGACAGTCGTGA
This sequence comes from Anaerolineae bacterium, assembly GCA_034676785.1. GTDB lineage: Bacteria > Chloroflexota > Anaerolineae > B4-G1 > SLSP01 > PWVB01. The sequence goes on along the minus strand of JAXDDP010000120.1, from coordinate 1,758 downwards.
AGGAATCGCCCACCTCATCAGGGAGCAGTGACGAGAAGTCGGTCGGCCCTCTGAACCGCTGCGTCGTTACGACCTCCAGCAGGACCCGGTCGTCAATGACCCAACCGTGGCGACGCCACCCACGCCGTGCATCCCGGTGTCGCAGGATATCCTCGCGCGTAAACACCACATCGATCTCGAAGTTGGGATTCGCCACCAATCCGGGAAAACTGACCAGTTCCGAGAAGAGCGCAAGCACCGAGCCACGCTTGGGGGACTTTCGGCGTACCGGTTGGGCCTCTTCCGGGGTTGGCTGGACGAGCCAGGACTCCAGGGCGACAGGGTAGGCGAGCAGCACCTGGTGAGTCTGTGCCAGGGCTGTCACCTTGGCCTTGATCGAGGCGAAGCTTCCAGTCTGAATCTCGATGAGGCGACCATCATGGACGACGTCGACTATATAGCCATCAACACGCACTTCGGTCTCACCACCGTCCCGCGCGTACCAATGCTTGACGGCAGCGTGCAACGACTTCTCGTTGTAGGTGTTGATTGAGTCTACCAAGGCACCTCGCAGACTCCGGACTACCCGATGCAGCTCATAATGCGCTCGTCATACACCATCTCGATCGTCTGACCCGGCTCGACGACGAGAAAGTCGTCGCCCCAGTCTCCTTCGATCAGCCTCTTGAACAGGACAAGGGCGCCGGCGACCTTATCAAAGGTCCAGCCACGGCGGCCTGCCTCCTCCCGGGTCTCCGCTTCGACAGCGGCACTGTCGGCGACGCCCATATCGATGTACGCCGCTCGGTTGTAGTGGCTGCGCCACGCTCCCATGACCTCCATCAGGTAGTCGGCGTTGTCCTTGCCGTACTTGGTGACGTACTCGTCATACAAGGCCGCAACATCGTCATACCCGTCCGCACCGAGTGAGAGCGCCGTGCTCCCAGTCTTGCGTTCGACATAGTCGCGCACATACCAGTAGGTACCGGGATGATCTGAGAACTGCTGCTGATAGCGTGTTCGGCCACCAAGGAATAGCGTGATGCAGTCATGTGCACGTGGGATAACCAGCGGCACCCGCCGTGCAATCAGGCCATCGGTCGCCCGGCCACACAGCCCGTAAGCAAGGACGATCGCGTCATAATGCCGCTCGGCATCGTCCGACGCAATGTCGATCGCGGACTGCAGCCGCGAGCGGAGATCTGGTGGGTTGCTATGCCATCCCAGACGGAATAGCTCGACGTCCACGGTGTGAGGGGACTTCGCGGCTGATAGGTAAGCGAGGCGCGCCAACGCCTCACAAGCCAGACACTTCAGGTACATTTCGACCTCGACTGGGATATCACAAGGGTCAGGTGAGCATAGGGCCACGTATGAGCCCTGAGAACATCGTGGAGTATAGAGCCGCTGGTCGCCACCGTCAACGGCCAGTTGACATGACAGCTCGGTAGCCTAAGATGAGATCCAGTGAACGGATGGTGGAGTCTCGCTCAGTTCCACTAACCCGATACCTGTCCTTTACCCACCCACGGAGCTGAAGATGAAGATCACGAAGCTGGAAACGTTCCTTGTCAAACCACGCTGGATTTTCCTCAAGATCCACACCGACGAAGGCCTCATTGGCCTGGGGGAGCCAATTCTGGAGGGTCGAGCTCTCACGTGCGCCACAGCCGTTGCTGAGCTTGAGCCCTACTTGATCGGCCAGGACCCAACCCGCGTTGTACACCATTGGCAGGCCATGTACCGCCACGCGTTCTACCGAGGTGGTCCGCTACTTAC
>JAXDDP010000113.1:0-7765 GCA_034676785.1 Anaerolineae bacterium | reverse complement strand
CCCAGAACAGGATCGACGTGAAAAGGCGGTCGGCCTCGATCGCGCGGCGCAGCAGCTTGCCGGGGCCGATGATGTGCGCCTGGCCCACCACCTCGTCGAGCGTGCGCGGGCGCATCCGCGCGGCGAGCGGCGCCTCACGGCGGATCTCATCTTCGCGGGCGTGTTCGAAGATCTTCATGGGCGACAGTATAACGCCGGCGCCGCCTGGGGAAAGCCCTCGGGCGTCGGCCTGCTCGTCTGGCACGTCCCCGCGCGCGTGGTATACTGCAGCCACCGGCATCTTGAGCATCCAGAGATGCGGACCGTAAGGTGGGATCGATGACGATAGCGGCTGTCCTGGGGCATTTTGCGCACGGGTTGGTGTTCTTCACCCTGGGCTTGACCGTGAATTTCCTGCATTACCGCAGCCGCCGCATCTCGCTGGCCCGGCACCTGGGCTGGCTGGGCGGGTTTGCGATGGGCGAGGCGCTGTATGCCTGGTATGAGATCCTCGCGATGCTGCTGCCCGCCGGGCGGTTCCTGCCCGTGGTGGTGCCTCCTATCGTCCTGGTGTCCGCCTATATCTGTCTCCTGGTCTTTGGGCTCCAGACTTTTATGTCGGAGGAGACTTACCGCCGGCGTAGCCAGGCTCTGTGGATGGTTCTCAGTGGCCTCTCGGTGGGCGCTTACATCCTGGCCCTGTGGGCTTTCCGCGTCGATGAGGACGCGTTGGCGCGCACGACGGAAGTCCTGGCACGGTATCTGTTGGCCTTCCCCGGGGGCTTGCTGACCGCGATCGGCCTGCGTCGCCAGAGCTATCAATCGCTCGATGCCGTGCTGCGAGGGCAGATCCGTCCGGCACTCCGCCTCATCGAGATCACGATGGCGACATTTGGGGTGCTCAATCTGGTGATGGTGCCCGGGGGGGTCGATGCTTTCTTCGCCGGAAGGCTCGGCTTTCATCTGGTTGACTCGGCTGTCACGGGATGGGTCTGGGCTTCGGTGGGTTTGGGCATTACGATCGGGCTGGTGCGCTCATTGACTACGATCCACCACGAGATCGAGTCGTGGGTTGAGGGGGTAGAGCGCCTGCAGGCGATGGCGGAGGACCGCGAACGCATCGGGCGGGATCTGCACGACGGCATCATCCAGTCGATCTATGCTGCTGGCCTGTTGCTGGAGAGCGTCATTCCGGTTATCCATGCCGATCCCGACCGCGCGCAGGGTCAGGTGGGCCGGGTGATCGACAATCTCAACTATACGATTCAGGACATCCGGCGCTACATTTTCGACCTGCGCAGCGATATGCCTGACGACGATCTCCAACCGGGCATCGAGCATCTGCTGCGCGACTTCCATGTCAATACGCTGTTGCAGACTGAGTTTGAGGTCACGGGAACGGCGCACCCCATTCATTCGATGGCCCGCCGCCGGCATATCCTGCAGATCGTGCGCGAGGCGTTGGCCAACACGGCCAAGCACGCGCAGGCACGGTGGGTCCGGGTGCGGTTGGCCTATGACGCCGATAGCCTCAATCTGGTGATCTCGGACGACGGTGTCGGGATGGAGAAGCTTCTGATCAGCAAAGGCTATGGGTTGCGCAATATCCGCGAGCGGGCACGGTTGCTCGACGGCACGTTGCGCATTGAGAGCGCGCCCGGAGCGGGCGTGACCTATGATCTTACAGTACCGTATTCGTGAGGTGGGTAATGACCTACAGGATCCTGGTGGTGGACGACCACGAGATTGTGCGGTTGGGATTGCGGACGCTGTTGAGCAACCAGCCTGACTTCACCGTTGTCGACGAGGCAGGATCGGCGGAAGAGGCTGTGGAGAAGGCGGTGCTGCACAATCCCGATGTCGTGGTCATGGACATCCGCATGCCCGGAAAGAACGGGATCGACGCATGCCGCGAGATCAAGCGGCGGCTCCCGGAGGTCCACGTGCTGATGTTGACGTCCTTTGCCGAGGACGAGATGCTCTTTGAGGCGATCGAGGCGGGGGCCGCCGGCTATGTTCTCAAGCAGGGGGGCGGCGAGGATCTCGTGCGTGCCGTGCGGCGCGTGGGCAGCGGTGATGCCTTGCTGGATCCCGCGGTGACCCAGCGCGTGCTCGAGCGGGTACGTGCCGCGGGCCGCCAGGAACAGGCCGCGTCCTTCAAGGACCTCACCGAGCAGGAGCTCAAGGTCCTCGGATTGGTGTCGCAGGGACACACGAACAAGGAGATCGCCAAGGAGCTCTTCCTCGGCGAGGGCACGGTACGCAACTATGTCAGCAGCATTCTGTCGAAGCTCGACCTGACGAATCGAGCAGAGGCCGCAGCCTATGCCGTCCGCCACAATCTGCGGGAATATCTTGAGGAGCTTGGATGAGTTCCCTTCCCCTCGCAGGGGAAGCTCTCCCCCTCGCAGGGTTTCGGCACCCTGCGAGGGGTTCCGGAGTATGCACCGCGGAGAGCGCAGAACCCTCGCGCGTTTCGACGCTGCGTTGTCACGCATTGGGCCTGTGGTATAATGCTGGTGCGTGCGGGCGTTGCTTAATGGTAGAGCCTTAGCCTTCCAAGCTAAAGATACGGGTTCGATTCCCGTCGCCCGCTCTTTCGGGGCTCATAGCTCAACGGTTAGAGCAACCGGCTCATAACCGGTCGGTTCCAGGTTCAAATCCTGGTGGGCCCACTTCAATCAAACGGTGACGGCCCGCGTGGACGGGCCGTCTGTCATGTCTGTAAGGGGTTAGGTTGACGTGGATACGCAGAAAATGCTGGAGAGGCTGAGCGTGCTGGAGGAGCGGTATCAGACGTTGACGCGTCTGATGGCTGATCCGGATATCGCCCAGGACTACGAGAAGGTGACTGACCTTGCGATCGAGCGGGCGGAGCTCGAGGAGACCGTGACCATCTATCGCGAGTACCGTACCGTCCTCGAGGAGCTTGATGGTGCCGAGGCGATGCTCCAGGACGACGATCCGGCCCTGCGCGAGATGGCCCAGGAAGAGCTGGAAGCACTCGTCGAGCGCCGCGAGGCATTGCAGGACAAGCTAAGGCTGTTGCTTGTGCCCAAAGATCCCCGGGACGAGCGCGACGTCATCATGGAAATCCGTGCGGGCGCGGGTGGCGATGAAGCGGGGCTCTTCGCTGCGGAGCTGTTCCGGATGTACACCCGCTATGCCGAGCTGCAGTCCGGGTGGAAGACGAACATCATCTCTGAGAGCCGGACCGGTATCGGCGGCTACAAAGAGGTGATCTTCGCGGTTGAGGGGAAGGGCGCCTATTCGCGCCTCAAGTACGAGAGCGGCGTTCACCGTGTGCAGCGGGTGCCGGCGACGGAATCGAGCGGACGCATTCATACCTCTACGGTGACGGTGGCGGTCCTGCCCGAGGTCGACGAGGTCGAGATCACCATCAATGCGAATGACATCGAGATGACCAACTACGGCTCCTCGGGGCCGGGTGGTCAGCACATGCAGAAGAACGACACGGCGGTGCGCATCCTCTACAAGCCTACCGGCATGGTGGTCACGTGTGAAAGCGAGCGGTCGCTGACGCAGAACAAGCTGCGGGCCATGAGCGTGCTGCGTGCCCGGCTCTATGAGATCGAACGGCTGAAGCAGGTCTCCGAGCTCGAGCAGGCGCGCCGGTCGCAGGTGGGGATGGGGGATCGCAGCGAGAAGATTCGCACCTACAACTTCCCGCAGAACCGCGTGACAGACCATCGGGTCGGTGTGACTTCCTACAATTTGCCTGGCGTGATGGCTGGCGATATCGACCAGTTCATCGAGGCGTTATCGCTGGACGACCAGACGCGACGACTGGCGACGGTCGGCGAATAGGCCACGAGTTCCGGGGACGTGCCGTCTGCGGCGCGTCCCCGGAACTTTTCATTTCACGTAGCGCGAAGTTTTACTTGACGTTGGGCAGCCCTTCCAGTGCTGCGGCGAGCTTGGCCTCTTCGAGCTCGTAGTCGTCGAGCGCCCGCCGGTGGTAGGCATCGTAGGCTGCGAGGTCGAAGTGCCCGTGACCGCTGGCGTTGAAGACGATGACCTTCGATTCACCTGACTCCTTGCACGCTAGCGCCTCGTCATAGGCAGCGCGGACGGCATGGGCCGACTCGGGAGCCAAGATGGTGCCCTCGGCGTTGCTGAAGCTAAGCGCGGCTTCGAACACCACGTTCTGATGATAGGCACGTGCCTCGGCCATCCCGTCATTGAGCAACGAAGAGATCGTTGGCGCGATACCATGGTAGCGCAACCCGCCGGCATGGACTGGCGCCGGGACAAAGCCGTGGCCAACGGTGTGCATCTTGGCCACGGGTCCGGTCTTGGCCGTATCACCCCAGTCGTAGGCATAAGTGCCACGGGTCATGCTGGGGCATGCCGTCGATTCGACGAAGATCGCGCGCAGGTTGGGCGTCTCGCCCGTGAGCTTGCCGCGCATGAAGGGGTAGATCAAGCCTGCGGCGTTGCTGCCCCCACCGGCACAGCCGATGACAATGTCCGGGCTATCGCCTGCCATTTCTAGCTGCTTCATCGTCTCCAGCCCAATGACGGTCTGGTGGAGCAGCACGAAGTTCACCACACTTCCGAGCGAGTACTTGTACCCGTCGTGGGTCATCGCGTACTCGAGCGCATCGCTGATGGCCATGCCCAGGCTTCCCGGCGTGTCGGGGTCCTGTTCGAGCATCGCACGTCCGGCGTGTGTCTCAGCGCTCGGGCTGGGCACCACCTCGCCCCCCCACGTCTCCATCATCACGCGGCGATAGGGTTTCTGGCGGTAGGAGACGGCGACCATGAAGACCTTGATCTTGAGGTCAAAGAACGAGCCCGCAAGGCTGAGCGCACAACCCCACTGGCCCGCACCGGTCTCGGTTGCGAATCCCGTCAGCCCCTCCTGCTTGGCATAGTAGGCCTGGGCGATTGCCGTGTTCAGCTTATGGCTGCCGGCAGGACTGGCCCCCTCCCACTTGTAGTAGATCTTCGCCGGGGTGTCGAGCGCTTGCTCCCAGCGATGCGCGCGCATGAGCGGTGTCGGGCGGTACATCCTGAAGATGTCCTGGACCTCCTCAGGGATGTCGATGAAGCGCTCACGACTGGCCTCCTGCGCAACGCAGCCCGCAGGGAAGACCGGCGCCAGGTCGTCGGGCGTCATCAAGTTCAGCGTCGCCGGATGCAGGTACGGGGGCGGGGGGTTCTTCATGTCCGCCAGGATGTTGTACCATTGCGTCGGCATATCCTTCTCGGAAAGTAGGTACTTGTACTGTTTCATCGTTGCTCCTCCTCTTTCTGGGTATCGAATGGGTAATCAGGATGACATTGCATCGGCCAATGCCGGCAGAGATACGCCGGCGTCCCCCTCTTCTATGGCCGGTTCCTGCACGAAGTGGCGTCCTTCCTCTGGTGTTGTAGACCGTTGAGTAGCGAAGAACTGCCGGTACACCTGATAGTGTTCTGTCTCCTCGTAGTGCACCTCCTGAACTCGGGGACCATCAAAGCTGTAAATCTGGGCCCCGCGCAGTGACAGCAGGATCGGTGAATGGGTCGCGATGATGAACTGGGTCTGACCAGCGGCTGCAAACGTCTCCAGCAGCTCAAGGAACAGCACCTGGCTTTTCGGGGAGAGTGCTGCTTCGGGTTCGTCCAGCAGATAGAGACCTTTGCGGTCGAAGCGCCCGCGGAAATAGGTCAGCATCCCTTGACCGTGGGAGAGCGTGTTGAGCATTCTGCCGCCGTGGTACTGGAGCCGTCCGGGGTCGCACACGGCGACGTCGTCGAGGAAGTCCGCGAGTTCGCGGAAGGTCTCTGCCTTGAAAAGCGACCCCGCCACGCGTTCGGCGCCCCAGGCCACCTCGATGAAATCGGCGAGGCGCGTTTCGTAGGGGTTCTCGTGGGCGACGTGGCGCTTGGGTTGGTCCCAGGTGTGCACCCCACACTTGCGTGTGATGGCCTCCAGAAGCGTCGACTTGCCCGATCCGTTGTCCCCGACGAAGAAGGTCACGGGGCGCTGGAACGTAATCTGCGACGTGGTCCGCAGCACCGGCACGTTGAACGGATAGTACCGGTTTGTCGGATAATGGCCGTTATGTAGTCGCACGCTCGTGATGTACATAGGATGCTCCTTGATTCCAGGAACCGCTGGATATGGCTTTATGCCTCTGCCCGAAGGCGGAATGTGTCAGATCTGCCCTGCAATACACGTCGCAGCCGGGGGCCCGCCAGTCCCATCGCGTCGTAGACCATGCTCAGGGTTACCTCGGCCTCTCGCTGCATTCGTCGTGTGCCTTCGACGAGTACCTCTTCGACCAGGCCTGGTTTGGAGAGGTAGGCAGCACGGCGCTCGCGGACCGGGTCCAGGAACGCGTTGATGGCGCGGGCCAGCTTGCGCTTCACCTCGACGTCACCAACCTTGCCCAGGAGATAGCGCTCCTTGAGGTCGTTGACCTCCTCTACGTTTGGGTTGAAGGCGTCGTGGTAGATGAAAACGGGGTTGCCCTCGACCCTGCCAGGGACATCCGCACGGATGCGGTTGGGGTCGGTGTACATCCCACGCACCTTCTCTTCGACCGTCTTGGGGTCGTCGGAGAGCAGGATCGCGTTTCCGAGCGACTTGCTCATTTTGGCCTGGCCATCGGTGCCGATGAGGGTAGGTACCTCGCCGATCAAAACATCGGGCAGCGGAAAGACCTCCGCGTCATACATGCGGTTAAAGCGACGCGCGATCTCGCGCGTGATCTCCACGTGCGCCTCGTTATCCTTACCCACGGGAACCAGGTGCGCACGTGGGAGCAGAATGTCTGCGGCCTGCAAAACCGGATACCCGATCAGGCCAAAGGGCACAGTCTCGTCGTCCATGTTGGCGGCGCGTGCCATATCCTTGATGCTTGGCAGTCGTGTGAGCCGCGGCAGCGTGACCAGATTGCCCAGGAGTTGGGCCAGCTCGTATTCTTCGGGGATGGCTGACTGCAGGAAGATTACGCTCTTCTCGGGGTCGATGCCCACGGCGAGGTAGTCGAGGACGACGTTGTAGATGTTGTCATCGAGCGCGGCCAGGTGTTCCTTCTCCGCCTTGGTGGTGAGCGTGTGGAGATCTGCGATGATGAAATAACACTCGTAGCTGTCCTGCAGCGCCACGCGGTTCTTCATGCTGCCCACGTAATGGCCCAGGTGCAGCTTCCCCGTCGGGCGATCGCCCGTCAGGATTCGTTTCTTGGTTTCGTTCATACTCTCTCTCCTTCTCTCTCCGATTGGAAACAAAAAGCGCCCGTCCCCAAAAGGGACGAGCGCTAAAATGCCCGTGGTGCCACCCTCGTTAGGCCTTCTGCCCCAACAAAAAACGCGCTTGGAGAGCGCGTCGTTGAGTCAAGCCAGCCTCACTCGTCTCGGACACGGCCCGATGATGCTATCGCGCGATGTCCTACGCCCTGATAACGGTGGCGTCTCCGTCTCGGACTACTCGTGTCTAGTGTCCGGCTGCGGACACATCCACTTTCGGCGAGCAGCTCCCGGGCCCATTCGACACTCTCGTCGGTACCGGACTCACACCAAGCGCCGGCTCTCTGTGACCGCGTCCGAGTATCTACTTTCCCGATCTCAGCCTGTTACCCTGTCTTTATAGCACAAGAGTCGGGGAATGTCAAGCGCTTCCCAGGGCAGGGGTGCATTTCAGGATGGGGGTTGCCAATTCTGGACCTTTGTTGTATAATCCCAATCGTACGCGGGCTTAGTTCAGCGGTAGAATGTCTCCTTGCCAAGGAGAAGGTCAAGGGTTCGAATCCCTTAGCCCGCTCTCGGCGAC
>JAXDDP010000105.1:0-4285 GCA_034676785.1 Anaerolineae bacterium | reverse complement strand
TCCTGGTCACGCAGCTCGGCGTCGACACACACTACCAGGACCCACTCACAACGATGGCTCTGACCACAGAGGGACACGAGGCGCTGTTCCGCGCGTTCTCTAGTCTCGCGACCATGCCGTGGCTGGCATGCGGAGGCGGGGGCTACAACCTCGACGTCGTGCCCCGATCATGGGCTCTGGCTTTCGCCGTGATGTCCGGGCAGACGTTGCCAGATGCCCTCCCCCAAGCCTATCGCGACGAATATGGAGGTGAATGGCTTCACGACCATCGCGCCCCACACCTCGACGCGGCAACGAAGGATCGTGCGCGCCGGCAAGCCGAGGAGGTCGTGGCAGCCATCCGGTCCGCCATGGGATTGTGAGCGATCAGGCCGCCTGCTGCCTCGCCCGCTCACGCGGCAGGAACAGCGTGAAGACAAGAGCCAGCATCTGAACCCCGATACCCAACACGAAGGGACCACGGGGGGACGTCGTGTATAGGATCCCGGCCAGGGGGGCTGCAGGCAGCGTGACCAGCGCCGCCAGGGCACCACTCGCCGACAAGATCAGTGCCCGCTCTCGATCACCCACGATGTTTGCCCAATAGCTATCATTGGCCGGTCGGAACACCGCGACACTCAGGGCGCTTGCTACTGCCCACAGCAGTGCCCAGATCAGCGTACCCGCTGGCGAGACCACGAAGAACAGGCACGCCACAATGTTGAGGACTTGCCCCGCAACCAGGCTACCCAGTGCCTCCCGTCCATCGCTGCGCCGGCCCGCCAGAAGAATCATAGCCATCGTCACAACTGCAGAGACAAAGGGAAAGACGGAGATTGTGGCGTCGGCAAGCCCAATCCCACGACCATCGGCCAGGTAGACCGCCGAGTAGGTCGTCCAGATCACGGTATTGAATCCAAGGAGGTTGCGAACAGCCATAAAGATGAGTACCCGGCGATCTCCAGCCATGAGTCGAATGGCTTCTTGATACTGCCGGATCAGCTCGCCGGGGCGCAGATTCAGTGTATTGGCCATACGCTCGCGTCCCATACTCGTCTCCTGCAGTGTGAATTGCCGGTAGACTGCGATGCCCACCGAGGAGACCATCACGACCGCCGCCAGGACCCGACCAGCCGGGATGATCCCCATCACGGCGACCAGACCGCCCGCTACGGGCGCCAACAGACGGGCGCCCGACGTCAGGAACTGCACCATCCGGAAGACGGCCGCCCTGTGCTCGGCAGGCACGTCTTCGACGAAGAGGCATTGGAAACTGGGAACTACGATGTAGACGAAGCCGTTGATGAACCGGCCAATAAGAAAGTACCAGGGGTTCTGCGCAACGGCGTAGAGTGCCATGGGAACGCCCCAGCATAGAATATCAAAGACGACCAACATGCGCTTCCGCCCGAAGCGATCGGCGAAGTAGCCGCCCATGAGGGTGCTGATAAACTGGGTGAAAATGAGGATACTCTCGAGCCACCCTAGCTGGACCGCTGTGACGCCCAGTGCCACCATGTAGAGGGACACATAGGTGCGGTACCACTGGAACGAGATAGCTGCAATGCCCTCAGTGATCGATATGACGCGCGCATTGCCCCTGACAACCGGGAAGAACCCCGAGCTCTTCCGCCGCAGTGCCGGCTGTTGGATCACGCGACCTCCTCGTTCCATAGCAAGGGACGGGGCGTCGTAACGCCCCGCCCCATTCAGCCTAGTCTACTGCACGCGCCACTGAGCTGGCGGGTGCAACCTGCCAATCAGGCCTCGACCGAGAGGGTGACCACCGTCGCGATTGGGTCCAGCGCATCAGAGGGACCGTAGATGACGACGCCGTCACCGGTCTGCTCCACCTTGAGTGCCGCACTGGCATCCTGCAGGAAGTTGGCTCCTCTCACCGTCTGCGCCAAAGCCGGGAGCCTGAGCACGCCATCGGCTGGCCACTCAAAGACGTGCACATAGACCTTGCCCGGCTTCGCTGTGCTGCGGGCCCATCCCAGGCCCTGGTACGGACCCGCCACAGTCTCGTAGATCGCCTCACCATTGGCATCAAGCCATTTCCCCATCCCCATGAGCCGCTCAACGCTGGGTTCGGGAATCACCCCTTCGGCAGTGGGGCCGACGTTCAACAGGTAGTTGCCACCCTTGCTGACAATGTCGATCAGCTTGCGCACCAGGTCTTCCGTAGACTTCCAGTTGTGATCGTTGATCTTGAAGCCCCAGGTATCATTGATCGTCGCCGGCGTCTCCCAATCACCTGAAACAGCCTGGCCTGGGATCCGGTTGTCGCCCGCAGAGGCGTAATCGCCCAACTGGTTGCCAATGCGCCCACAGACAAGGCAGTCGGGCTGTATGCTGAGGACGAAATCGAGCAGTTGCTTGCTCTGCTCCTTGGTAATGCCCTTGGGCGTATCAAACCAGATCAGGCCGATGGGACCATATTGGGTGAGAAGTTCACGGAGTTGGGGTTTGACCAATTCGTCCAGGTATTTCTGGAAGTCCTTACCGGCAGGATCGTAGTCCCAGTCGTTGCCGTCTCCATCGGGGTGATGCCAGTCCTGCGTCTGGGAGTAGTAGAAACCCAGCTTGATGCCCTGCTTGGCACACTCCTCAGCCAGCTCCTTGAGCGGGTCACGCCCAAATGGCGTGCGGTCCATGATGTCGTAGTCACTGCACGGGGAGTCGAAAATGCAGAAGCCATCGTGGTGCTTGGACGTGATCACCATATACTTCTGGCCCGCGGCCTTGGCCAACGACACCCACTCGGCAGCGTTGAACTTTACAGGGTTGAACTGCTCGGCCAGCTTCTCATATTCTGCAACAGGAATGCGTGCGCGGTACATGATCCACTCGCCAATGCCGGGGACCTCCTTGTCCTTCCAGATCCCAGCGGGGATCGCGTACAGCCCCCAGTGGATGAACATGCCGAACTTCACGGCACGCCACCAATCGAGCCGTGGATCGGCCTCCGCTCCCTCACGCTGACCGCGCGCGCCCACGATTGCGGGCATCGCCTCGCGCTGCTCGAGCGCCCAGCGGAGAAGATAGTCAACCGCGTCCGGCAAGGTCGCGCTCATCACTGCAGCGAAGTGCTTCATGCGCGGCAAAATCGCGTCGCTTAGCTCTACTGTCTTCTCGGAATCTGCCATCGGGGTCCTCCTGGATCAGTGAAATGTGGACAATGGTGAGGCACAATTCAGGGGCGCTCCCGAAGAAACGCCCCAAGACAACCATGTCGGGCACAGGCCAGGCCCAAGAGCATCCGCCAGATCACCTATGGCTATCCTCCGGCCTCCACCTGCGACGTAACCGAGAAAGTCCAAGCCAGTATGGCATCGTGGTCCCATTTCGGCACAGTGTGCGACTTCACAGACTCCCTTGTCGGTTGGAAGATCATCCCTACCCCAAGTCGCTCTGCCACCGGCGCACCACTGGCCTACTCGTCGATCCTCCCGCTCCTCGATTCGTTAGGGTCCCGCGTTCCGCTACGCAACGCCGACCAGGGATAGCTCCTCGGCTCGATGACAGGCCACGAAATGCTCAGGTTCCAGCTCGCGCAGCTCGGGCGTCTCGACCTTGCAGATCTCCTGTGCGTAACGACACCGCGGATGGAAGTAACAGCCGCTGGGCGGGTTGGAAGGATCGGCTACCTCCCCTTCCAGCACGATTCGCTTCTTCTGCGCGCGCGGGTCCGGGCGTGGCACCGCCGACATTAGCGCCTCGGTGTACGGATGCAGCGGGTGCGGATACAGCTCATTGGTGCTTGCTTTCTCAACCAGTTTACCTACGTACATAACCGCCACGCGATCGGCGATATGCCTAACGACACTCAAGTCGTGCGCCACAAACAGGTAGGTAAGCCCGAGCCGGCCCTGCATCTCACGCAAGAGGTTCAGGATCTGTGCCTGCACGGATACATCGAGCGCCGAGACGGGCTCATCGCACACAACCAGCCGCGGGCTCAGCGCGAGTGACCGGGCGATCCCAATGCGCTGACGTTGGCCTCCGCTAAATGCGTGGGGATAGCGTCGCAGGTACTCGGGCCGCAAGCCTACAGACCGAAGAAGATCCGCGACACGGTCCTCGAGCTCCCTACCCTTCATCCCCTGGTTGATGACCAGCGGTTCTCCCACAAGCTCCAGGAGCGTCATCCGTGGATTCAGGGACGAGTAGGGATCCTGGAAGATGATCTGCATCTGCTGCCTGACCCGATTCAGCTCGGCGGAATCCAGTTCCCGAACGTTGACCCACCCATCGCGCAGATCGCGGAACATGATCTCCCCAGACGTAGGTTCAATCGCTCGCA
>JAXDDP010000104.1:0-3829 GCA_034676785.1 Anaerolineae bacterium | reverse complement strand
GTCGCGCAGGCTGGCTACTTGGAGACCCCCAGCAGGATTGCCGAAACGCTGAGGCACCCGCCGAATCACCGCTGGTACGTCACCAAGTCGGGGGAGAACCTGGTCTTTTCGCCTGCTGCGCCAGGCTATCCCTTGGGCTGGTTCGGCAAGCTCTTCTTCAGCCTCTACTTCTATGGCTCGCAGCCTGCCGTAGGGCGCGATGTCTTTGCCTTTGCTGGAGGGGTCAAGCGACCGCTGCACTACGGGTTTACAGTCATACGCCTTGCGCTCGTCTTGGCGTGGCGTCTAGTGCGGTCCATCACGTATACACGATTGCGGTGGACGGGCGGGTTGAGTTGTACAATCGACACCGTGCAGCGATGAGTTGTCAACTCTTGTCCTGGTTGGGTCGCCGCACTGGCAACTAGGAGTCGAGTGGCTGCCAAACGTGGGTTCAGCCTTGCGCGGGAGAGCGCTCTGACGTTCGCCGCTCGCGGCGTGTCGTTTGTTGTGAGCGTCGCCACAAGCATTGTCGTGGCACGCGCTCTAGGCCCCTCCCTCAAGGGGGCCTACAACCTCGTGATCCTCATTCTGGGAGCCGTGTCTTTGCTATTGCTCTTTGGGCTGGGATCTGCCGCCGTTTACTATGGCGCCAGGGATCCGTCGAGATTGCCAGAGCTGACCGGCAACGCCTTCATCGCTGGGTTGGTGCTGGGAGTCCTCGGCCTGGCAATAACCGAACTCCTCACCCTCAACCCCACCTTTCAGGCTTACCTGAAAGACAACAACATCTCCCTTCTGCTGCTACGAAGAGTGGCGTTCCTGATCCCGGTGATGCAGATGCAGGCCTACCTGCAGGAAATGCTCCGGGCGGCGGGCAAGATCGTCGCGTATAACCTCGTGGGCATCGCACAGGCCCTCGCCGGACTGCTCGCGGCGTTGGTGTTTGTGTTGGTCCTTCGGCTTCAGCTGGAGGGGGCGCTCCTGGCGTGGGCAGTGGCGACAACGGCGACATTTCTGGTCACCGCTGTCCTCGCCCTCCAGGCTACTGATCGACGCATCGGAGTGAACCTCCAAGTGCTGCTCGAAAGCCTGACGTATGGCATCCGCCTGTACCCAGGCAACATAGCGCAATTCTTCAACTATCGTCTGAGCGTCTTCTTAATCGGCGCCTTCCTGAGTTCACAAGAGATTGGGTGGTATGTGACGGGCACGTCGCTCGTTGAACGAATTTGGGAGATCCCGCACGCCATCCGCACTGCGCTGCTGTATCAGGTCGCCGCGAACAAGCAGCCTGAGTCTAGCCATCAGGCAACAGCCCGTGCCAACCGAATGATGCTCGGTCTGCTCGCCCTCATCTGTGCGTTCATGGCGCTCATCAGCTCCCCGCTGGTAAGGCTTATGTACGGAGACGCCTTCACACCGGCAGTGCCCATTGTTCAGGTATTGCTCCCCGGTGTCTGGGCGCTGAGCAGCAGCAACCTCCGGGCGGCGCACCTTGCCGGTACCGGGCGCCCGGAAGTCGGCACGATCGGGGCCCTCGTGTCACTCATTGCGACAGCAGCGCTCAATCTATTGCTAATCCCCCCCTTGGGGATTCTGGGCTCGGCCATAGCAACGTCCGTGGCTTACGCGTTGTCATCGCTCGTGATCATTGTTGCATTCCTAGGTGCCTCAAAGCTGACCCTACTCGAAGCGCTCGTCCCTCAACCGGCCGATCTCAAGGCACTCTCGAACGCCCTCACCCGCATGATGAAGAAACAAGCGTCACTGGACGGTCGGGGACGGTAAGATGCCACAGGCGCTACGGGTCGCCATCGCTCAGTCCAGCATCATTCCGGGGGGCCGGCTCCGCGTGGTGCTCGGGATTACCGAGGTGCTGAACCGAATGGGAATCGTGCCGGATCTCCTAACCAGCGCACTCAGCATCCACACCGACGACATAACGACGGCATACGGACAGCAACCCCGGGCCAGATATCGGATTCTGCCGCGTGTGCCGGGCCTCGCCCACGAGTTTGCGACCATATTCTTCAACTTGATACTGAACCGTTACGCCTCGACCTACGACCTACTGATCAGTACAAACAACAGTATGGTGTTTCTCCCCCATGCATTGCCGGTCATCAACTACATCTTCTACTCGCGAAAAGCCCGCATCATGGCACGCCAACCCGACCTGCACAGGCCCGAAGTGGAACTCCCAAAGTGGTCGACGGGTCGGATAACACGGGGGATTCTACGGCTTATCTATTGTTTCGAGCAACCCCATCCCAACCACAGAATCATCTGCATGACCGAGTTCACGCGCAAAGCGCTACAACAGGTCTACAAGATCCCCCCAGGCTCACCCACCCTCTATCCTCCCGTCGACACAACACGCTTCACAGGGACTCCACGTATGCGCAGCCATGACATAGTCACAGTAGGGCGCTTCTCGCCTGAGAAGCGTCAGAAGGAGCAGATCGAGGTAGCGTCCCGTTTGCCGGCGTTGCAGTTCCATCTCGTCGGATTTTCTGGCGAAGGCCAATACCTGGAGGCGTGCAGGAACCTTGTGACCGAACTCAACGCTCAGAACGTTCACCTCTATCCAAACGCCTCGTTTGACGTCGTGAGAGCATTGCTACAGAGTTCAAGGGTCTTCTTCCATACGCTTGTCAACGAGCCATTTGGCCTCACGACTGCACAGGCGATCGCAGCAGGCTGCCTCCCAATCGTCCACGATTCGGGCGGGCAGCGGGAAATCGTCACGGACCAGGACCTGCGGTACACTACGCTCGAGACCGCGGTGGATAAGCTGAGACAAGCACAGGAATGGAACGATGCGAAGGTCCGCGCGCGGGTGGATACCCTCCAGCAGCATGTGACAACGAACTTCGATGAGAGTGTATTCCTCAAAGGAATGCATACTCTGCTGTCCGACTATATCGCTTCACCCTGAGGCATGCCAGAATGCCAACCGCTGCGACTGTGAACAGAAAGCTACGAGCCCTTGCTGACGGCTTACTGGATCTAACGCTACGACAGACACTGTATATGATCCGCTGCCGCTTCGCGCTCCACCGGAGTTCTGAGCATTCGGCGGCACGCGCCCCCGTGTTTGCCCTGTCGACAGGAAGAGTCGGGACGCAGACGCTTGCGGCGCTGTTGGCGCTCGCCAGGCAAACCCACGCCTACCATGAACCGCTTCCGCTGCTTTACGGGCTGGGCCAAGCCGTCTATAGGTGCGCATCCTGTGCGGCGGTCGATGAGATCCTAATGCACTCCCTCAGTCTCGCCCGAGGGCATCTCATCGAGACCGCACGGCAGTGCGGCGCCCGCTACGTGGAAACCAGTCCCCAGGTGACGTTCGTGGCTCACGGATTCCGAGCGCTTGAGCCTGATACGAAATTCATCCATCTGGTCCGCGATCCTCGCGACGTCGTACGATCCGCTATGCGTAGGAAGTGGTATGAGGGCAACATCGCTGACGCAACACGGATCTCCCCGGTTAGCGGTGATGCCAGAGCACGCTGGGCGCGCTACAGCCCCTTCGAAAAGAACCTCTGGCTATGGCAAGAGACGAATGTATGGATCGCTAAGCTCTGCGCCAACCTGCCCGCCTCTGCTTGCATCTTGATCCGCGCTGAGGACCTGTTCGCCGAAGAACGTGCCACCTTGGAGAAGCTGTATGCTTTCGTCGATTCCGAGGTCCCGTCAAACCGCAGACTTAGGCGAGTGCTAAGGATGAAACTGAACCGGCAGTTGACGGGAGCCTTCCCTGAAGCCGAAGCTTGGGACCCGGATACCTATGAAAGGCTAAGAGAGGTCTGCGGCGCGGCAGCGGAGACCTATGGCTATCGTCTTTGAG
>JAXDDP010000103.1:0-17830 GCA_034676785.1 Anaerolineae bacterium | reverse complement strand
GAAGTTGGTGACCTTGGTGGGTTGCCCTTGATCGAAATCCAGGAGATCGCGTTCAGCCGTGGTGAGCTGGCTGCAAAGCGCGTGATCGACCTGGTCGGATCGCTTCTCTGCCTTCTACTGGGGTGGCCTCTCTTCCTGTTGATCGCCATTATGATCAAGCTCGATTCCCGTGGCCCCATCTTTTTCCGGCAGGAGCGCGTTGGGGAGAACCATCGACGCTTCTCGATCTACAAATTCCGGACGATGGTGTCGGGGGCTGAGAAGCAACTGGAGAGGCTCCGTGACCTAAATGAGGCTGACGGACCGCTCTTTAAGATGCGCGAAGACCCACGGGTGACGCGCGTTGGCCGCCTCCTGCGACGGACAAGCCTTGACGAGCTACCGCAGCTGATCAATGTCATCAGGGGCGAGATGAGTCTGGTCGGCCCGCGTCCCCCTATCCCTGCCGAGGTGGAGCAGTACCGGGCGTGGCATGAGAAGCGCCTATCGGTTCCACCTGGAATGACAGGTCTGTGGCAGGTCAGTGGACGCAGCGAGCTGACCTTCGATGAGATGGTGTTACTCGACCTATACTATATCGAGCACTGGTCTCCGTGGCTCGATCTACTCATTGTCTTGCGTACCGTCCCGAAGGTGCTAGCCTCGGATGGTGCCTATTAGGTAGACCCCGGCCACGCCGGGCTGGTGACAGGGCGAGCAAGTCTTTCTTACCCTCACGGAGTGATCTATGCCGCAATTCGAGCTGTCCAAGGAAGGTCGTGAGTCACTGCTGCGGTTCCTCAGCGCACTGGTCCAGGCGCCGAGCCCTTCGGGCAAGGAGTCTGCCGTGGCTGCGTTGATCATGGATGAGATGCGACGGCTGGGCTATGACGAGGTCTGGATGGATGCGGCAGGCAACGTCCTCGGGCGCATCGGCGCGCCTTCGGGCCCGGTGCTGATGCTCGATAGCCACATGGATACTGTCGACGTTGCTGATCCGCAGGCATGGTCTATCGATCCTTTTGGTGCAGTCGTGATCGATGATCGCCTCTATGGGGTGGGGGCCTGCGACATGAAGGGTGGGCTAGCTGCCTCGGTCTATGGGGCCGCGTTGCTTGGCAGGCACCGCGAGCAACTGTCGGGCTCGATCCTGGTCGCGTGCGTCGGCCTCGAGGAGCCTTCGGAGGGGACGTGCACTCGAGCGTGCATCGAGGACCTTGGATATCGCCCTGACTGGGTGGTCATTCCCGAGCCATCGAATCTGCACGTCGTCCGGGCCCAGCGAGGACACCTGGAGATGATGTTGACAGTCAAGGGCCGTTCGGCGCATTCGTCCACGCCAGAGTTGGGCATCAACGCGGTCTATGCCGCAGCTCGGGTCATCTTTGGACTGGAGATTCTGGCCGGTCAGTTGCTGGATGACCCGTTCCTGGGGCCGGGGGTGTTGGCGGTGACCGAGATCACGTCCCGTGGCGCAAGTCGCAACGCACTGCCGGATCGGTGCGAGCTGTTTCTCGATCGGCGGCTCACGGTAGGAGAAACTGAAGCCATGTCATTGCTCGAGGTCCAGCGCGTGATTGCCCGCGAGGGCGTTGACGCTGCGGTGCGCGTGCTCGAGCACGACGTCACGACCCACACAGGCAGGACGCTGCACGCGCGGCGCACCTCGCTGCCCTGGGTGCTAGAGGAGCGACATCCGCTGGTCCAGGCGATGCTTCAGGCGGCTCGAAGCGTTGGGCTGCGCCCCAGCCTGGCATGCTGGCCCTATGCCACTGAGGGCGCCTATACAGCTGGCGTTGCACGTATCCCGACGGTGGGGTTCGGACCTGGCGATCCCGGTCTATTGCATCGGTCCAACGAATATGTCGACGTCAACCAGGTCTACACTGCGGCGAACGCCTATGCCGCATTGGCCGGTAAGTTGCTGGGAGCCACAGATGAGTGAGTTGCTGACCTTGGGGCGGAGTGTCGGGGATGCTCTGGCGCGCGATTTGCCCATTGTCGCGCTTGAGTCTGCCCTGGTCACCCACGGCTTTGCCTATCCAGCCAATCTCAACATCACTCGGGCGATGGCTGAGGCAATCCGTGCGCAGGGCGCGGTTCCCGCCCCCGTCGGGGTCTGGGAGGGAGCGCCCGTCATTGGGCTGACCGATGCACAGCTCTCTGACCTTGCGACCGACGCCACTGTGACCAAGGTCAGCGTGCGCGACCTTCCGCTCGTGCGCCTCCGCGGTACCCATGGTGGCACGACCGTCGCAGCCACTGCCTATCTGGCTCAGCGCGCGGGCATCCGGGTATTCGCGACCGGCGGCATCGGCGGGGTTCATCGTGGCCATCCTGAGGATGTGTCTGCTGATCTGCCGATCCTTGCGTCAACGCCCATTATCGTGGTGTGTGCGGGCGCGAAGTCGATCCTAGACCTTCCGCGGACGCTGGAAACGCTTGAGACGTGGGGGGTCCCGGTTATCGGGTGGCAGACGGATGAGTTCCCGGCGTTCTACAGTCGTCGGTCCGGCCTCAAAGTGGACCTCTCGGTCTCTGACCCTGCTGAAGTCGTCGCGATCTTCAATGCCCAGCGGTCGCTAGGATTGCTCCAGGCCGTCCTCGTCACAGTCCCCGTGCCTATCGCCGACGAGATCCCTGCGGAGATGGTGGAACCGCTCATCCAGCAAGCAGTTGCTGAGGCAGATGCCGAAGGTGTTGGCGGAAGGGACCTGACGCCCACCATCCTGGCAAGGATGGTGGACCTCAGTGATGCGCGCACGCGCCAGGCCAACGAGAGCTTGCTGATCCAGAACGCGGATGTAGCGGCCCAGATCGCTGTCGCTCTAGCCCAGTCCTGATCGGCCGTGACCCGTGACACGCGTCTCTATCACCTCTGACTCCATATCCCTTGACGGGAAACCCGCCATTTTGCTGGCGGGCACTTTCCGGTACTTCTACCTGCCGCACACCGATCTCTGGCGACCGACTCTGGAGCGCCTCCGGATGGCTGGGCTTAACGCAGTGGTCATCCCGGTTCCCTGGGCGTACCACAGCCCGGCAGCAGGTTTCCACGACTTCACCGGGCCGCGTGACCTTGCCCGGCTGTTCGAGGAAGTCGAGCGAGCCGGCCTCTGGCTCCTTCTCCACATGGGCCCCTGGATCGGCAGCGATTTCAGTGCTGGTGGGATCCCTGGATGGGTCTATGGGCTTCCCGAAGTGGTTGCCCAGATCGCACAGGGCACGCCCTATGGGTACCGTTCGCCGCTGACGCGTCACGTGTCTGTCTGGTGGGACCGTGTGCTTGCGTTTGCCGCGGGCAGATCGAACCTGGTGGCAGTCGGCATCGATCCGGGACCCGGGCTTGGTCGAGATGAGGCCACCGAGGCGACGGAAGCCCTCCTGGCGATGCTCAACACCAAGGGAGTGCCGCTGCCTGTAGCGGTGCCGGATGCGGGCCAGTTCACGTGGAAGGCTGGGTTGCTCGAGTTGGGCAAGCTTATGGGTGGGGCAACCTCGTCCGCAGCCGCGCCTATAGCGAAGGGCGGCGAGCTGGAGTCTCAGTTGGCCCTTTCCCTTGTTACCGGTGGGGGCATTGCCGGCATTGGACCCGTGCATGCCGGTGTGCCCTGGGGCTGGTGGAAGCCGGGGGACAGCTCGGCAGTCACCGGCGAGGAGGCGCCAGTGGCAGAGGGGGCGGCACTTTCCGGCACGTACTACCGGCTGCGGCACATGGCTTTGGCCCTGGAGACCATGGGGGCGATTCTGGTTAGCGCCGGGCCAGCGCGGGCGCTCAGCGCAAATCCTCCCGAGCAGTTGCTAGATGGGCGCACCGGCCCAGCGGGCACGGTCGCTTTTGTCCGCGGTCGCGAGCGATCGGAGTCCTTTGTTGATCTGAAACTTTCCCGTGATCCCGTGCCGATCAGCATTGATGACATCCCCGTGGTGGCCGGGTCCATCGCCGCCTATCCAATGGACTGGCAGCTGTCCGACGGCAGGCTCCTTGCGACCAGCATGGAGCCCGTCCTGCACACTGTCGTAGCTGGGCGTGAGTTGCTCGTCTTTGAGAACATAACCGGCGGCGAGGTTCTGTTGCCGACAACCTACCGGCTACGGCACCGCCGGGGCCCTGTGTATTTGGAGCACGCAGCTCAGGCCGCGCTGGTGCACTTCGATCCGGGCAGACTGGGGTCGGTTGTTCTCGATGGCGATGGTGGTCCTCTGCAGATCCTGGCGCTTGAACCCTCGCTGGCAGAGCGGACCTGGCCCCTGGACGATCTATGGCGCACGACGCCGGCCTATCCGGCACCGTGGAGTGAGGGAGGCGAGCAGCCGGCGCGCGGGGTCGTGATCGGTGTTGACTTCGCGATCCCTGAGCCTAGCGGCGGCTTTCGGTACCAGATGTCCACGAGGGGCTTCGGATACCGGTGGGGGCCCTGGCGGGGCAGTGACCCTCACACGTGGCTTGCTCCCCTCTCGTGGCCGGCCATGGAGCCGTGCCCACTTCCAGCGCTCTCGTGGAGCTCGCGTCCCGGTGCGCCAGAGGTATTGCCGGATGGCGATTCACACGGTTGGATCGAGGTATCACCGGAGCGCGGGCTTGCCTCCCAGTCCTACGGCATCGATCAGGGTTTTGTCTGGTACCGCGGCACCTTCCAAGGCTCTGCTGACGCTGCGCGACTTATCTGCCGCGATCCGTGCGATCTGTATCTCAACGGGGTGCACATCGCCTCGCTGAACCTGCCTCCCGGAGAGGTGACGCCCACAACCAAGGTGGTTCCTCTACCCTCGCGGCTCATCCAGGAAACCAATGTGCTCGCGGTGCTCGTTCAGCTTCGGGGCAGGCCCACCGGCAGGCCATGGGCGGTTGAGCCACGTGGTCTGGTATCTTGTGAGGTAGACGGATCGCGCTTTGACCGCTGGCTGGTCAAAGGCGGGCTGTCGGGCGAGCACCGTATTCAGGGGTTTCACGGCTTCGCCGAGTGGGACCTCATCGATGGGCAAGGGTCTTCGGATATCACGTGGCATCGGGCCGTCTTCGAGCTCACAACGCCGGCAAGTCGCGAGTGCGCCCTGTTTCTCTACCTGGACCAAACACCTGCTATCTCGATGCTCTACCTGAACGGTTGCCTCGTAGCACGTGTGCGATATCCCCAGGAAAGTCAGCGTCGCCTCTGGCTGCCCGACGGCTTGCTGCGGCGTCGTGGTAGCAATGAGCTTCTGCTGGCTCAATGGACGCGTGGCGCAGATCCGGGAGTCGGCGTTGCCCGACTTGAGTCGGGCCCTGTGTGGGCGTGGCGGATCGAGGGAAAAGGCTCGTAGTGTCTGCGCTGTCCGACCTGACCTAGCAGTCCCTCAGGCTAAGGACGCGGCTAGGCCCAGGTGGGCATCTCTTCTTCGATGCCGGCGTCTTGCTCCGACCGGGCCCCAAACTCCTGAATCTGGGCCTCCAGAGCCTCGATGCGTTCCGACATCTGTTGCAACCGCTGGGCCACGATGTCAGGCAGTTCCTCATGGTGCAGATCCGGCCTGCGCGGGCAGGCCATACCACTGACCTTGACCACTCTGCCCGGAACGCCGACGACGGTCGCATAGGGTGGCACTGGCTTGACCACGACTGCCCCGGACCCGATCTTGGCACTCTCACCGATCTCGATCGGCCCCAAGATCACGGCATTGGAGCCAATCACCACGCCGCTTCGCACGGTTGGGTGGCGTTTGGCATGCTCCAGTGACACTCCGCCAAGAACGACCCCTTTATACACCAGGACATCGTCGCCGATTTCGGCTGTCTCGCCGATCACAACGCCCATACCATGGTCGATGAAGAACCTTCGCCCGATTGTCGCTCCCGGGTGGATCTCAATCCCGGTCAGCCACCGGATGGTGTGTGACAGCAGGCGTGCCAGGAAATAGGCATGGTGTCCCCAGAGCCAATGTGCGAGGCGATGCCCCCAGACGGCATGGAGGCCCGGATAACTCGTTAGCACCTCCAGAATGCTTCTGGCGGCGGGGTCTTTGTCGAAGACGGTCCGGATATCCTCACGCAACCGTTGCACGGCGTTCGGGTGGGCTGGCACGCGATCTGCTGCGGGGAGACACGAGCATTCGTGACAGCATTTCCCGCACGTCGGACACGAAAGGTTAATGGTTGCCTGTTTTGTCTGTGCGGTCATGCTGTTTTCTCCCGAACCGGAACGTCTCCAATATGGTCTATGCTTCTCTATCTAATTGTACTTGAAGTTGGGTGCGAAGTCAAAATCGACGAGGTTGGCGGCTGTAACAGGGATGCTTCCATACCGAAACATAACCTTGACACAGATCGCTTGCTAATCATCATGGTCTGAGTATTATTGAGGTTAGAAGTGCCTACCAAGACCAAGAGAGCTGCCAAGACATGATCGAACTTGTAAGAAAGCCCGGGTTGTTCTCGCTTGAATTTCCTCTGGGAATCCCGAGCCTGCTCCTTCTCCTGGGCTATCTGGCCCTCTTTGGCACGATCGTCTACCGCCATCGCAGTGACTTCGCTGGCTTGGGACGCAGAGGATGGGTCGCTTTCCTGCTGCTGGTGGCGCTCATTCCCCTGGCGCACCGCTTCATTGCGGTCACCTGGACGCAGCAGGTAGCGATACCGCCGGGGCCAATGAGTGTACTCCCATTCAGCTCGGCGATCTCGCTCCCGGGGTTGGTGCTGATCGCCGTTGTGGCATACGTGCTGGGACCTGGGCCAGGTCTGCTGGCGGGCCTGGTTGGGGGGCTTACCTGGGCGCGCTACACACCCCTCATCCTGACCGACCTGCTGGCGCTGTCGATGTGGGGATACATGGTTGGGGCATTCCTGCATCAGCACTACCGTGGTGACATCTTCACCTTCCTGCGGCAGCCCCTTGTGGCCATTGTGCTGAGCTCGTTTGTCACCGTTCTGTTGCTCTCGCTCAGCAGGCTCGCGTCGAGCCGGCTGGTGGATGGGCCCCGGATCATCGATTTCGTGGTCATACTCTGGCGCAATGAACTTCCCCTCTGGTTGTTCTGTGGTGCTGGTCTTGGCGCCATGTTCCAGGCGGTCACTCTGAACCCGCGGTGGCGGTTGCTGCAGCGAGGGGATGTTCCCTCCTTCTACAGCCGGTCGCTCAGTGCGCAGTTCATGGTCTTCAGTGTTCCGCTCGTGATTCTCAGTATGCTGTTTTCCGTGTTGGCGGTCACCAACCGCAGTGTATCGCTGGCGCGCGAGCAGTCGCTCCAAGAAATGCGCCGTAGTGCTGTCACTGCAGGCAAGGGTATTCAGCAGTTCTACATTGCGGGTCGGAACCTCGTGGAGGCCTTTGCCAAAGAGCCACAGTTGCTCAGCGCAGATCCTCAGGCACAGGTCGAGACGCTCAATATCGCTCTGCGCGTTGTCCCGTTCTTCCAGCAACTCCTGCTCGTACGCGAGACTGGGGGCGAGTTCGTGGTGGTGTCGGCGTCGTCGCTGGCAACCGTCGATGCGCAGCTGACTGCAGACGAGCTGTCAGCGCTGGAGACGCTGCGGGTTCTCGGCGTCGGAATCGAGGAGACGCGCATCACGCAGCGCCAGATCAGGGATGGGGCGCCAGCGAACGCCTATAGCGTTATCGGCACAGTCTATCCCGAGGACGTTCAGGAGCCGCTCGACCCCGAATGGTTCCTCATCGGTCGTGCCCTGTTCGACAGCCATCCCGACATTCAGGCTGCCTTGGCCGCTCTCCAAAAGGCCCGCAGCGCTGACGATGGCGCCCTCAGCTATGAGTATGAGGGCTTTGTGGTGGACGATTCGGGATGGATTGTGGCGCATCCGGATCCGGATCAGCTCAACACGGTGCGCACACTCGATAGCGCAGCGAGTGAGGCGATCACTGGCGATGGAACTGGAACGCTCTTCGAGACCCTCACTCCCGAAGGAGAACACGTTCTGGCTTATGTCCATCAGGTGGAGACGCTTCCACTCAAGGTTATCCTCGAGTTGCCCTATGTGACGGTGCTGGATGCCGCCAGGAAGACGGCCAGTTCGCTGTTGATCGTCCAGATCACGTTCGGATTGCTCCTCAGTATCGCTATCCCTGTGCTGTCATCGCGCATCACGCGCCCGCTCAACTCACTGGCGCAGGCCGCGAACCGGATCTCCAGCGGCGACCTCAAGGGGGAAGTGCAGATCGCGGGGGAGGACGAGGTCGCGCAACTGGGCGACGCATTTGAGCAGATGCGGGTACGGTTGCAGGAACGGCTCAATGACCTCTCATTGTTGCTAGATATCGCGCAGAAGGTGTCGGCGAGCCTCGATCTGGACAGGGGAATTGTCCCGGTCCTGGAGGGCGCTCTGGTTGAGACTTCGGGTTCTTTCGCCCGCTTTATTGCCCTGCGTGATAACGGCAAGCAGGCGCAGATCTTCTCCGTAGGCGAAGCGTCCACTGATGCAGGGAAACTGGACCGCGTCCTGACCTCCGCGCTCCTGCGACGAAAGGATCCGCTTGTCATCCCGGATCTCGAGCAGGCGCAGCAGCACATCCAGGTTGATGCGATCAGGAGTGTCGCTGCGTTCCCAGTGCGCATCCAGGACGCGACTGCAGGTGTGTTGTGGGTAGCGAGTGAGGCTCCCGGCGCCTTTGACGAAGCACGGGTCAACTTCCTATCCACGTTGGCGAGCCAGACGGCGGTGCTGATCGAGAACTCCCGGTTGTTTCAGACTGCCGAGGGCGGAAGGCAGCGGCTTGCCGCAATCCTGGCCAGCACGCGCGATGCGATCCTGGTTGTGGATGCCGAAGAGCGCCTGCTTCTCAGCAACCCGGCTGCTCAGCGTCTTCTGGGTATTGACCGAAACGCTGTCGGACGGCCGATGGCCGATCTGGGACTGCCAAAGCCATTGACCGACGCACTTGCCGTTCAGACGACGACGGCACGCCGGATGCGCCGGTACCAACTGGCACTTCCCAAAGATATGCGATCAACGGTGTCTGGTTCGCCGGACGAAGAGCCCCTGCCGTCGGTGGAGGTCCCCCTTGAGGATGGAAGGACTTTCTACGCCAGCGTTGCCCCGATCAAGAGCGGTGATAGCGTGACCGTTGGCGTGGTTGTGGTGATGCGCGATATCACCCACTTCAAAGAACTTGACGCCATGAAATCGGAGTTTGTGGCAACGGTGTCTCACGACCTTCGGGCACCGTTGACCTTCATGCGTGGCTACACAACGATGCTGTCGATGGTAGGGGATCTCAACGATCGCCAGCGTGACTACATGCAGCGGATCCTCGAAGGCATTGAACAGATGAACTCGCTGGTTGGCGACCTCCTTGATCTACGCCGGGTCGAGTCGGACGTCGGCATCAAACAGGAGCCCTGCCGGTTAGGTCTGGTCATGGTTGAGGCGGTTGAGGCCGTCCGCGCAAGAGCAACGGCCAAAGGGATTGAACTACGGCTGGAGCCTTCGGAGGGGTCGCCGACAGTTATCGGCGATCGCACCCTGCTGCGTCAGTCCATCAGCAATCTCGTGGACAATGCAGTTAAGTACACGCCATCAGGAGGCGAGGTCAACGTCGGGCTGGACATCACAGAAGACACTGCCACGGTTCGCGTGTCCGACACGGGTATCGGCATCGCACCGGGCGATCAGGAGAGGCTGTTTGAGAAGTTCTATCGCATCAAGCGGCGCGAGACGGGGAACGTCCCCGGAACAGGTCTGGGACTCGCGCTGGTAAAGTCGATTGTGCAACGCCACGGGGGCCGGGTCTGGGCTGAGAGCGTCCTGAATCAGGGGAGCACGTTCTTTATTCAGCTGCCGCTCCCGCCAGAGGATGCCGCTGAGACACGGATCTAGTTCTGGGTACTCTCGCTGGGTCGCTCTAGGGGACGGTGATGCTGGCAACAGGGAGTGCGACCTGCGTGCTCGCATCTGGGCAGCAGTCTGCCACAATCGACTGCATCTGGCGCAGATTGCGACGCTTGCCCGGGCCACGCTGAGTGGCGGCGACCTGTGTGAAATACTGATGGCGTTTCAGGAACAGCAACTGGTCTGGGAACCACACATGGTCTGCGTAGGTGATGCCCAGGGCGGCCTTTTCTGCACGTAGGGCAGCGTTTCTTACCAGGTAGTCATCACGCCCAAGAACGTCGAGGTCGGCGTCTGCCATGATGCGTTCGAGCA
Source organism: Anaerolineae bacterium (assembly GCA_034676785.1). GTDB lineage: Bacteria > Chloroflexota > Anaerolineae > B4-G1 > SLSP01 > PWVB01. Next base: position 7,716 of record JAXDDP010000103.1, on the reverse strand, counting down.
GGTTTCGAGCTGATTGGGGCAGGCGTGTGGCATAGATGATCCGTTGGATGGTCTGGATGTGATCAGGGCGGTATCCGAAGTGAGGCAGGACTTCAGCGACGATGCGGGCGCCAGCGTCTTCGTGCTCGGTGCACGTGGTGACGAATCCGATGTCATGAAAATGGGCGGCAGTACCGACGAGTACCATGGCCTCGCGAGAGAGCCCTTCGTGCCGGCCAAGCCATTCCGTTCGGGGAACGATCTCGTCTTGTGTGTGCCAGAGGGTGTGATACTGCAGCGATGCGGGAAGGTCACGCCTCAGACGTTCAAGCGCGTACGCCTTGGCACCTTCGTAATCCGGTAGCCCCAATGATCCAATCGCTATTCGTTGCACACTATGTCCCAGTTGAGTGGTTGGACAGACGTCCCCCCCATCGCGTATAGTATACCATTATCGAAAGAACGTAGTAGTGGAGTGCACATGACTGAACCAGGTGATGCCGCCGTGGTCGGACTGGGAGATCCCAACTGGTTGCGCTGGGCCAAAGCCCTGCGTAGCCTTGCGCAGGCAGGTCTGACGTACTCGGAGAGTCCCTTCGACCATGATCGTTACACGCAGGTGCAGGCGATCGTGGCCGAGATGGTGGCACTACAGGCCGGGGTAGATCGAGCCGAGGCATACCGCTGCTTTGCCGAGGCGGTGGGCTACGAGACCCCGAAGGTCGACGTGCGCGGTGTAGTCTTCCGTGACGGGCGCATCTTGCTTGTCCGCGAGTTGCTTGATGGTGGCCGTTGGACGCTGCCAGGCGGCTGGGCTGATGTCAACGATCGTCCCAGCGAAGCCGTCGAGCGCGAGGTATGGGAAGAGTCAGGGTACCGGGTGAGGGCTACGAAAGTACTCGCGATCTATGACCGGCGGCTTCACGGCCATACCCCGCCGCATCCCTATGGCATCTATAAACTGTTCTTCGCGTGTGAGCTGTTGGGTGGAGCGCCAGCCACATCGGTGGAGACCGCAGGTGCCACCTTCTTTGCCGAGGATGCCATTCCGGAGCTGTCGCTTGCCCGCGCCACGCCTGAGGAGATCGCGCGCCTCTTCGAGCACTACCGGCATCCCGATTGGCCTACCGATTTTGACTAGCGCGCTACTGGGCAAATTCTCTGTGCTTACTTGCACAATTCGTGCACAAGCTTATACTTGGGCTGCGGGGTTTGCCCAAGTGGGTATCGAGGAATGAGCGATAGCGTGGAATCGACCGACCGGGCCTATCTGACCTATCTGCGGCGATTGTTGATGCGCCGACTCACGCTTAGCGAACTGCAGACGCTGTGCTTTGATCTGGATGTTGACGTCGAGTCGCTGTCAGGCACGGGATCGAAGCTCGATGTCGTGCGTGGCCTTGTGGACTATCTGGAACGGCGCGAGCGGATCCCCGATCTTGTCGACTACCTGCCGAAATTCCGAGACGACATCCACCTTAACCCCTGGACCCCTGCCGCTGAGCCTACAGCAAGCCCGGGTAGAGCCGTGACCTGGGATGCTGTGCCCGCGCAGCCAGCCACCGGGCGAGCCGTGTCCGTCCTCGACCCGCAGCCTGCGTGGTCCTATGCCCTTCCGGGTCAGCCAGTGGCGGCACCGTTGGTGATCGGCAACGTCGTTCTGGTCGCATCACAGGAATCGGGACGAGGCGCTCAGGGTGGCGTTCTCCGGGCCCTTGGCCTGACGAATGGGCAGGTGCAGTGGGAGCAGCGTTTTCCTAATGCCGTGATGGGCGGGATAGCGCGGATCTCAGAAACGCAGGCCCTGGTCAGCCTTCCCAGTCTCGGACACTCGCCTGGTGAGAGTGCGCTCGTCGCCGTCGATGTCGCCGGCAGGATCTTGTGGCACGCGCCCTGCGATGCTGATCAGATCTCCGCACCTTCTGGATGCAGTTCCGTGGCTGCAGTTGCCGGCAACGGGAAGACGCTTGTCCTGGTAGACGCAGCCACCGGGGAGCTGCACGGCGTCTCTCTGCCCGTGGATGTGGCCTTGGTTGCGCCAGCGTGCGACGGCGCGAGTGTCTATGTGCCCTGCCGCGCGCCCACTTTGCTGGCCTTGAACATTGATGGCGACTTGCGGTGGCGCTTCGATGTTGACGGAGTGCTTTCCGGGGTGCAGATCAACCAGACTCCTGCCGTGGTTGGTGACCGGGTCATCGCCGTATTGAGTAGCGGTGCGGTTATCGCCCTGGCGTGTGATACCGGTTCCCTCGTGTGGGAAGCAAATGTAGGACCCAGGGGAAAACGCCTGACCGCTCCCATTGTCGACGGTCGTCGCCTGTATGTTGGCGCACGGGACGGTGTCTATGCGTTGGGCCTGGAGAATGGTGAGCAGCAATGGGTCTTCCGAACGGGCGCCTACGTCTCTGCGCCGCCGATCCTTTCCGGGGACATGCTATGCTTTGCCGGCAACGACCGACATCTGTACGGCCTGGATCCACGCAATGGTCAGCTCCTCTGGAAGACAGCGATGTCTCAGGAGACGAAGATGTCTCCGGCGCTGGCTGACGGAGACGTTGATGGGCCCTATGCCGTGTTTGTCGACTGCACGGGTGTCGTGACGGGGCTGACTTACCCCGTGCCTGCAATCGCCCATGAGGCAGCTGGACGCTGGAGGAAGGCGGCTCTGGTCTGGGGTGCTCAGGATGAGCCTCGCCGTGCCGGTGAAGCGTGGTTGCGTTACGCAGAGTCGCTGGGGCAGACTGAGAAGGAAGCCGATCGACGCGCGCAGGCCTACGTTGCTGCTGCAGACGCCTTTGCATCGGTGGGGGCGTTAGAACGGGCAGCGGAGGCTCGCCGGCGCTATGCCCAGGCGCTTGGGTTGCCCTATATCGTCCTGGAAGTGCACCACGATGGGCTGTTGCTCGATGCCTGGTCACGGCTGCGCCTTGTGATTCACAATGCCGGCTTTGGTCGTGCCCGCGATGTTGTCATCCGCGCCGAGGGCGAGCAGTTCGAGGGGCAGATCACCGAGACGCGGACGCTCGCGGCCCTGCCTGCCGGGCAACGCGAGGAAGCTCAACTCGATGTAAAACCTCTAGAGCACGGTGAGAGCGTACCATTGCGGGTCCAGATAGCGTATCTGGACCAGAACGGCGAGCCTCATCGGCGGGAGGAGACGCTCTACCTTGCGGTGGCCAAGAAGGCTGCGAAACGGGTTCCCGGCTCGCTCCGTCTGCCAGGTGACGCGGCGACCGGTGCGTGGGCCGGTGACCCTCTGGCTCTACCTCCCGTTGACCTTGAGATTCGAATCAGCCACGGCTCCAGAGACTATGGCGTCGAGCTGACAGTCAACGGCACTCAGGTCTTCTCCGGCGGGCGCATGTCGAAATCGATACTCGATTGGGTGCCGAGCGGCGATCCCGTCCAGGACGGGATCACCTTGTTCGAAGGTCTCTTCCACGATGGCGCCGTGCGGAAGGGTTGGCATGTGGCTCGTGGGCTCGCTCAGCAGCAAGGTACCCTACGCCGTATACGGCTGCGGATCGACCCGGACATGCCTGAGGTGCATCGGTTGCCCTGGGAGCTCTTGCACGACGACGAGGTCATGCTAGCGGCGTGTGAGTCAACGCCGTTCTCACGCTATCTGCCGGTCGAGAAGCCGTGGGGTGGGGCTGTCGTCGAACGGCCAATTCGCGTTCTGGGCGCCGTGGCCAACCCTCACGACCTGGCTGAGCGGTATGACCTGCCACCGCTGAATGTCAAAGTTGAGCGGTTCCTCTTGGCCAATGCGTTTGCGGGAATCGACCCAGCCCAGATTCGGTTGGAGTTCCTGCCACCCCCGGTCACGCTTGAACGCCTGAGTCACGCTATGCTCAGGGGATACCATTGGCTGCACCTTGTCGGCCATGGGCGTTACAATGCGAGACAGGAACGCCTCGATGTTCTGCTGGAGGACGCGCAGGGGAGCACGAGAGCGATCGCCAGCCACCTTCTCTGCCGCATGCTTGCTCATCAGGGGGCTCAGCCACAGCTGGTTTTCCTCTCAGTGTGCCAGAGCGCAGCCAGCCCCGACGGGCACGTGTTGGGTGGGCTTGCTTCCAAACTGGTCGAGGTTGGGGTGCCTGCGGTAGTGGCAATGCGCGATCGCGTTCAGATGCGCACTGCACAGCACCTGACACGTACGTTCTACGAAGGCCTGGCGCGCCACGGGATGGCGGACCGGGCGCTCAACCAGGCGCGCGATGCCCTCCTCGCGGCTGACCTGCCCGGGGTTCAGAGCCCGGTGCTGTACATGCGCCTCCCTTCAGGCCGGCTCTGGGATCCTGCCTAGCCGCAGATGCTCTTCTGGCTCTCTGCTTAGCCGCACTCAGGATTGTCGCACTACCGGTGTGACCGAGGCGGAGTGTTGTTGGTAGGCGGCGGGCGTGACCTGAAGCGTGACCTTGCCAATGCCTTGCCCTATGATAGAATGGCTAACGTTCGCGCCTGGAGCTGGTTGTCCTTTTAGATGTCCCACGTCTGCTCCGCGTGGCCCACAAAGGTCCGCGAGACTGTCTCGAAGCCACGTGATGTCAGGCCCCGGTTGTGGCCGGCGGCGCGATCGTGATGTCGGCGCGATGATTTCCAATCGGAGGAGTGAATGAGCGACGAATACCAACCCAACGAAGTCGTGGAATCCCAACCTGAGCCTGAGGTGATGCCTGTACAAACGGCCCCGGAAGAGCAGTCCACGGCGAGTGGGGCTGCACTTGGTGCGGAGACCGAGCGCCTGGACGATGCCCATACGGTGGCATCTACCGACGGCGGGCAGGCCAACAACGCAATGGTTCTCGGCGAGGGAATAGAGGCTCCGCGGGAGGTTAAGTTCGATCTCGCTGGAGCAACAGGTCCGGCAGTGGGCGAGTCCGAGGCGCGTACGCCCGCGCCATCATTCGTGAATATCGCCGAGATCTCGGAATCCCGTCGTAGCTACGGGCAGGGGATCAGCGGCACATTGCAGCGACTCCGCACACACCTGCAAGGCCGAGGGTGGCTTGCTGCACTCGTTGTCCTGGTGCTCCTGGCCGTGCTCTTGTTCTTGCCCCCGATCTCGCTTGCTCAGCGATTGGGTAACGGCGGGGGATACACACGGCTTGATGCCGAGACTGCCACGATCACTCACCCGGATGGGCTCACGATTGGCCGTGCCCCGGACTCAACGGGCAATCTGCGGGTGAAGCTGGGATCGGTTCCGCGAGCCGATTTTGTGTCAGGATCAGTACCTGAGGAACTGCAGGGTGCTGTGGCGGGACTTCCCACCTATCTGGTCCCCAAGAGCCCGTACTACACGATCGATCTGAAAACAAAGGATCCCGTCGCTGGGCAGATGACCGTGGTCATCCCCAATGAGGCTGAACCCTGGGAGACGTTGGATCTGTATGCCTGGGATGGGGAGACGTGGCAGTGGCTGCCGACCCGGGTGGACCGTGATGCAGAGATGCTGTTGTCTTCGGTAGACGCACTACCTGCGTCGGTGATGGTGATGCAGAGTCAGGCCGAAGCACAGGTGGTGGCAGAGGTTGATACGTGGCCAGTTGAGGCCATCGATGCAAGCATCCGTGAGATTGACGTTCCCGGGATCCTCATCGGCACGATGGGGGGCACGACCGGGCATGCTGACGATCTCCTGCCTGCCTCTGCAGGTGGCTCGGCCGTGGTCGTGCCCACGGTACGCAACTGGTTGCCCGGTCGAGAACCGAACTGGGCTTTGGTCAGTGATATGGTCAACGCGCCGGCTGATCGGGCGGCCCACGTTGCTAACCTTGTGGCTCTGGCACAACAGAATGGATACCCGGGCGTCGTGGTGGATTACCGCGGTGTGCAAGCACAGGATCGCGAGGCATTTGCCGCATTCGCCCGCGAACTGGGTGAGGCGTTTGATGCAGCTGGTCTTGGTACAGCGGTAGTTGTTGACACACCTGTACGCACAGTGGATGGCACCTGGGATACGGGGGGCTATGACCTGGCGGGGATTGGGGCAGCTGTGGACCAGGTCCGCGTCGCAATGCCCCTTGTACCTGCGGCATATGCGCCAGACGGTGAAGCTGAGCAGCTAGTCGCATGGGCGGCGACCCAGGTCGACCGACACAAGCTGCTGCCTATCTACTCGACGTTGAGCACGGATGGGACAAAGGTCATGGGTTTCGACGGGGTTCTGGACGCGGTCGGCCCAATGGCTGTCGCCCAAACCTTGACCGAAACGGTTGAGCCCGGCACCCGGTTGACTTTCTCGTTGGGTGAGGGTGCGCTTCTCGAAACGGATGCTGCGACGCAGGCGACGCGGGTCCAAGTTGGCGATCAGTCGCTCTGGTTAGGGACACCGGAGTGGTTGGCAGCGCGGATGAACCTTGTCAGGCGCTACCAACTGGGCGGCACGGTGCTGCGCGACTTCTTTAGTGAGGGCAATCTCGATGGCCTCGCGGCCGCGTTGGCGACGCCCGAGGCTGTTGCCGGTGCCTCGGCCCTGCCCGAGGTCGTGTGGGAAGTGATGTCACCGGATGGGCAGAAGGCCCAGACGCGCACGCAGGTCGACCGTCCGGAGTTTGCCTGGACAGCTCCAGAGATCACTGGCACCTACCGAATCGCTGCCACCTTGGGAGCGCTCAGCAAGGGAGCGATGGACATCGTCGTTGAAGCACCTGCGCCGGTCGTCACGGACACTGTGACAGCCGGGGATGCGGAGACCGAGTCCGGTGAGACCCCCGAAGAGGAAGTCGAGGAGGCCGATGCCACGCTTGCTGCTCGTTTTGTCTCGGATGTGAGCGTCCCGGATAACACGCGTTTTGAGAAGGGCGAAGAGTTCACCAAGACCTGGCGCCTGCGCAACTCTGGCACCGAGGACTGGCCTGAGGATACGGTCCTGGTCTTTGCATCGGGTGACGATATGGGTAAGGTCAAAGAGGTCGAGGTAGGTGCCATTAAGAGCGGCGCCGACGTTGACCTGAGTGTTGATATGGTCGCGCCTGGTGAAGATGGCAGATACCGCAGCGCGTGGGAACTGCGGACCGGCGGCAAGGCGATCAAGGGTGGCGCTGCCTATGTCCTGATCCAGGTGGGTGAGGAGCCAGTGGCGGCGCCGACGCCGGCTGCCCCAGTGGCCGCTCCGCGGCCCGTGGCGAGCGGTTCCTTCGAACTCGGTGGTCACATCCGCGACCTGGGCATCCCGTTTTCGAACCAGATGCACTACGCAGGCATGAACTGGGTGAAGATCCAGGTCTTCTATGGCCAGGGCGCATCGGGGATTATCAATGCCGCCCATGCAGGGGGCTTCAAGATCCAGCTTAGTGCCATTGGTGGTGCGGGGATGACTGCGGAGCCTGGATTCGAGGATAAGTTCGCGGCATGGGTCGCCGGGCTTGCAGCTGCCGGCGCTGATGCAATCGAGGTCTGGAACGAACCGAACATCGACCGCGAATGGCAGGTCGGGTTGATCAGTCCACAGGCCTACACAAACCTGCTCTGTAAGTCCTACAATGCCATCAAGGGCGCCAATGGCGGCACAGCCGTGATCAGCGCAGCCCCTGCGCCGACCGGTTGGTTTGGTGGCTGTGGCCCTAACGGGTGCGATGACAAGCCGTGGATGGAGGGGATCTACAACGCCGGTGCCGCGAACTGCATGGACTACATCGGCGCTCATCACAATGCTGGAGCTACCTCGCCATCGGCGCGGATCGGCCATCCCGCGAATCCCGGTGATACGCACCATTCGTGGTTCTT
>JAXDDP010000101.1:0-5165 GCA_034676785.1 Anaerolineae bacterium | reverse complement strand
GGCGAGGTGATTGCCGCCAACCTGGGGCAGGATGCCCTGCGCTACCAGCTTGGGAACAAGCCCCACTTCCACTGCGACAACAACAAGATCGCCGAGTCGTTGGCTTACGTGGAAGAAGAGCATGCGGCAATCGCAGCGATTGCCGGGACAACCGCAGCGGGGGCTGACGGCGCGCAAATGCGCGCAGCGCTGGGACACCTCTTCCACACCGTTCAGGACTTCTACGCGCACTCGAACTACGTGGACCTATGGCTGGAGTCCCAGAAGGGACGCCCCCGCCCTCCCGCAGAGGCGATCGATGGGCTGGTGCCGGGATTGCTGGGCCATCCGGGGCTGCGGACGGGCACGTTCGTGATGTGGCGGGACCTCATCTACTACGTGCCGCTCCTGGGCAAGCTCGCCCGGCGCATCTACGTCTCGCCCGAATCCCACGAGGCGATGAACCTCGACGGCCCCGAGCAGGGGTGGAAGTTCTGGTATGCCTACGCAGCCGCCTACCAACGGACCTGCGCCGAATATCAGCGGGCCGTGGCGGCAGTGCAAACCACCGGGGGCGAGGCGGCCCTGCGAGCGTTCTGGGGGCAAGCGTAGAATAGCAAAGAGGGGCGCCGATGGCGCCCCTCTTGGACTGCAGTATGCGAACCTACTTGGCGTACTCGACCGAGCGCGTCTCGCGAATCACGGTCACCTTGATCTGACCGGGATACTCCATCGTCTCCTCGATCTTGCGCGCGACCTCGCGCGAGAGCCTGAGCGACTCCAGGTCATCGATCTCGCCAGGGCGGACGATGATGCGGATCTCACGACCCGCCTGGATGGCGTACGACTCCTCGACCCCATTGAACGACCGCGCGATCTCCTCGAGACCACGAATGCGCTTGATATAGTGCTCCAGGCTCTCACGGCGGGCGCCGGGGCGAGCACCGGAGATGGCATCCGCAGCTTCCACCAGGACCGACTCGAGCGTCTGCTGCTCCGTTTCGTGGTGGTGTGACTCGATGCAGTTGATCACGGCCTTCGGAACGCCATAGCGACCGGCCAACTCCGCGCCGATCGTCGCGTGTGTGCCCTCGACCTCGAAATCGACGGCCTTGCCGATGTCGTGCAGCAGGCCGCCCATCCGGGCGATCTCCGTATTTCCACCCACCTCCGCCGCCAGCAGGCTGGACAGTTTCGCGACCTCGACGGCGTGAGATAACTGGTTCTGGCCATAGCTCGTGCGGAAGTAGAGCTTTCCAAGGAGTTTCATGATCTCGGGGTGCAGATTGGGCACCTCGGCATCATAGACGGCCTTCTCAGCCTGCTCACGCATCACCTGATCGACTTCCTTGGTGGCCTTCTCCAGCACCTTCTCGATGCGCGCGGGGTGAATCCGCCCATCCGCCACCAGGTAATGCATCGCCCGGGCCGCAATCTCGCGGCGAATCGGGTTGAAGGATGAAATCGTGATCAGTTCGGGTGTGTCATCGACGATGACGTCCACCGCAGCCTTCTGCTCGAAGACGCGAATGTTGCGCCCACCACGACCGATGATGCGGCCCTTGAGCTCATCGTTGGGGATCTCGAGCGTCTTGGTCGTCAGCTCGGCGACCTGCTCAGAGGCCAGGCGCTGAATCGCGGTGGTGACGATGTCGCGCGCCCGCTCGTCAGCCTCCTCACGTGCCCGCATCTCTTCCTCGCGGATCACACGCGCCATATCCTGCCGGGTATCCTGGGCTACCTGCTCCAGAAGCACACCGCGCGCTTCGTCGACTGTCAGGTTGGCAATCTTCTGCAGCTCCTCGAGGCGCTGCTCCTCCACCTTCTGGAGCTCATTGGTGCGCTTGTCCAGCGCGCTCTGGCGCTTGTTGAGCTGTTGCTCACGCTGGTCCACGCGCTCTTGACGCTCGTCGAGCTGCTCACGGCGCTTTTGCAGCCGGTCTTCCTCACGGCGCAACTGCTGGTTGCGCCCCTCCAGCTCGGCCTCGACCGTTTGACGGTTCTTGAGAGTTTCGTCCCGAGCGTTGAGAACGATATCGCGGGCCTGTTTCTCAGCTTCCTCAAGCAGGCGAGTGCGCATCGCCTCCAGGTTGCCCAACTCCTCCTGGAACCGGCGCTGGCGCAAAAAGTAGCCTGCCGCGCCACCCGCCGCCAATCCAATGATTAATGCTATGACACCTACCAAGACATAGTCCATTCAGTCCTCCTCGCTGTTGTCGTCCATCAGTTGAGGGAAACCCTGGGTAGCGAGCGTCTCCTGAATAAGCTCATATGAGAACCCACGTCGAGCCAATCGCCCGATCAAGCGTCGTCGCGCTTCGTCGGGCGGAAGGTTTCCCAGGCGCCGGATCTGCTCCTCTGCCGCCAAACGTGCCGCGGCAACCTCGTCGTACTCGTCCAACGCCTCCTCAATCGCCTCGGAGTCAATCCCCTTCTGACCCATTTCATAGCGGAGCACTTGCCGCCCACGAGGGCGGAAGCGCGCCCGGCTATCGCGCCAGTAGCGGGCAAAGGCTACATCATCGACCAGCCCGACATCGACCAGCCGCGTAACGATCACCTCGACGACCTCTTCCGTGACACCCTTGTCAGCAAGATACTTCCGCAACTCGGCCTCGCTGCGTGGGCGGTACGAAAGGTAGTCCAGAGCGCGACTGTGTGCCTTCTCCAAGCCATCCGCAGCTTTGAGCTCGAGAATGGCCTCGTCAGAGAGCCAGGCACCCGGCTTGAGCGTCGCGGCAACCACATCCGCGACCCCGAATGCGAACTCTCCATCCAGGAATACGTTTACCCGATCTCTGGCGCGTTTTTGGGGCTCCAGAGCCGTGATCCTGCCTGCCATATCATTCCCCAGAAAACACAAAACGGCTATGGCACTAGCACCATAGCCGTTCATCACAAGTTGCACCCTAAGGCTTAGACATGCCAAAGCTCTCTGGCCATACAGCCATGACAAGCATTCAGCGCGACCCAAACTGACAACAGAGGTCAGTTATGTCAGAGCCATCTACGCACCAACGAGCCGAACCATGGGTGTTCCCACAGCTTGTGATCGAACCAACCGCTATAGCACCGGCCATGCAGGCTATCGCACTACCTGGCGCTCTCTGGGATCGACCACGAACACGCCCGCGTCTCCGTCCTGTCTCCAGGACCCCCCTCAGCGGTCAGATCACCCACGCCCGGACCGAACCTGTGGAAAGCCTACAATCCAACCATTTTACACCAGACTGATACAAAAGAAAAGTGGTCTTGCCAGAATCGCTATCCTGAGTATAATAGCGTCGTTAAGCGCCATCCTAGCTCAATCGGCAGAGCAGACGCTTCGTAAGCGCCAGGTTCTGGGTTCAATTCCCAGGGATGGCTCTCAAGCCCCGGACGGTCTCGGGGCTCTTTTTTTACACCCGTGACTGTAACGCCAGAGGCCAATGCGAATCAGACAGGGCTTGGATCGAGCATGGGAGCACCTGGGTAGCCGCAGCTTGGCGCTTGTGGCCCTCGGCTTGTTGGTGCTTTTCCAGATCGTCGCCCTCACTCTGCCTCAAGTCCCCGCCACGGCCCGTGAGAGTACCTCCTTCAACCGCTGGCTTGCGGAGCTGAATCCCCAACTGGGGTTCGCCACGCGCCCCTTGGCCTCGACGGGCCTGTTGACGATTCGCACCTCTGCTGTGTTGCGGTTGACCCTCGCGCTGATAGGATTGGTCGTTGTTGCCACGGCAGACCGGATGCGCGAAGCGTGGTCTGCCACGCCGTGGTCTGCCACGCCGTGGTCTCGCCACCGGACTGGGCAACTCCTCGTCTGCCTTGGGGGACTCCTCATCATCGGCGGATGGGCTGGGCAGATGCTGGCCGGATGGCGTGAGCCTGAGGTCATCGTATGGCCGGATGACCCTATTGCGATCGAGTCCCGGGACCTGACCATCGCCCAGCCTACAGGACCTTTCGGTATCTGGAAGGGCGGGTACGGGCACTACGTGATCGCCCGGGGCAAGAGAGTAGGGTTGGAGGTGAGCGCCACGGACACCGCAGGCACCGCGCTCCCATTGCTACCGGCGGTGAATGAAGCCCCCCTGGAGACACTGCGCCTCACCTTCACCACACAAGAGCCCGAGGCCTTCTTCGCGATCACGGAAGCCGAATTGATCTTCCGGCTCAACCAGGTGGGCGAGGGAATTCAGGTGCAAGCCTACCGCAGCGCCAGTGGCGAGCTCCTCACGGAGACACTCGTCAAACCTGGCGACGTGACCGCACTTCTGCCGCTCAGAACCGCCGAGGTGAACATCGCACAGACGCTACTCTCCCGCTATGAGGTGGTCTATAATCCCGGTGCAGCATCCGAGGGACTGGGGATGGCCCTGTTAGCGTTGGGCGTGGTGCTGAGCCCCAGCAGTCCTATGCGTGAACGGGACGCCGCGGATGAGGATGTGGCGCCAAGTGGCGCAGACCAGACCCAGGAACAGGCCGAATAGGGAGCAAGAGCCACTATGCCGCGCATCACGATTGGGGTCGCAGGTGGTACCGGTTCGGGGAAGACAACGGTCGCCAACCGCATCCTGGAGCGGGTCGGCGCCGAGCACATCGCCTACATCCCACACGACGCCTATTACAGGAACATGGAGCACCTGTCCTACGAGGAGCGAGCCAGGATCAACTTCGACCACCCGCCCTCGTTGGAGACCTCACTGCTGGTGGAACACCTCAGGTCCCTGAAGCGAGGGGGCGCGGTGGAGATCCCGATCTACGATTTCACGACCCACGCACGCACCGCAGAGACGCTCCACGTCGAGCCGGCACCGATCATTCTGGTGGAGGGGATCCTGATCTTCGTCGAGCCCGAGCTTCGGGAGCAACTCGACGTCAAGCTATTCGTCGACACCGACGCCGACCTGCGCTTCATCCGCCGGCTGGGGCGCGACATAGACGAGCGTGGGCGGACGCTGGCGTCGGTCATCGAACAGTACCTCAAGACCGTGCGCCCGATGCACCTCGAATTCGTGGAGCCCAGCAAACGCTATGCTGACGTCATCATCCCCGAGGGCGGGTTCAACGAAGTGGCGATCGAGATGGTAGCCGCCCGCATCCGCGGATTGCTGGGGGAGCGAGCTCTAGGGCAGTGAGACTCCGTCGTGCAACGGTTCCGAGCATCCCTCAGCGCACGACCGCTACCCATCGATGACTACCAATGC
>JAXDDP010000092.1:0-16806 GCA_034676785.1 Anaerolineae bacterium | reverse complement strand
CACCGGCGCCGGACCTGAACCCGATGTTCCTGGAGAAGCGCGTCAACCAGGGCACGAGTGGACGCGTATATCCCAACCCATTCCTGGACAAGCTCTCGAGCGAGAGCGCGCCCAAGGACTACACTGCCGTCTATCTCGAGAATGAGTACATCCGTCTCATGGTGTTACCAGAGATCGGAGGGCGTGTCCACGAGGCACTGGACAAGACCAGCGGCTATCACTTCATCTATCGCCAGCACGTGATCAAGCCAGCCCTGATCGGATTGTTCGGCGCCTGGGCTTCCGGCGGGATGGAGTACAACTGGCCCCAGCACCACCGTCCCTCGACCTTCATGCCGACACAACACCTGATCGAGGAACACCCCGACGGCAGCGTCACCATCTGGTGCAGCGAAAATGACCCGCTCCAACGAATGAAGGGGATGGTCGGCGTCTGCCTCTATCCTGGCAAGGCGTTTTTCGAGATGAAGGTACAGCTCTTCAACCGCACCCCCGAAGCGCAGACCTTTCTGTGGTGGATCAATGCCGGCGTCCACGTCCACGACGACTATCAAGTGGTATTCCCACCCGACGTCAGGGTGGTGACCGATCATTCGAAGCGCTCGATGTCGCACTACCCCGTGGCGCGCGGCACTTACTACGGCATCGACTACGACAAAGAGGGACAAGGGACCGATATCAGTTGGTATAAGAACGTCCCAACGTCGACATCGTATTTCGTCTTTGACTCCAAATACGACTATTTCGGCGGCTACGACCATCGTGTAGACGCAGGAATCATCCATGTGGCGAACCACCACATCGCGCCGGGCAAGAAGATGTTTACCTGGGGCGCGAGCGAATACGCCAAGGGATGGGAAGCGAACCTGACCGATGAGGACGGACCCTATATCGAGCTGATGGCGGGAGTCTACACCGACAACCAGCCCGACTTCTCCTGGATGCAGCCCTACGAGACGAAGACCTTTAGCCAGTTCTGGTACCCGGTGCAGAAGATCGGGCCGGCGAAGAACGCCAACCGCCGGGCTGCAGTGAACCTCGAGGTGACCGGTGAGCAGTTCAAGGTTGGCGTTGCCGTGACCGAGGACCTGGTTGGTGCGACGGTAGCGCTCACTGCGGGAGAACAGACAGTGCTCAAGGAGACGCTCGACCTGGTGCCGGGCGATCCGTTTGTCGGGCAGGGTTCACTTCCTGACGCTGTAGCCGAAACGATGCTGTTGCTGCGCGTGTGCGATCGCACCGGCGCCGAGGTGATCCGCTATGCGCCACAGGCGATCGAAGAAGGGCCTTTGCCCGATGCGTTGACGCCTCCGCCACCCCCAGAGACGCTCCGAGAGCAGGCCGGCGGCGGCGCGGTTGAGGAGCTCTATCTCACGGGGTTGCACCTTGAGCAGTACCGTCACCCTACGATCGAGCCTGAGCCCTATTGGCGGGCAGCCCTGGCGATCGACCCAACGGACGTGCGCTGCAATAACGCACTGGGCCTGGTGGCACAGCGCCGCGGCCAGTTCGGCACAGCGACCGCGCACTTCCGGACAGCCATCGAGAGGCTAACCCGCCGCAACCCTAACCCCAGGGACGGCGAAGCCTTCTACAACCTGGGCATGACGCTCAAGATGGCAGGTGACCTCGATGGTGCCTATGCCGCACTCTACAAGGCCATCTGGAGCTATGCCTGGCAGACGCCCGCCTACTACTCCCTCGCCGAGATCGACTGCGAACGGCGCGATTTCGTGCGGGCACTCGACCACGTAAACCGATCGCTTCAGAACAGCGCGATGAATATGAAGGCGCGGACGCTCAAGACTGCCATCCTGCGCCACCTGGGTCAACTGGACGAGGCAGCCCGCCTAACCTGCGAAGCAGTGGATCTCGACCCGTTGGACCTGGGATCGCGAAACGAAGCAGTGTGGATCAGCCGTGCCAAAGATGAAACGGCCGTTGCTAACAGCCAGTTATCCGAGCTCGAAGCCCTGATGGATGTGCCCGATATCCTCTCCAAGATCCAGGCGCACTTCGATCTGGCCTTCGACTACGCCAATGCTTTCCTGTGGGAAGAAGCCACCGATGTGCTGGAGCGGCTGGTTGATCCGCGAGATGGCAGCACCTATCCGATGGTTCTCTACGCTCTGGGATATTTCGCGCATCGCCTTGGCAAGAAGTCGCAGGCGCGCGACACCTACCAGCATGCGGCGCAACTGCCAACCGACTACTGCTTCCCCGTCCGACTGGAGGAGATGGTGATCCTCGAACATGCCCAAGCCGTGAACCCGGACGATGGCCGGGCAGCGTACTATCTGGGCAACCTCTATTACGACAAGAAGCGCTATGCCGAGGCGATCGGCCAATGGGAGCGTGCGACGCAACTCGATCCGACCTTTGCTACTCCGTGGCGGAATCTGGGAATCGCAGCCTACAACGTCCAACATGACGCCGAGAAGGCCATTGCATGTTACGAACATGCGTTCGCACTCAACCCCCAGGATGATCGCGTGCTCTCAGAGCTTGACCAACTTCGCCGTCGCACCGGCGCCTCGCCCCGGGACCGATTAGCCCTGCTGGAAAAGCACATCGACCTGGTGCGCAACCGGGACGACCTCTCGGTGGAAATCGCGACGCTCTACAACCTCACCGGTCAGCCACAAGCCGCACTCGACTATATGCTCTCACGACGCTTCCACCCCTGGGAAGGTGGCACAGGTCGCATCTCGCGACAGTACGTCAAGGCCTACCTCCAGCTGAGCCGCGCCGCGCTTCAGGCAGGCAATGCAGCGGACGCATTGAAGCACCTTACTACAACGCAGGCGCCCTATCCAGAGAGCCTTGGCGAGCGCAAGCACAGCTTCTGGCCCGACGTGGACGTGCTCTACACAATGGGGCTAGCACAGCAGGCTCTCGGCGATGACAAGGCAGCGACGGAGAGTTTCGAGCAGGTGTTGAACGCCCGGACCTGGGACGCATCGGAGACAACCTACTACCAGGCATTGGCCTTGCGCGCGCTAGGCCGCGCGACCGAGGCCGAGGACAAGCTCAAGGCGATGCTCTCAACGGCACAGCAGCGGCTGGAAGAGCAGGTGAAACAGGGATTCGCGACATCAGTACCCGAGTTCGTCTTCGCCGAGGCTGATATGGAGACGCGCCGGCGCGTCCACCTGACTTACGTCATCGGCCTGGCGCATCTGGGTCTTGGAGACATCAAGTCTGCGGAAGGGGCTTTCAAGCAAGTGCTGACGCTCGAACCGAACCATGAAGGAGCGCTGGAAGCTCAGCGAGCGATGCAGGCCTAGCGAGCGCAGCAGTAGGCTATCCACCAAGTGCCGGGCACCTCAGAAGGTGCCCGGCACTTGGAAGATCACACGTCCCCATCCTGGGCACGCGCCGCCAGCGCGATCAGCTCAACGACGACCTCGGGCCGGATCGCTGCTGTGTCGATGGTGAGGGTGTAGTACTTCGGGTTGCGCCAGTCGGCATTGTCGTGCATGCCGCGGATGTACTGGCGCTTCTCCTCGTCCGACAGCTCGATCTGTCGCTTGGCCTCAGCCTCAGAGAGACCCTCGCGCGCCGCCAGACGCTGTGTCCGCACCGCCTCCGGCGCATAGAGCCTCACGTGAAGCACGCCGGGCCAGCCACGCAGGATCATCTGACCACCCCGACCCACGATGACCACATCGCCCTCACGAGCAAATCGCTCGATCGACTCGCGCAATACGCTGGCATAGGTCACGTCATCGATGGCACCCTTCTTTTCAAAGGCGGATGACTGTTTGCGATAGAGGGAGGTCATCTCACCGCTGACCAGTCTGGCGCGTTGGGTGAAACCCTTCTCCAGACCCAGTACAGCCTCCGTGTCGACGCCAGCCTCCTGAGCAATGCTCAGGAGTAGAGCCTTGTCAACCCGATGGACTCCCAACTCCTCGCACAGGAGATCAGCGATTCTATCGCCCTCACTCCCCAACTCACGAGAAATGGTGATGACGGCCATGCGGCACCTCCCTGCCCTGACTATGAAAAGGTGCTTACCAACGGTTGGGATGGTTACGACGCCTTACCACTCACCAGCACCCATGTTTTAGCGACATCCACCCGACGTGTCAACCGCCAGGGCTATCATCTCCCGGCGTGAACGTTCATATGAAGGCAGTGGATCCATACCTGGGAAGCTGTTTTGTGATGCTGTCCGTGCCAGTGTACAATCACCGAAGGAGGCATCACCATGCAGATATCGACCCGATTCGAATGGGTGAACCTAACCCCGGAACCCGGAAACTACACGTTCGGCTACTACGACCGCTGCCCCTGGGATGCCACACAGCACCTGCACCTCGCGCTGCGCATACCGCACCAGGACCACTTGCCTGAGCCCGGCGAACTCGCCAGCGTCGGGGTCGTCGATCGCGAGACGCGCGTCTTTCACGAGCTGGCAGAGACGCGGGCTTGGTGCCACCAACAGGGAGCAATGACCCTCTGGCTCAAGCAGGCCCCAGGCACGTTCATCTACAACGACTTCGTCCGAGAGGGTGGCGAGTGGCGTCCGATCGCGCGCATCTACAGCCTCGCCCAGGGCGCGATTGGGCAGGTCGACGTGCCCATCTACACGATCTCTAACAACGGGCGTTGGGGTGTCAGCCTGAACTTCGGGCGTATCCCCCGTCGAGGCTACTCCTATGCCCTTGCCCCCCTGCCACGTACGCAGCCTGCGCCGGATCTCGATGACGACGGCCTGTTCCTGGTGGACATGGTCACAGGCACGACGCGCTTGATCGCTAGCTACCGGCAGATGATCGAGCGCCATCCCTATCCTTACGACCTGAGTGCCCAGGATCCAGGCATTTATATGTGGCTGAACCACGCGATCTTCAACAGCGATAGCAGCCGTGTGATGGTCCTCTTTCGGACGGCACCGCAGATGGAACCGCCGGTGCCATGGCGCACGCATATGTTCACGATGGCGCTCGATGGCAGCGATCTCCGGTGCAGCCTCTCCGACATCTATTGGCGACACGGCGCGATCTCGCACCAAATCTGGGGACGCACACCGGGTGAAATCCTGGTAGATGCCGACTGGTGTGGGCGAGGGCACGAATACATCGTGTTCGATGAATCACGCCACCCGTTTCAAGCACACCGCATCTCGCCGGGCATGGGACCGGCAGGACACCTGAACTTCTCAGCCGACGGACGCTGGATGGCCGCGGATACTTACCCCGACGCAGAGGGTGTCCAGCACCTCGCACTGGTCGATGTAGCCACCGGCGAGATCACCGAAGTCGGCCGGTTCTGCCATCAGATGCCCGGCGCCACAGGTGACGTGCGTTGCGATTTGCATCCCCGCTGGTCAGCAGATGGACGTTATCTGACGATCGACACGATCCACGATGGGGAACGCAAGATCTATATGTTGGAAGTTGGTAACTGAAAGGGCAGAAGCAAGCGTGAATAAGGCAACACAGGCGGATGTGGTGGTCGCCGGCGGAGGGCCGGCAGGGATTGGGGCCGCGATCGCGGCTGCGCGCACGGGTGCTGACACGTTACTCCTTGAACGCTACGGTTTCTGCGGAGGCGTGGCATCCTATGGCTGCGGGATGCCCATCAACCAGATGCGCCCCGCAGGCATGCCGCGAGGTGCCATCCATGAGCTAATTATCGAGCAGCTACTATCCTACGGAGATGATGCTATCCAGATCTCAGATCACGCCTTGGTGTGCAACGTCGAGTATCTGAAAGTAGCTGTGATGGATGTTCTGGACCAGGTGGGCTGCCGCTACTGGCTGCACAGCCGCATCGTCGATGCCAGGGTCGACGGAGGGCGCGTCTCGGGTGTAGTACTTGCCACGAAGACAGGCTTCGCCGAAATCGCGGCCGGCGTCACCGTGGACGCAACAGGCGATGCTGACGTTGCCACCTATGCCGGCGCGCAGACACTAAAGGGACGGGAGTCAGACGGCTTCCTCTCACCCATGACGCTCAACATGATCATTACCAACGTCGACGTTCCTGCAGCCCGCGAGTTCCAACGCTACGGCGGGCTGAAGCGACTCCTCGACGAGGCGCGAGAGCGCTATCCGTTGCTCCCCGAGAGCATAGGGCTCGAGCGCCCCCCCTTCCCGATCGAGAACGCCCTGGTGCTCAACCATAGCGGCACCAAGCTGCGCGGCGTGCTTGACGGTACACGCGTGGAAGATCTCACCGAGGCCGAACGATACAGCCGTCACCAGGCGATCGAGATCATCCTGGCACTGAGGGAGTATGGAGGCCCGGCCTTTGCCCACGTGCAGCTCGCGGCAACCGGCCCCCAGGTCGGCGTACGCGAGACAAGAAGGGTAAAGGGGCTCTACATCCTCACCGAGGCCGATGCACTGGAAGGTCGCCGGTTTTCCGATGCGATCGCCTGGCGCAGCGGCATGCTCGACATTGGGTTCACACGCTATGAGCCGATGAAGGTGCACGACGTGCCTTACCGAGCCCTGGTGCCGGAGACCGTCGATGGCTTGCTGACCGCAGGACGGTGCATCTCAGCGACCCACGTAGCGGCATCAGCAGGGAAAAGCATGGGCAACTGCGTCGCGACAGGCCATGCAGCGGGTCTGGCTGCGGCGCTGTCTATCGGGCATGGTTGTCATCCCCGCGACCTGGATGTCCACGCCGTCCAGGCTGCGCTGCGTGCCGATGGCGTCGATCTGGCGTGGAATCCACCGTCGACCTACAATGCAAAGTAATGCTAGCCAGGAGCGATCATGAAGATAGCTGACGTTGTGCTGTTCAAGGCATCAGGAACGTGGCAGAGCCCCCCTTTTCCACCCGGTGACCGGCAGTCCCAGGCAACCGACATCTACCCAGAGTTCAACGCCCGCGGTTGGCAGCCAGGCTCTGGGGTCCCACAGCAGATCAGCGAGATCTACGTCGAAATCCAGACCGACGCGGGCCTTTCGGGCCTCTTTGGCCCCATCGAAGAGTATCAGGCCGACGTGATCCGCTCGCTCCTGCGCCCTTACCTGATCGGGCGGGATCCTTTGGCGACCGAACTGCTTCACGATCAGATGTTGCGCCTCCACCGGCACGGACGCTCAGGGATCTTTATGACCGGTCTGAGCCCGATCGACTGCGCCCTCTGG
Organism: Anaerolineae bacterium; assembly: GCA_034676785.1. Classification (GTDB taxonomy): domain Bacteria; phylum Chloroflexota; class Anaerolineae; order B4-G1; family SLSP01; genus PWVB01. Next base: position 9,694 of record JAXDDP010000092.1, on the reverse strand, counting down.
GATCTGAAGGGAAAGGCCTGGGACCAGCCCATCTACCGGCTGTTGGGCGGACCGACGCGGGCTTCAGTGCCGGCCTACGCAAGTATGCTCGGCTACTCGATCGATCCAGATAACGCTGTGTCCGTCGCACTGGACTTCAAGGCCCGCGGATTCAGCGCCCAGAAGTGGTTTTTCCGTTACGGGCCGGGCGATGGTGAATCAGGCAAGGCGCGTAACCTGGCGCTGGTGAAGGCGCTTCGCGAGGCCTTGGGGCCCTTCTACCCGCTGATGTTCGATGCCTACATGGGGTGGGATCTGAGCTACGCCTCAGAGATGGTGCGCGCGATGGAGCCATACAATCTGACGTGGCTGGAAGAGCCCCTCGCTCCGGAGCGAGTAGGCGCCTTCAGAAGGCTGGGTGAGGCCTCACGGGTCCCACTTGCAACCGGCGAACACGTCTACACGCGGTGGCAGGTCAAGGAACTGCTGGTCAACAATGCCATCGACGTGATCCAGACCGATCCAGACTGGACTGGCGGCATCACAGAGTTGGTGAAGATCTGCACACTTGGATCGGCCTTTGAGGTCCCGGTGGTCGCGCATGGGCACTCGTTGCTGGCAGCACTCCACGTCGCCGGGGCACAGTCACCCAGCACCGTACCCTACGTGGAGTTCCTCTACCGCCATCAGGCTCGCAAGCAGGCCCTCCACGCGCACCAGTTCTATCCGGAGAACGGTAACCTGACCCTGCCTGACCTTCCCGGCCTCGGCCTGGTTCTTGACGAGGACCGAGTGACGCGGGAGGAAGTGCCAGCGTAGTGCAGAACGTCCAGAAAGCTGCCTGGCTGAACGCCAGAACCCTCAGCCGGGCAAGCCTTCTGCAACCACACCTATCCAGAGGAGAACCATCATGACCACGGTTGACGAGAAGAAGGGATGGCCTGAGGGCTATGTCGAGGCAAACGGGATTCGGCTTCATTACTGGCGCACGGGCGACGGCAGCAAGCCGGCAGTGGTGATGTGTCACGGCTTCAGTGACAACGGCCTATGCTGGCGACCGGTCGCGCAGAGGCTGCAGGACGCCTTCGACATCTATATGGTGGACGCGCGCGGGCACGGGCTCTCAGATGCCCCGGAGACAGGCTACACGACGCAGGACCGCGCCGATGACGTGGCATGCTTTGTCAAGGCTATGGGATTGCAGATGCCCGCGATCATGGGGCATTCCATGGGCGGATCGACCGCCGGAGCCGCGGCTGCCACGTATCCAGACCTCTTCAGCAAGGTGGTGCTCGAAGATCCCGCCTGGTTTGCCGAAGGAACGCGTCGGCAGGCGATGAACGAGGAAGAGCGCGCGGCCTTCAACAAGGAGCGGCGCGAGCGCATCATCGAGCAGAAGAAGATGACCAAGGAAGCCCTCATCGCGATGTGCCGCGAGCAATCGCCCGCCTGGGCAGAAGCCGAGCTCGATGCCTGGGCAGAGTCCAAACAGCAGCTCAGTCCCAATGTCGTCGGAAGCTGGGAGAGCAAACCCAGGCCCTGGCAAGAGATCGCAACGGCGATAAAAGCGCCCACGCTGCTCGTCACTGCAAACACAGAGAAGGGCGCAATCGTCACACCCGAGATCGCCGCAGCCGCCAAAGTCATCAACCCGAAGATCGAGGTTGTCCTTTTCAGCGAGGCGGGCCATAACATCCGTCGCGAAGCGTTCGACGGATACGTGGAGGCCGTGCGGACCTTCTTGCTGGCACACTAGTCGCACTCAGATATCCCACAGACCAACCATGCGAGGAATGCTATGTCCCAGGACTTGAAGGTAAAGATCGGATTTGTGCCATCGTACCGTTTCCGGTTCACACCGTGGTGCGAGAAGATGCGGGCCGACAGCCTGGCAGCTTTCGCGAAAATCGAGGGGATGGAGGTTGTGGTTCCCCAACCCACGCCCGACGGGAAGACATTGGATGCCGAGAAGGGGCTTACGCCCAACGGTACTGTCTCAACCCTGGACGAAGCTGAGGTCGTTGCGGAGTATTTCCGCCGCCAAAAGGTGGACGGCGTCATCCTCTGTCCACTCGACTTTGGCGACGAGCGATCGGCGGTCAAGGTCGCTGAGACGCTTGGGGTGCCGGTGTTGCTTTACGCGACGAAGGAACCGGCAGGTCGGGATGACGCCGGGATGACGCGTGTGTCAGACTCGTACTGTGGTAACCTATCTATGGCATCGGGCCTGTACCGGCGGAAGATCGCGTTCCGGTACGCGGGACTCTTCTTCCCCGATGAACCGGAGTTCCTCCCCGAGGTGCAGGACTTCGTGCGCGCCGTCGCCGCTATCAAAGGACTCAAGGGAGCACGCATCGGGCAGGTGGGCGTGCGTCCTCCAACGTTTGAGACCGTGGGGTACGATGAAGTCGCGATGATCAACAAGTTCGGGCAGAACATGATCTATACCGAGCTGTCCGACATCGTCGATCGCGCGACAGCGTTAGCGGATGATGATCCTGCCGTCATCGCCACCCTTGCTGATTTCCGCGCATCCTATGACGAGATAACGGTGAGCGAACGCTACCTTCTGTCTGCCTCCAAGCTGGAGGTTGCCCTGACCGAGTTCTGGGAGAAGAACGGCCTTTCAGCGATGGCGATGCAGTGCTGGCCCTCAATCGGCAAGTTGATGGGCATCTCAGTCTGCACCACCTACGGACGCCTCACCGGCAAGGGCATGCTGACGGCGTGCGAGGCAGATGTGCTCGGCGCGCTCTCGATGTTGGTCTGCTACCGGGCCGCACTGGGTCAGACGGTGCCGCACTTCATCGATTGGACGATCCGTCACCGCGAGAACCCCAACCAACTGCTCGCCTGGCACTGCGGCAACGCGCCGACCTGTCTGGCGTGCGATTCCAGCGAGAAGGCGCTGCGGTCCCGCCGCGACATGACAGGAGAGCTCGCCCTGGTGGAGGGCGACGCCCAGGAAGGCCTCAGCCAGTTCCAGATCAAGCCGGGTACGGTGACCTTCTGCCGCCTGGCAGAATACGACAATGCGTGGAAGATGCTGATCGCGACGGGCGAGATCGTCCCCAGCGACGAGGTGTTAGCAGGGACTTGGTCCTGGGTCGAGGTCAAAGACCATGACCGCCTGTACCGGACGCTGGTCGAAGAGGGCTTTGTCCATCACGCCAGCATGATCCACGGCGATCTCACACAGCCACTGCTGCAGGTATGCAAGTTCCTGGGCATTGAAGCGGTGGTGGTCTAGCAACAGTGACGTACAGGGACAGGGGATATGGAACAGGTTGGGGATTTCCTGCCGTGACTTATCCCCTATCCCTCTAAGACTGAAAGGAAACCGTCATGGCATTTACGATCAAACGTGGGACGAACATCTCACATTGGCTCAGCCAGAGTCAACGACGCGGAGATGAACGGCTCGCTTTCTTTACCGAGCGAGATGTTCGACGCATCGCCGAGATGGGCGGGGGCAAGCTCGACCACATCCGACTGCCCGTGGACGAGACACAGCTCTGGGACGCAGAGGGCGAGAAGGATGCGGAGGCATTCGAGCTCCTGGAGTCGGCGCTGGATTGGTGCGAAGACGCCGGGCTACGAGCGATTGTCGACCTACACATCCTGCGGACGCACTATTTCCTCGACAAGAACGATCCCCCTCTGTTCGCTGATCCTGAGGAAGAGGGACGTTTCGTATACTTGTGGGAAGAGATCTCAGATCACCTCGACTGGCGCTCGACCGATCTGGTGGCCTACGAGCTGCTGAACGAAGCGGTTGCACGCGATCCGGACGATTGGAACCGCGTGGCTTCGGCAGCCTACCAGTCCATTCGCGACCGGGAGCCCGAGCGCACCATCGTGTTGGGTTCCAACTGGTTCAACCAGCACCAGACCTTTCGCCAGCTCCGCATACCGGAAGACGACGATACAATTCTCACCTTCCACTACTATCTTCCGATGTTCGTGACGCACTACACGGCCCCATGGTGGGCCGGTGGCGGAACCTATTCGGGACCCATCGCCTATCCAGGACGCCCGATTGCCGACGAAGACCTTGCCGCCATGGACCCGGCGCTGCGCGAGATGGTCGACAGAAACGATTGGAACCGTGCCTTCGGTCGCGATGCCATCGTCGCGGATCTGGCAGAGCCCATCGCCATCGCGCGGGATCGCAATCTGCCGCTCTATTGCGGTGAGTTCGGCTGTTTCAACCAAACACCAGAGCCCTTGCGCATCGCATGGTTCCGAGACATGCTCTCGGTTTTCGACGAGTACGATATCAGTTGGGCGAACTGGGACTACAAGGGCTCGTTCGGCATCGTAGATATGCATGGCGAGCCCACCGCTATTGCTGACATTCTGCTAGCCTAGCATCCTCTGGGTCAAGCCCTCCAAGCTGCGCACGGCCCGGACGGCAGAGAGGTGATCGATGGACACTATGGAATCGGGGGCAAGACCCCGCGTGCACCTTCTGTGCAACGCACATATCGACCCTGTTTGGCTTTGGGAATGGGAAGAGGGCGCTGCTGAAACGATTTCCACCTTCCGCACCGCAGCAGACCTGTGCGAGGCCTTCGACGGCTTCGTCTTCAACCACAATGAGGCCTTGCTTTACCAATGGATAGAGTCCTTCGAGCCGGAGCTTTTCGGTCGGATCCAACGGCTCGTGCGCGAGGGCCGTTGGCACGTGATGGGGGGCTGGTTCCTGCAGCCTGACTGCAATATGCCCAGCGGCGAATCGTTTGTGCGCCAGATCCTGGTGGGGAGACGCTATTTCGAAGAGAAGTTCGGCGTCCGGCCAACCACAGCGATCAACTTCGATCCTTTCGGGCACACCCGCGGCCTGGTGCAGATTATGGCCCGAAGTGGATACGACAGCTACGTCTTCTGCCGCCCTTCAGAGAACGACTGTCACCTGCCCGACCACGAGTTCATCTGGGTGGGGTACGATGGGTCGGAGATCGTGGGCCACAGGACTATACCGTGGTACAACTCGGCGCTGGGCGGGGCACGCGCAAAGGTGGAGCGTTTCATTGCCCAGTACCCCGACCGACCAGCAAGCCTTTTGCTGTGGGGCGTAGGGAACCACGGCGGCGGCCCTTCGCACAAGGACCTGGAGGACCTTTCCAGCCTCATCGCCGGGACAGACGCCACCGAGATCCGGCACTCCACGCCCGAAGCCTATTTCGCCGATCTGCTGGAGACGCGTCCACGCGACACGTTGCCTCGCCATGAGCGAGATATCAACCCCTGGGCCGTGGGCTGCTACACCTCTCAGGTGCGCATCAAACAGCGCCACCGGGCATTGGAAAACGCCCTCTACGCCACGGAGAAAATGGCAGCGGTCGCGGCGATCCAGGGCTTTCTGCCCTATCCGAAGGCGGAGTTAGCCGAAGCACAGCGGGACCTGCTCTTCTGTGAGTTCCACGATATCCTGCCTGGATCGTCAATCCAGCCGGTCGAGGAGATGTCGCTGCGGGTCCTGGACCACGGCATGGAGATCCTCTCACGCCTCCGCGCGCGGACCTTTTTCGCCCTTGCCCAGGGGCAGCCCAGGGCCGCGATGGGTGAGATTCCGATCCTTGTCTATAACCCACATCCCTTCCCCATCGAGACGACAGTGGAGTGCGAGTTTCAGCTCGCCGACGCACATTGGGACGAGGTCTTCACCCAAGTGACAGCGACTGAAGATGGCGTCATCCTGCCGACCCAGGTTGAGAAGGAAGCAGGAAACCTGGCCCTGGATTGGCGGAAGAGAGTCGTGTTCCGGACAACGCTAGCGCCAAGCCAGATGAACCGGTTTGACTGCCGCCTGGAGGCATTGCCGGAAAAGCCCCGCCCGGCCCTGGTCGAGACCGAAGGCGTTTTCCATTTCCAGACGGACGATCTGGAAGTCATCGTCAACGCCTCTACGGGCTTGATCGATCGCTACCGGGTGCGCGGTGCCGACGTGTTGATGCCGGGGGCGTTTGCAGCGCTCGTCGTTGCTGACAATGAGGATCCCTGGGGATCGACGATGCGGGCCTACCGTGATGTTCTGGGAACGTTCGAACTGATGACACCCACGGACAGCGCGACCTTCTCCGGCGTTTCGGTCGCCGAGCTACCCGCCGTGCGGGTCATCGAGGATGGCGACGTTCGCACTGTGATCGAGGCGGTCTTCGGCTATGGGCGCTCGGCAATCTGCATGCGCTATCTCCTGCCCAAACGCGGAACGGAGCTAGGCCTGGACGTGCGCGTGCTATGGCTGGAGAAGACACGAATGCTCAAGCTCTCGGTGCCCACTGCAATGCCCGGGGCCACCTATCTGGGACAGGTCGCATATGGTGCCGGGGAATTGCCGGCGAACGGCGACGAAGCTGTAGCACAGAAGTGGGTTGCGGCCATCGACCCTACCCTGGACCAGGCTATGACCTGTATCAATGACGGGAGCTATGGCTCGGACTTTGCGAACGGCGAACTGCGATTGACTTTGCTACACTCGCCAGCCTATTCAGCATTGCCCATCCACGATAGGCCCTTGGTGCCACAGGACCGGTTTACGCCGCGCATCGATCAGGGCGAGCGCCTATTCCATTTCTGGCTGAACGCTGGAACGGTGCGGGAGCGGCTGGACGCCGTCGACCGGGAGGCGCTCGTGAAGAACGAAAAGCCGTATGCACTCTCATTTTTTCCCCATGGTGGTGAGAGCCAATCCAGGCCGGGACTACTCCTCGACGACGATGTCGTACAGGTAACGGGGTTCAAACAAGCCGAGGACGGTCGTGGGTATATCATCCGGCTGTTCGAGCCAACGGGTCTGGCGCGGGCGACGAGGATATCGGTACCGAGTATGGGCCTTTCGGCACCGGTCGCGCTGAACGGGTTTGAGATCAAGACGCTCAGGCTCGATACCAGTGCCGCTACGCTGACCGAAACTGGCTTGATGGAATCCTGATAGGAGACAGACATGAGCTTTTCATGGGACTTCCCGTACCGTTCTCAACGAATGCCGATCCTTGCGGAGAACATCGTGGCGACCTCGCAGCCCTTGGCTGCCGAAGCTGGACTGCAAGCGCTCCGCAAGGGGGGGAACGCAGTCGACGCAGCACTGGCAACCGCTATCGCACTGACCGTGGTCGAGCCGACAAGCAATGGCATCGGCAGTGACGCGTTTGCCATCGTCTGGGATGGCGAGCGGCTCCATGGGCTTAATGCCTCGGGGCGATCGCCAGAAGCACTGACGCCGGAGCGCTTCGCGGGCCTGGAACGGATGCCCGCCATCGGGTGGGACCCGGTAACGGTGCCCGGTGCCGTAAGTGCCTGGGTTGCGCTGTCGGACCGGCTGGGAAAGCTGCCCTTCGAGGAGCTCTTCACCGACGCGATCCGCTATGCACGCCATGGTTACCTGGTGTCACCGATCACGGCGCGGGCCTGGGCCGGAGCGGAGCGGCGCTATGCGGCATTTCCCTCCTTTGCCGACACCTTCCTGCCCGGCGGTCACGCTCCCCGGCCCGGCGAGCGGTTCTGCGCACCCGACCACGCGTCGACACTGGAGCAGATTGCGGCCACACACGGTGAGGCCTTCTACCGCGGACCACTGACTGAGAAGATCGCGGCACACGCCCGGGCGACCGGTGGCCTGCTGACGGAAGAGGATCTTGGCAGCCACGCAGCCGAATGGGTCAGACCTATGGCGCAACCCTACCGGGACGCGCGCCTCCACGAGATTCCGCCGAACGGCCAAGGCCTGGCCGCACTGATCACTCTGGGTATCCTCGGGCATCTTGAGCTGGGGCGCTACCCGGTCGATTCCGCAGACAGCGTTCACCTTCAAGTTGAGGCGATGAAGATCGGCTTTGCTGAGGCCCACAGACACATCGCCGACCCAGCCTGGATGGAGGTGGCGCCCGAGGCGCTGCTGGACGCGGAGTTCCTCGCCGGCCGCGCTCGCACGATCGCGTTGGATCGGGCCCAGTTCCCGTCCTCGGCGCTGCCGACGGATCACGGGACCGTCTATCTCACGGCCGCCGATGCGAGTGGCATGATGGTCTCCTACATCCAATCGAACTATATGGGCTTTGGGTCGGGCATCGTCATCCCAGGGACTGGGATTGCGCTGCAGAATCGGGGGGCAGGCTTCCGCCTGGAAGAGGGACATCCCAATCGTGTCGCAGGCGGTAAGCGTCCGTATCACACGATCATCCCGGCCTTTGCCACACGTCCGGGTGGAGAGCCACTGATGAGTTTCGGCGTGATGGGCGGGCATATGCAGCCACAGGGCCACGTCCAGATGATGGTCCGCATCTTTGACTACGGGCAGAATCCGCAGGCCGCGTCGGATGGGCCGCGCTGGTACGTCGACGAGGATATGAGCCTCAAGCTCGAACCGGGATTTGCGCCCGGCGTCGTCGAAGCGCTGCGGGCGCGGGGGCACACGATCCAGGAGAACGCCGGCCCGGGCCTCTTCGGTGGTGCGCAACTCATCTACCGTCTGGAGAGTGGTTACTGCGCCGGCACCGACTGGCGCAAGGATGGGCAGGCCGTTGGTTTCTAACCCGGTAGGGACCGGCTATGGGGACTCTGTCAGAGATGCTCAGCGCAGTCCCAGGTTCCCAATACCCGAGCGTCACCCCACGACCACAGGAGTCTGCAAAGATGATCTGTAGCTGGAAGCCTGACTGGGAAACAGCCAGGCAGCACTTCATCGACTGGTGGCGCCGGGATGGCCTGATCCTGTGGGGAACGCCATTGCCCCGGGCGACGCCTCACGAAGCGGTCGCCGACCCAGGCGCGGCACCGGACATCACTTACTTCTACACACAGCCTGGATGGAAGGCGCGCTGGAACCACCATCGGCTCACTCAACAGACCTACCCAGGCGATCTGCTGCCGATCGCGACGACCGACATCGGCCCCGGATCGCTGGCACTCTACCTTGGAGGAGAGGCCAGGCTGGCAGAAGAGACCGTCTGGTATGCCCCCCTGATCGACCCCGAGGACCCTGAGGGCTATCCGCCCCTGCAGTTCAGGGCCGAGAACTACTGGTGGCAGATCACAGAAGCAACCCTCCGAGAATGTGCCACCCTCGGCAGGGGAAAGTATCTCGTTGGCTGCCCGGACGTGATCGAGAACATCGACATCGTCGCGGCCTTGCGTGATCCACAGGCGCTCCTCATCGATATGGTCGAGCGACCGGAATGGGTGCGGGAGAAGGTAACCGAAGTCAACCAGGCCTTCTTCGAGGTCTATGACCGCATCTACGAGATCATCAAGCTTGAGGATGGCAGTTCCACCTTTGGGGCGTTCGGGCTCTGGGGACCGGGGAAAGTCGCCAAGGTACAGTGTGACACGGCGGCGATGTTCTCGCCACGAATGTTCGAGCGCTTCGTGGTTCCCGCCTTGACGGAACAGTGTGCATGGCTCAACCACTCGCTCTTCCACCTGGATGGGCATCAATGCATCTGCCACCTGGACTTGCTACTGGACATCGAACCGCTGGACGGGATCGAATGGACGCCCGACCCACAGGTTCCCAGCGGCGGGAATCCTGCATGGTACCGAATGTATCGGAAGATCCTGGAAGCGGGCAAGTGCGTCCAAGCGATCGGCGTCCATCCGGAGGAGGTATTGCCGCTGCTCGATGCCGTCGGTGGCAAGGGGTTATACATCGCGACCTACTTCACCGACGAAGCTCAGGCCGAGGCGATCCTCAAAGCGGTTGAACCTTACCGGT